>NZ_JAYGJQ010000001.1:1699417-2039301 GCF_035013165.1 Bacteriovorax sp. PP10
AAGCAGCAACCCACAAAGCGGTGTCGGTTACGTCATTAATTTCTGCCTGGGATAAATCCTTATTCATGAAGGTAGCATAATAGAATTTTAGTCAGAGTGACAAATGAGAAGTTTAAATGATGTTTAAAAGTCTGCGATGAGCAGCATATTCTTTTTCAACCCGTCTTTGATAACGAATTTCTTCTTTCATATTTTCTACTATTTCTTTTTCCATCATTATTTTTTCAAGCTTGATACGCTTTTTAACGACATCCAGACTTCTGGCATGAAGTGGACGATGGGGATCTTTGTAAGGAGCATATCTTTCAGATGGGATGTTTTTATAAATAACGAAAGTCATTTTTTCAATCATGGAGAGAGTATATCAAGGATCAGGTGCTGAAAATTTCTCATGGAGGAGCACGAGGAATTACAGATCTTTATCCTTGTCATTCCGACGTGAGATGAGAGTTAAAGTGCCCATTTATTGGGTATTAAAAATGACAATGATTTCATCATATTTAAATTTTTCCTGAGTCAAAAAACAAAGAAAGAGACTTCAAAAGTATAAGTTTTTCGAAGGATAAAATTGATGTGTTAAAGTTATCCCTTTCGGAATATACTTGGCCCATTAGGTGATTGATCATTTTTTGTTTAATAACAAAGGCCTGACAGTCCATAAGAGGAAAGTAAGATTTAACGCAATCCTAATATTATTTTTATAAAATTAGTAGGTTAAGTGGTAACGCCTAAATATAAAATATACCCATCTCATTGAATGGACTCTAACAGTTTGGTATTGTGCGAATATGGAATTACTCAATTTAGCTGCCGTTGCTCTGTTCAACGCATTAGATAAGCATAACATCGATAGAAATCTATTGATCGAAGGCACTGGTCTAAAAATGGAGTATATGGATGATCATCAGAAGAGACATTCGTGGGATCAGTTCGTAAAAATGTACGCTAACTGTGCAGTTCATATTGGTGCAGAGGAAACTGCAAAAGAAATTGGATACCTTGGTATCTATAATGAGAACATTGCTCTGATTAGAAAAGTTGGTACTGGTTTATTAGATGTTAAAACTATCTATTGGTATACCGCGACTTTTGTAGCGAAGCACTTATTTAAAGAAAGTGTGACTTTCAAATACAAAAAAAATAACAGCAAACAAGTTACAATGGAAATTAATATCCATCCTGAGCTTGTTGATTGTCCGTTACTACTTCAAACATACACTCACTTGTTCGAAACTCTTCCAACTGTACTTGGTTTACCAAAAGCAAAAGTTGCGGCGAGAATTACTGAAAGAAGAGGCGAGTATACAGTTTATTTAAAGCACACTTCTTATTTCAAACTTGTCTGGAAAAGATTTTTAAGCATCTTCACTGGAGACGCAAGTACTATTGAGTTGATTACAGATTTAGAAAATCAATCAATCGAGCTTTCAAAGATTATTGATGAGAAGTCTCAGCTGTTAAGAATTGTGTCTCACGATGTCGCTAATCAGATCAGTATCATTGATTACTACCTTAAAAAGACTATGAGAAATGAAGAACTAAGCGAGGAAGATCAAAAATATCTTAGCATCGCTAAAAACAGTTCTAATAAACTATATAATATTTTAAAGAATGTTCAGAACATGGAAGTTACTTCACTTCGCGGAATTGATATTGTTCCAGTTGATATTGAAAAAATCTTTATGTCTGTGCAATACGATTTTCAGACTCAGCTTGATCATAAAAAGTTAACTCTTAAATGTAAAAATGAAGTGCATCCAAGTATATCTGTTTTAGCAGAAGCTTCATCTCTTGAGACAAACGTTTTAGGAAACTTAATGGCCAATGCAATTAAGTTTTCACCTGAAGGCGAGACGATTGAGCTCCGAGCAAGACTTGTTGGTGAGAGAGTCATTATTACTGTAAGCGATCAGGGGATGGGAATTCCTTTTGAAGAGAGACATTCATTGTTTACAAAGAAGCTGAGAAACAGCTCTATTGGAACAATGGGAGAAACGGGAACGGGTTTTGGCCTTGGGATCGTTTTAAATTATGTGAAGCTCTTTAATGGCCGAATTTCAGTAGAATTAAACGTTCCTCACGGATCAGTATTCGTAGTGGAACTTGATGCCTTCGTGCCACAAATAGTTACCAATCAGGGTCCGTTCAAGAATATTTTGCCAGGCTCAAGCCTTCGTAATTAGTCTCAAATTAAATATAATTATCAGTATTCCAAATCCTATTTAGACTCTTAAGAATCGAATTTATTCTTTATGAAATAAAGGGGGACTTTATATGTTCTACTCTCGCAACCTGGGTCTTGTAACTGAAGAAGAGCAACGTAAAATTTGTAATGGAGCTGTATTGGTTGCCGGAGTTGGTGGAATGGGCGGAGTGGCCGCAGAAGTTCTGGTCAGGATGGGTGTAGGGACAATTAAAATTTGCGACTTTGATATTTTTGAAGAGACAAATTTCAACCGTCAGCTGCATTCTAATATTCAAACTATCGGTAGATATAAAGTTGAAGTTTTAAAAGAAGAGCTCCTAAAAATTAATCCCAATTTAAAAATCGAAAGTTACACACAAGGTGTGACCAGAGACAATATTGAAGAGCTGCTTGAAGGAGTTCAGATTATTATTAATGGTATGGATAAGATGTATGCGAGTCTGATTCTAGAGCGAACGGCAAGACAGAAAAAACTTACGATTGTCGATGCGTGGCTTACTCCTTTTGCCAGTGTGTTTGTCATGAAACCTGAGTCTCCTCACTGGGAAGAATTTATGGATCTGCCGACGCTTGGAGTTTCATTAGATGATATTACAGATGAGCTGTGTGCAAAGGCCGTCGCAAAAGAAATTGAGTATACTTTTTCTCATTTCAACCCTTATGACATTATTGACCGTGAACTCGTTCATGGTATCGCACACAATAAAAGAATTCGTCCCAGTTTAGCACCTGTCGTTTGGCTTTCAGGTGTTCTTATGGCCAATGAGACGGTGAAAATTCTGGCCGGTCAGCCTCATACCGATCACGCAGGAATTTTTTATAATCAATACGATCACACAATCATGCGTGGTGAAATTAAATTTAAAAACATTCGTAAAGTTTCTTAATTAGTTTTAATGGTTGAAGGGGAAGACTATGAAAAGACAATTTAAGATTGGAGAGACTGAACTGGTTCATTATTATAAACCAGGAGAAAATCTTGATGATATCTCGCTTAAGAACTTGCACAACTCATTAGTCCGAATTAACGAAGAGTCGGGTGCTAATGTTGTTAATAAAATGCTGGATAAGAAATTAACTCTGACTGAAATTAGAAATCATTTGAAGAATACTATTATCGGGATAGTTATTCTCGAAGATAGTCCCGCGGGATTTTTGCTCAGTCCGATTCTAAGCTCTATTAATAATAAACCAGTCATTCACGCTGGATTAGTTGTTATTTCTAAAAATCCTGGGGCCAATTGTGTTGGACTTTTGGCCTATGGGAATTATTGTATGGTCTTTGAAATTTTAGGGCCGATCTATGCGACTAACATTAGCAGTACTCCTTCTATCATAGAGGATTTTGTGACGATGATTCCAGATAGCTGGCCTAGTCCGGATGTTAATCTAAAAGTGGCACCAAAAAATTATAAGGATGTCGTAAAAATTTTAAAAGACGAGTACATGGATAATTATTTTCCAGATCCAGGTAAGCTCGACGTGAACTATAAACGTTTTATTTTAACTTCTAACTCTCAGGATATGGGGTTTACGACAGACTTTCATAAGATCTCCAGATCAAATGATTTGAAGTATATGTTGTTTTGCCAGGCCTGGGTTAATTATAATAAAGAAGAAGACATCATTCAGGTGGGAGAAATCAGCTTGTATGGTTATATGCGCATGAAATATTATATTTTCATGATGAAACGTGGATTGAAGAAAGCGGAAATAGGAAGAGCACGTGAGCGTGAAATGATCAGAGATATCGTTTCTTCTACAGAAAATAAAAAAGCAGCTTAATTAAATTCAACATGAGGCATTTTACCAATTTTGATTGAAAAATGCCTCATCCCTTTAGTATTCAGACCTCTTTTCATCACTATTTATAGGCAAAATTATTGCACTTATATTCATAAGCTTTTTTTGAATAGTTTATTCAAATTAATTCAGGAGGATTTTATGAAACTTACAATAATGGTTATGCTGACAATGCTTTTATCAATCTCATGCACTAAACGTGACAAAATATCAGACTTTGAGCCAGGCCCTAACACTTCAACGGAAAAAGATGGAAGTCAGGCAGGACAGGGTAGCGGGTCCTCTTTAGGAAGTGAGAATCCAGCGCCTTCAAATCCTTAAAGTTTATTTTTGAGAATGATATTAAAAGTTGTTTCAGGATTAGTTTGGTCGAGTAACAATTCACCTTTGTGATCCTGAACAATGATTCGTGAAGTACTGAGCCCCAGACCTACACCTTTGTTGGCAAATTTTGTGGTAAAAAAAGGCTTCATGATTTGGTCTCTTATTTCTAGGGGAACACCTGGGCCGCTATCAGTTACAGAGACCGTAAAGTTGCGATCGTCTTTTTTGAAACTGATGCGAACTAACTTCTTTTCACTTTCCAAGACAGCATCATGAGCATTTGTTAAAAGGTTGATGAGAACTTGAGTGAGTTGAACTGGCCTGCAGTTGACAATCATTTCAGGCGTTGAATCACCAATGACGAGAGTCACTCCAGTTGCTTTAAACTTTTCAGAACAAATATCCAAAGCGTGACCGATAATTTCCTGGATATGAACATCTTCAAATGGAGAGGTCAGGTCATTTCTTGAAAGGAATTTCAGACCTCTGACAATCATGGCGATGCGATCAATGTTGATGGCCGACTTTGAAATTTTATCCAAAAAGTACTCAGTATTTAAATTAGCACCTTCTTTTTCCAAAGTTCTTTTCATGTTGAATAGAAAGCCGGAAATGATGGCCAAAGGGTTATTAATCTCATGGGCCACACCGGTTGCGATCTGACCGATCATCATAAAACGAGCGTTTTCTTCCTGTTGCCTTCTGATTTCTTCGTGAGCTTCTGAACGATAAATTTCATTAGAGATATCAATCCCCATGATGAGATAAGAGTTTTCTTCTTCAATCTCTTTAATGTAAAAGCGCACAGTCTTTTTCTCATTGTCGATTTCGAAGTGATCGACGATTTTTATATCGCGGTTTCTTAAAAGATCAATGTGAGAGAAGTACTGCTTTAAATTTTGCAGAGGGTATTGGGTAAGGTCAGTTCCGACAACTTCTTCTTTTGATTTATTGATTATAGATAAAAAGATATCATTGGCGTTTTTGATTTTCTGATTCTGGTCAATCCACAGAATTGCTGAAGGCATAAGATTGATAAAAGAGCTCACTTCAGCTTCAGTTTTAGTTGAAAGATTATTCATGGGTTTCCTCTTAACTAAATAATAACTTACTTATTAAATAAAAAATAAATTAATTAAGAGGAACAATTTACTCAGGGATTATTTTAAAATGGCCTTTTTATACTCTTCAATTTTTTGCTGTAAGTATAACTGAATCTTATTATCGGATATGAATCGAGCAGCATTCGGGTCGAAGTTCTTTCTTCCTTCTGATTCTCGAAGAATACCTTCAGCGACGATAATTTGATCCTCCACATTCATCTGAGGGCCAGTGAGAAGGTTCCAAAGGACTAAGCGGGCATCCCATTCTCTGTCTCTGACCATACGGATTTCAGTCGCTGCTGGTTTCTCTGTCCAAAGTCTTTTAGAAACCGGACACCACGATACATCTTTTTTAATCTGCATGACGTGGATGTATTCATGAATCAGGGTGCTGTATGGGGAGTCGCTTGCGAGCACGATGGTTGTTGCATCCAGGGATTCAGGTTTCTCACCCTGACATAATGTTTTTCCCATGGCCCCTTCAATGGCAGAGATCTGAGTGAGGTGACCTTTGTCTTCACGGATCTGTCCCCAGTAGAAAAGTTTGGATGGATTTTTTCTGCCGGATGAGAGAATAAGAACTTTTATTTTTTCTTCTTCAAGTTTGGCCAGCAAGTCTTTTGGAGAGAGTTGAGACAAGGCCTGTATTTTGGCTTTGAAGTCATCGTCATCAGCAAGACAAGATTTGCATGTCGCTTTTTTTACCTGAGAGTAATTGATTGTATTAGATAAAAAAGTATAAGCTTCTTCGGGAGCACTCTCGAATGTGAAGCTAAAAAATTCTCTGTATAAAATATCTTTGTTATTAAAATTATAATGAAGGTGTTCAGACTTAAATTGCTCTTGTTCACCTTTGGTTAAACTCTTCCATAGTTTGGCGACTTTCGTTTTTGCACTCTTAAATGCATAAATAGCGTGCAGGCGTTCATGATTATAATTTCTAATGGCAGTATCTAAGAAAGCTTCTTCTGTCCCATTTTCAAGAAAGGTGATGGGGTTGAGGATAATATTAAATTCTTTTTCGCCTGTAAGAGGTGTTGGTGTGAGTCCCAGTATTTTTAAAGATTCTACGCAAGGTCTGGCCGCTTTTGAGTTCAACCATTTTTTATAAGTGCCAAGTGATTTTGTGTTGAATGAAAATCCATAAACGACATAAGGGAAAATATCGGCCGGAACCTGAGCTTCTGAAACAACTCCATTATAAATGGCCAGGCAGTAGTATTGAGAAGTGAAGTGAGAAGGGTCATTGATAATCGTTGTTTGAATTGATGAATCTATTTTAAGTGCTGGTGCCTGCTTTAATAGTTCTTCAGTGGTAAGGCCTTTTTTAATCGTTGTCATCTTTTCGAGACAGCTTTTTTCATTGGATTGCAAAGAACAAGTCTGAATAATAAATTGATCCAATTGCTGTGAATTGAGTGCCGGCGCTTTTGTTTCTGCCGAAACCGATAATATAAGTGAGAAAAGGATAGCTAAAGAGTTCATTAAACCTGCATTTTGAAATGAAAAAATTTGTTATTATAGGTTAACAAACTTTAAGTATTCCACAAGCTTTCCTATTGATTCCCTTATTTATTCCATTGATTCTGCTAATGAAATGATTAATATTAAGAGTAAGGTGGGTGAAAGGTTCAATGCTCTCGCACTTTAGAAGTAGATTAAGCGAAAAAGATTTTGAGATTTTTGTTAGTGAGTTTAAGCAAAGGCCCTTTCAAGTGTTGCCAGATGAAAGGCCTTTTTTCTATCCATTTAAGAGGACGCTTCTGTGGGCGAGACGATGATTACTTTAGAATCTTCATCGTGTCGTTGATCCAAGTTTTGTAATAAACAGCGTTCGTATAAACACCAGTATCATTACAAAGCTCACTTCCTCTGCTTGTTACACCAAGAAGGAAGAGTTGACCGTTTACTTTAAGGTAAGCAGGTCCACCAGAGTCACCGTTACATGTCCCAGCTTTTTTCTCGTTAAGGCGGAATTCAGTTTCCTGGATTGAAGCGATTGGAGCTTCAGTTACACGAAGGATTCCGTCACCTGATGATTCAATCTTTAAACAGTTAAACTTTTTACCTTGTTGATTTTCATCACAAGTAATTTCTCCGTAAGCAATAGCTTCGTCGATATCTTTAACACTCTTTGGATCAATTGGAGTTGTCGTTACTGTATCAACACCAAAACCAGCAACAGTAATCATGTCGCCTCTTTTAAGTTTGCTGTCGTCAGCTAGGATCGTTGCAGGTTTGTATCCAGCTGGGATTGTCCCTCTGAATTTAATAAGAGCGATATCACCAGTATCAATTTCAATTGTTTCGTTATTTGGATCCCAAGACTTGCTTACTTTGAAATCTGTTGCTTGAAGAACAAATTCTGCCTGAATATCTGGTTCACGAGAGTTTAATACATAATCAAGATCATTTGAGAAAACGATTTTAATATCTGACGCTTTATCAGGAGCACAGTGTGCTGCTGTTAAAACAACGTTTGGAGCAATAAGTGAACCTGTACAAACAGCATTAAATTTTGAATTGAAAATTCCTACGATGCTTGAACCAAGAACATCGCCTTCCTTAACAACTGATCCGTTCATAATTGATGTATCAATGACACGAACAGAGTCGCTCGAAGATTTAGGTGCGCACGAAGCTAGTGCTGTTAGAGTTAGAATAACTAATAAATGACGCATCTCTTTCCCCTTTAATGTGATGAGGGTTTTTATATGGGGCAGAGGTCTGATAAGCAAGATTTTTAGCTTTTTTAAAATCTAACTTTTTCTAACTGTTCCGTAGCTATTTAATACTTGTCTGGTTCAATAGGTCGGTGACATTTAAATACCATATCGACTAAGTAAATTTTTTTTACGTCAAAGATTCAGATTCAGAATGTAACTGAGCATTATATTTTTTTTAATTAGTCTCTACCTTTTTTCAATTTCTTATCAATAAAAAAGTTTGGCACATTAACTGCTCCTTGAAACGTACACGATCAATTTGATCATTACATTTTTTTAAAGGAGCCCCAAGGATGGAGCAAACGAAAAGACCTGCACGTTTTGTGCTTGCTTGGATTCTGTTACTTATAGTTGTCACTCTCAATTCTTCCTGCACACCTTCTGGTGATTCAGTGACGGCAGGAGAGATAACACAAACTGGTGAAATAGATACTTCTACTGGTCAACCAATAACTCCGGGAGTGAGTGTTCCGGACGGATATTATGCTGAACAAATAAAAACGATTGCCGGCAACTCAACATGTGCGAGTTACTCATGGTCGGGAAGAGGTAAAGCACCTGCGGCCTACATTAAAGGAATGGCACTTACCTATGCGAGAAGTTATTGTCGCTTAAAAACTACTGAAGCTGCTCCAACAAATCTAATAAATATTTTAGGTGGAAGAGCTGGAAGCTCTACGACAGATGCACTTGCTTTATACGCCTCAACTTTCAGCAGTCTTTCGATGGATGTGAATAATGCTGGAGTAGGCCCTCTTAGATCTCTTTATACTTTAGGGATTGGATTAGGGATGCGCGAGAGTTCCGGGAAATACTGTGAAGGAAGAGACATGTCGGCATCGAACACGTCAGCGAATACTGCTGAGGCCGGAATGTTCCAGACAAGTTATGACTCAATCGGGGCCTCTGCTGAGTTAACTAATTTGTATAATGAATACAAGGCCAATCCTAATAACTGTTTTCTTGATACCTTCAAAGTAGGCGTGAGCTGTGGTTCATCTAGCATCGCGGGCTCTGGTGCTGGAGCTGATTACCAGGCATTCAATAAGTCGTGTCCGGCATTTGCTGCTGAGTACGCCATGGTGATGCTTCGAGTTCGCCGCAACCACTACGGGCCGATCAATAGAAAAGAAGCGGAAGTCACGACATCTTGTAATCAAATGTTAAAAAGTGTTGAGACGTTCATTGAAAATGATTTGAACTCTTGTGCTGATATCATGTTATAAAAAATCTCAGGCCTCATCCTTCTTTTTGATGAGGCCTTTTTCAAGTCCATATAGTTTAAAGTAAAATAGTCTGAAAACTTAGGGGCAAGTTGCTTCATTTGCATGGGGAAGTATGCTTACCTTTTATCTTTACGCTAACAATCCGCAGGACGATCTTATTGTAACATTCGCGCTTCAATTCAATGTAGAGTGCAATAATGCCAATAAAGATCGTTAGTATATTAACTTTTATTGATAACTAATAATTTTACTAGTTCATTAATGCACGGGCCATAAAATTGCATTTCTTCTTATTTAAGATCTCTCATCATAGCGGAGAGTATATTAACTCAAGGAGGAACCTATGGCCGCAGTAGTAAGTGATAGTCTCTTTAGCGTTTCGCAAAGTTTTTTTTCACCAGACATCTTACAAAAAATCAGCACAGAAATTAATCAGCCAATTGAAAAAACTAAAGCAGGGCTTAAGTCAGTTATTCCTACATTATTGATGGGGATTGTTAATAAAGGGTCGACTCCTGAAGGAGCAGAGACTTTAGTAAATATGGCAAGCAGGCATACAACACCGATGAATGTTTCAGCAGACTCTGACACTTTGAAAGAAGGAAATGAATTCTTGACAGGAATTTTTGGAAACAATTTATCTAATACGGTTTCAAGTCTGGGGGTGACGACAGGAATGAATACTGGGAGCATTTCTAAAATGCTGGGAATGGCAGCTCCGTTGGTGATGGGCGCGATTGGCTCAAAAATAAAAAATGAAAAGATGAGTGCCTCTGGTTTGATGAATTTTTTAGGGCAACAAAAATCTTCTTTAATGGCGCTAATACCAAGTGGACTTGGTGGATTGACTGGAATGCAAAATAGAACGTCAGAGACAAGTGTATGGCCTAAGGTTGTATTGCTTGGGCTGGTCGTTGCAGCAGTTATTTGGTTGCTTAATACTTTTGCATTTAAGAGACCTGCTCCATTGGTTATGAAGAGTCCAACGACGTCTCTACCGGCCGCAGTAAGTCCAAATTCAATTCAGAGTATTGGGTCACTTCAGGCCTTTATGAATTCAACTGCTGCTGCGGGAACATTGAAACGTTTTCGTTTTGAGCATTTAAATTTTCAAACAGGAACGACGACCTTAATGAATGGAGCGGAAAATGAGTTGAATCAAATTGCTTTTACGATGAAAACTTTTCCGAACGCAACCGCGAGAATTGAAGGCTTTACTGATAACACAGGAAATGAAGCTGTAAACCAGACCATTTCTACAAAGAGAGCACAGGCCGTTAAAAATGAACTTGTGTCCCGTGGGGTAAGAGCTGATCGTATCCTTGCAGTGGGGATGGGACAACGTAATCCTATCGCGAGTAACGATACAGCACAGGGAAGAGCAGAGAATCGTCGAATTGAGTTTGTTGTGAAAAAATAATTTTATTTAAATTGAGCAGGGATCCCCTCGGGTGTCTCTGCTTAATTTATTTTCACAGGAGACCTTGTTAGTCAGGTATTGCAATGTTTTATACTGGTTAGGGTGTCTAAATAATATTTTCAATCTCAAGATAATTTGATTCCTGAGATTTCACGATATTCCGATAATGATTAAACAAATTATTAACCCACATGATAAAAACTATGACTCACAAAATAGGTATTGTTACAAAAAATTTGAACTTCTTTAACCTGCTTAATAAACAACGAAGATCAGATCAAAATTATGAAATGGAATTAGTGAAGTCGATGGATTCGTTTACTCAAATCCAGAATATGGGGAAGGTTATCTCTAGTTTTATTTTCGATAGTTCTCACACCACAGAAGATATTATAAAGTTCGGAAAATATATTCAGAACTCTAAACGCCATCATGGGGCCTTGATCTTTTTAGCTTTTGATAATTTTGAAATGTTTCAGGCCATCACAGTAGATGATGCTTTTTCTAATGCTAAAATTATCAACATGCCAGCAACTGCTTCTGATATCTATTTAAAGCTTATTACCGATACAGCTCAGCTGGACAATAAGGCCAATCAAAAAAGTAAGACTGAAGGGGCGATTAGTAGCGCTAGCTTCTTAAATATTTTTATTGAAGCGACTATGAGTACAGTGAAAGAGATGGCCACATGTGAAGAGATCACTCATTCAACTCCGAGTTTACTTGATTATGAGAAAATGGAGAGTGGCATTGCGATTAGAGGGAAGCTTGCGATTACATCTCCTTATTTTACGGGAAGCTTTTTTATTTCGTTTCCAGAGCAGACTTATTTAAAGTTGTGTACGAAAGTTCTTTATGAAGAAGTGACGAAGATTGATAAAGATAACGAAGATTTAGTTTCGGAGTTATGTAATATCGTTTACGGGAAGAGCAAAGTTTTGATTGCTAAGCTTGATATGAAGATGGGGATGGTCATTCCTACTTATAATCGTGATGCAAAAATTAAATCTAATTCAAGTGTACTCGTTGTGAAGTTTGCTACAGAGATGGGGGATTTTTATGTTAAAGTTGCTCCGGGATTGATTTAATACGGTTTCAGCAGTACGACAAATCACTTTATTAAGAAGTGACAATAAAACCGAATTTTATAACGGCCTATAATCTTAGGTATTCAAACTTTAGGTAATATCAATCTTTTTCCAAAAGGTCTTTTTTAAGATTTATCTAATTCCAAAGAGTATAAAAAAGTGAACAATCACTTTTTCAAATAGTTTATCTAGCGCTATTTCAATATTAAAAAGTGATAAGGCAATATTAATGGACAGTGAAGCAAATGCTTTAGAGTTGAGAGATTTTTTTCTCCAGGCCCCCATGCCTTTTGCTGTCTTGAATGGGCCTGATCATCAATTCACTTTCGCGAATAGTGCTTATGAAAAATTTGTTGAAAGAGCTGTCGTAGGGAAAACAATTAAAGATCTTTTCGCTTATGATGAAGTTAAGGATTATTTACCTCTCCTGGATAAAGTCTATGCAACAGGTATCTCTTTCATTGGTAACGAGATGCCATTTTTTATTAAAGATGGCCTTGATGCAAATAAAAGACTCTGGATCAATGTGGCCTACCACGCTTTTCGTGAAGCTTGTGGAAAGATAAAAGGTATTATCGTTTTTATTACTGACGTGACAGATATCGTGAACGCTAAACACACTATTCAAAAAAGCGAGAATCAATTTAGATTATTATCGAATGCTCTCCCCAATATGGTTTGGATGGCAAATCCCGATGGAAAAATAGATTGGTATAGTGACGTTTGGTATAAATATACAGGACATAAAAAAAATTCAATAAGTAATGAGATCTCACTTGTTATTCATCCTGATGATATTCTGCTTTCCACTGAAAAATGGAATAAAGCGATAAAAAAACAAGTGAGCTTTAAAAAAGAAATTAGGCTAAAGAAGTTTTCGACCGGTGAATACCGTTGGCATTTATGTCTGGGGATCCCTGTCAAAGATGAAAATGGAATTATTTTAAGATGGATTGGATCTTATACTGATATTCATGATCAGAAAATCAATGTTCAAAATTTAGAACAGGAACGAGACTTGAAAGAGGTTTTTGTTTCTACACTTTCACATGATTTAAGAACACCTTTAACTGTTGCTAAGTTGAGCGCTCAGATGATTGCCAAGGTTCTTTTAGATGAACCCGCATTACTTAAATCTGCCAAGCGTATATCCAGCAATATGGATAGAGCAGATAAAATGATTCAGGACTTGCTCGATACAAGTTTAATAAAAGCAGGCGGAAAACTTCCTCTTAAAATTAAAGAATGCTCTTTAAATGCTTTGCTAAAAGCTATTATTGAAGATCTTAGTAGCGTTTATGGAGATCGTTTTAAGATTAATTCCACTGAACAAATTAATGGTTTTTGGGATCCGGTTGGATTACGAAGAGTTTTCGAAAATATTCTTATGAATGCGGTCAAATATGGAAGAGATGAGGGGCCTATTAAGGTTACAGCTAATTGCTTAAATCAAAATGTAGAGATTAAAATTCATAATGAGGGCGATCAAATCAACCCTAATGAGCTGAGTTTACTATTCACTCGTTTTAAAAGGACCGAGGACTCACATTCTGGGCACCAAAAAGGTTGGGGACTTGGATTAACGCTGGTCAAAGGTCTAACTGAAGCGCATGGTGGATCTATACATGCGATAAGCTTGAAAGATGGAGGGACAACGTTTACCGTTTCCTTGCCGCTTGACTCACAAAAATATGGACTAAGATATGATGAAAAAAATGGATAGAGATTTGTTTATAAGCGGTGTCCATGGACTTGATCAAATTTTAGGTGGTGGTTTTCTAAAAGGAAGACTTTATCTTATCGAAGGTGTTCCAGGAACTGGAAAAACTATTCTTGGTAATCAATTAGTTTTTAATAATGCCAAAATGGGGAATCATTCTCTGTTTGTTACCTTATTATCTGAGTCTCATGGCAAAATGTTAGACCATATTAAATCGCTAAATTTTTATAAAGAAGATTTAGTAGGAGAGTATGTCTCTTATTTAAGTGGTTACACTGAACTCTCAGAAAATGGTCTGAACGCATTTAAAAAATTTCTTATGAAGGCGATCCGCGCTAGTAAAGTTAAACTTCTGGTTATAGATGGATTTAACTCCGTTCGATTTTTTTCAAAAGATGAAATTGAATTTTCAAACTTCCTTCATGATCTAAACACACTTGCTGGCGCAACTAATTGCACTATTGTCATTATGAATCCTTCAACTAATAATCCTACACCTTCAGAGCACGCTCTTGTTGATGGAGTTATCGAGTTAAAGAAGACTGATGTTGGAATGAGAAATGTCAGAGAGATTCACGTTCGTAAAATGAGAGGGATGACTCATTATGAAGGTCGTCATGAACTACGTATCTCGGATGAAGGACTTTTAGTTTTTCCTCGAATAGAACTTTTAGTGGCCCTGTTAAAACCTTTTCACCCTCAGCTCTCAAATAAAAAATTATCTTTTGGAATAACATATTTAGATGAAATGCTAAAAAGTGGAGTCTTTGTCGGCTCTATGACTTCTTTATTCGGCCCCCCTGGGTCAGGAAAAACTCTTATCGGAATGCAGTTCTTACATGAAGGACTGACGAATGGAGAAAATTGTCTGTATTTTGGTTTTTATGAAACCAGAGATCAGATGCTTTCTAAGGCCCGTGGTATTGGTCTCGATTTTGATCCCTATCTTGAATCTGGAAAATTTCGATTTGAATGGTTTCCACCAACAGAGCAATTAATTGATGAGTTGTTTGAAAAATTAGTCAATATTATTGAAGAGCATAAAACTGCGCGCGTTTTTGTCGATGGAATTGAAGGCTTTAAATTGTCAGCAGTTTTCTCTGATCGTCTTCCCAGATTTGTGGCCTCGTTGACTATTAAGCTACGTGCCCTTGGGGTGACAGCTATTTTTAGTGAAGAAGCAAGGCTGCCAATCGTTATTAAAGATTATCACTCAGGTGAGTACTCTGCTGCATTTGAAAACATTATTTATCTTAGATATATGGAAACAGATTTTCAGGTTAGACGACTTATTAATATTTATAAAGTCCGCTCTAGTGACTATGATATTGCTATTCATGAATTCAGTATTTGTGACAAAGGTATTGTTGTAGAGAAAAAATCTTTTAAACCAGTTAAAAATGAAGTTGAATCAGTGGATGGTGATGAATGAGCCATAAAATACTTGTCGTAGATGATGAGAAAGATATTCTTGTAACATTCCAGGATTTATTGGAAATGGAAGGATACAAAGTTATATGTGCCCACAATGCTCGTACAGCATTGGCGTTATTTCATGAATTAAAACCAGATATCATCATCACAGACATGATGATGCCAGGAATGAATGGAATGGATTTGATTCAGGTCATAAGAAAGGGAGATGATCATCCACATATTCCCATTATTTTAATGAGTGCCATGGCCTCTATTTTACATTATGAGAAAAAAGGATGGGACATCTTTATTAAGAAGCCATCAGACATTGATACAATTTTGGATTCAGTTCGACTATTGTTGGGAAAATCTAAATCCAAATAAGATAGGTCTTTAGAAGAATTATTCCCACCGATTTCCCTCCCTTCAGACTTATTATTCCCAATTCCATGGCCTATAATTTTTTGTAAATCATTTTTTTGATAAAAGAAGATATTTATGGATAATAGATCTTATCAATTTCATGGAGATCGTATGTCTTACATTAAGCATAAATTCGGAAAAACTTTTTACGTTTTACATAAATCAAAAATTAAAAACAAAAAAACTCCCATCATTTTTCTTCATGGTGGTCCAGGCGGAACTCATAACTACTTTTTACCTTTGAAGGGCCTGGCAAAAGATCGTGATGTTTATATGTATGATCAAATCGGTGGCGGGGAAAGTTCTGCTATCAACGAGAAGTTGTGGACGATTGATACATTCGTAGAAGAGCTTTCACTTTTAATTAAAGCATGGAAGCTCGATAGTTTTATTTTAATGGGAGCTTCATGGGGGACAACTCTTGCACTTGAATATTTTTTAGAAAAAGAAGATCCGAGGATTGAAAGAATTATTTTTCAGTCACCCTTATTTTCAACAAAAGACTGGGAAAAGGATGCTGTTGGTTTAATTAAAAAATTACCTAAGAATACCCAGAAGGTTATTAACTACTGTCATGAGATCGAAGCTACCGACTCTAAGGTTTATAAGCAGGCCGTGTTTGACTATTACTTGAGACATGTTTTACGTGACGGAAAATTACTTCGTAAGAAAAGTAAGAAGCCAAATATAAGTGGTGGAAAAGTTTATGAGTATATGTGGGGGCCGTCGGAATTTAAAGCGACTGGTACTTTAAAAACTTATGAGAGAGCTTCCAAGTTAAAGAAATTGAAGATGCCCGTGCTACTTATCTGTGGTGAGCACGATGAGGCGACACCATCTACAGTAAAGAAATATCATAAGATGATTAAGCAATCAGAATTTTGTGTGATTAAAAAAGCATCACACTCGATTGCCAGAGAGAACCCCAAAGCACTAATAAAAGCGATTTCTGATTTTATTTCTTCTGAAGTTCACTAATTTTAGTGGCCACTCTTTCAGCATCTGTAATTGGGTCAACATCCTTAGCGATATCTAAAATCGTTAAGTCTGGCCCAATGATAAATGTCCATCTTTTTGACATATTCAGAAGAGGAAGCTTTGATCCGTAATCAGTTGTCACTTCACCTTTTTCATCAGCAAGTAATGTAAAGTTTAAGGCATGAGCTTTCGCAAAGTCGGCCTGGTCTTTTACTGAGTTCGTACTGATACCGAAAACTTCTGCTTTTAGTACACGAATTTTTTTAATGTTGTCGCGGAAGCTACAAGCTTGTTTTGTACATCCTGGTGTTTCTGCTTTTGGGAAAAAGTAGAGAACAGTCCACATTCCTTTTCTTGACATTAAATCGAATGGTTTTCCTTCTTGAGTCTGAAGCTTAAATGGTTTTGCCGGATCGCCGACTCTTAGTTCTGAACCAAAAGCTGAAAGAGAAATAAGAAGAAAGAGAGGAATGAGTTTTAATATTTTCATATGAAAATCATATTCCTAAAGATTAAGAAGGCAAGGGAAGTCTAATTCAAATAAATTAAAATTTCTTCATGGGCCGATGTGACTTTATAGAATGCAGGAACCTGGCCAGGGAAGAGAAGAATCTTTTGACTCAAGACGTTTGAGCAAGTCATCTTCACGACACCTTGATTAATGCCTTTGAAAAACTGCTGCCATACAGAAAGGTTCTCGGACTCAATTTCTTTATACTGAGTTCCTTGAATGTTTCCAGCGATCTTTAAAAAAGTTTTAGTTTTCATCAGAAGGTTAACCGAAAGTGGGCCGGCCGCTTCCTGACTAAAAATGGTGATGCTTATTGATTCGAAATTCCATAAATCGAAAGAATTAATCTTTTCAATTTTTGCGGGCTGACCAGTGACGGTCGATAATTTCTCGGCAAAAGAATTAAGCCAACTTTCATTAAGGGCCGTGTTTTCTACTGAAGTCGTTTCTTTTAAACCCGTGGCCTTAGTGACTAATTCAAAAAGTGTCTTGCTATCAAAAGGTTTATTGAGGAAATAAACTTTACTCTCTCTGCTCATTTCAGTGAGAACCAGCTTATTGATAAAAGCAGAACATAGAATGATAGGAGTGTGGGCGTTTAATTTTGAGTCTCTGACAATAGTAATGAACTCATCACCGGTTATCGCAGGCATTCTCAGGTCAGTGATAATGAGATCAAATTTCTCTTTATCAATGGCATGCCATCCTTTTTGTGGGTGATCACAGAATGTTACCTTAGCACCAATCTTGGCAAGAAAATTTGTATAGATATTCTCTAGAGGTGCTTCATCGTCGATTACTAATACTGTAAAATTATTTTCCATAGATTAATTATGCATGGATTATATAAATTATCTTTAAAAAAATAAGGGCGATTTCAAAGGCCCACCTTTTTGATAAGGTATTTAAAGAACTCTCGACATCAATCTTGAACCCTGTCCATAATTAGCAATGAGAGCATTCTTCTTTTCTGGCGTGATATCTAAGTATTCCAGGAAATTATTTTTATCCCAATAGTTACCTGATTGAGCAACGGCCACCAAAGAGATTGTTTTAAATCCTAGAAGTCTTCCTGTCTCGCAGGCCTTCTCGATCATGGCACGGGCAAGTCCAGTTCCTCGTGCTGCTGGAAGCAGAGTGATGTCATGAATAAAAAAACAATCAGGAGTTGGAAGCATTTTAGGGAAGTTTTGATTGTTGACCGGAGTTTCTCCTAACTTCCAGGGAAACGCGATCATGTAACCAAGAAGTTCTTCGCCATTTTTTGCCACATGAAAGTATTGTCCAAATATTTCAAAGCGATTGAGCAGTACAGAGTGAGCTTCGCATAGATCTTGCGTGAAGGTTTCTTTTTGTACTTTGGAAACATCTTCCATATCTTGAATAGTCATTGGAAGTATTTTAATCGACATGCATAACTCCATTTCTTTAGATGATGATAAAAGAGGCGGTTATGAAAGTCTTTGCTCGATGCGAGGATTGAAAAAAATGGCCCCTGGAAAGGGGCCTTAGATATTAGTAACCAAAAACTTGAAATTCATTAAGTGAATAACCCCATTTAGTCAGGCGTTGTGTTCCGTACATCCTGACATAGCGACCTGTTCCTGTGAGATTTGTTATTTTGATAATCCCACCTTTACCATTCGTTTGTGAATGAATCGTCGTCCAATTGACGTTGTCATTTGAAGTCTGGATTGTATAAGCTTTTGCGGCCGCATCCCAGTTTAATGTCACACCATTAATTGTACGTTGAACTCCAAGGTCTACACTTAACCATTGAGTTCCAGCTGCTGATCCTTCAATACTATCCCAACGAGTTGCTGCGTTTCCATCGAAGGCAAGTGCAGGAAGAAAACTTGAATTGTAACTTGAAGACGCTGTTGCTGGTTTATTGTTTGAGAGAAGAATTGTTTCAGGAGTCGGAGGTGTCGGAGGAGTTGGTGGAGTGACAGTACCTGAATAGTAATGTGCTCCTAACTTATTTTTTGTCGATCCAGCATTAATACCAAATTGAGTGAGGCTCCAACGTTTTCCTGTTGCAAGATCTCCTAAGTAAAGCTGATATCCACCTTCAGTCGTGCTGGAAAAAATAACCTTATCAGATCCCACTGGTGCAGCATCAGAGTTATTTGAAAGACAGTCGTTGATTGAAAGTTGAACGGCCACTGCTCCGGGAGCTGTCCCTTTAGTATAGAGTTGATCATTTTCAACAGTGGCACTAATCCATTTTGTGAAAAAGACCGTGTTAGCATCGCGAACGATTGGATAGTAATTATTAATTCCAGGTTCAACATTGAATGGTGAAGTGACACCTGTGACTAAGTTCTTCTGGAAAATTCCTGAGTTTTCATTGTCGCCTTCAGCGAAATACACTGTGTTTCCATCAACAGAGGGATAGGGCATAGAGTTCTCAATAGTGGCCGCATTCTTCGTAAGATTAACTACTGCGCGGGTTGTGAGATTCATTCTCATGATGTCGCCATTTTGTTTGTAAAAAATGCTTGAGCCATCAAAAGAGTATTTTGGATCTTCGTTTCTCGTATTACCATTTGAGTTTGTCAGGTTAGTAGGAAGAGCACTTGAACCTAACTTCCAAAGATAAAGGTTCCAGCTATTATTTTGAATTCCCATGAAAACAATAGAGCTTCCATCTGGAGAGATGTGCGCATTCATCGGATCAGAAATTCCCCATGAGGATTTACTTAATTGGGTCAGAGTGCGAGTTGCAAAATCATAAAGAAACATTTGAGAAGTTCCATCACCGTAAGTCACGTATGAGTGGTAGACGAGTTTTCCTGTCAGTGCAGGGAAAGTAGAGTTCGGTTGATTAGTTGGATTGTTCACGCAAGCAGCTAGTGCATTGTTTGAAAAAACTTGCGGCCCAAGAAGCAATGTTAATAGTAACAGACCTACTTTACCCATGTGATACCCCTTTGTAATTTTTAGAACTACAGGTCTATCGGTACATTCAAAGGGAACTGTAAATTAAAATTGTTTCTCTCATAGAAGGTGCAAGAGTGATATAGTCTGGTATTGTTTTAACCTTTCTCTCTAAAGAAGATATCGATTCTAAACTGAACAAATTTCTCATCATTAAAATGACTGGACTTAGGAAAGTCTACCCCAAGTGTCCATGTAGCGTAGAGCCAATCCATATATAGAAGTTGCTTGTAACTCACAGAGGCATCATAGCTTTCATAGTAGAATGTAGGTGAGAATTTAGCATTGGCACCAAGAGAGTAGGCCAGGCCTTTTTCTTCGCCTATGATTTGAGTAAGAACAAAGTTATTACGAAGAACAAGAGTGTCAGACTCATCTGTCCAGACGAGAGAGTTGATTAAGTCAGTCTGAAAGGTACTGTTTAATTTCTTAGTCAAAACAAGCTGAGAGATATTCTCAAGTCCTTGCTGGCGGTAGACGATGACTTTTTGAGACAGACCGATTGTTAAAAAATGAGCATTAATATCTTTACGCAATTCGATTTTAGCAAAAGGATTAAGAGGCATATCAAGCCTGATTCCAAAATTAAAAAAGCTGGCAAAATACTTTGATTGTTTTAAGAGAAGACTTGCGCCGGCCGTATAATGCGATTCTTCATTCGCATTTATAACTTTCCCATCTTTTGTAATGACTCGATTACTTGATACGGATGTATCGCTAATCGCGTTACTAATTTCATCTTGTTGCTTTTCAATAACGATTTTCAATTTTTTAGTCGTATTAGGTAAATCAAACCTTACTTGAAAATCATAATTGGTATCTAGTGATTGCCCTTCTTTTTTATAAAAGCTGGAATAGAAGAAAATACTACTTTTGGTTTTAGATGACTGAGACCCCTGATTTGTAAAAAAAGTGTCAACTCTTCGATTGAGTTGATCCCATTTCGTTGCGATATATTCATTTGAAGCATTGATATCTTCTTCAATTGTCGTCTCTATCGCTGGAGTCGTCGGAGGCCCGACGGAAATATCTTCAGACATTACTGAGTATGAAAAAATAATTAAAATGAAAAAAAGTGAAATTTTAATAACTCACCCCAAATGTTAGGATGGTGTGCCTTTTAAAATAGCTAACATTGCTTACCTGATAAGCAAGTCGAAGGAAGTATTTATTGTAACGATAAAGGGCCCCTGCCTCCAGAAGAACCATATCCTTTTTGCCGGCATTTGTATCATCACGGCCTAGAAATGGATTTTTATGTAAAACAGTTTTGGCAAAACCAAAGGACATCGTGAAAAGGAGTGGAATCCAAGGTTGAGTAGGTATCATGACCCCTCCTTTAAAACCCAGTCCACCGGCCTTTAATTTATCTTTTTGATTCAAAGAATCCTGAAAAAGAGAGCCCGTCACATAAGCATTGTAGGTAGAATCTTTAACTTTTTTTTCAGTTATAAATCCAAATTCCAGTAAGAAATAGTCTTTATTAATAACAGGTGGGGCCAGCATGAGAAGGTTGCCCTTAGGGAATATAAAATTATTCGTGTCTGCTGCAATGACAGGACTTCCAAAAATATAAAAAATGATGAGTAGTATTTTTTTGATCAAGCCACTTTTCCACTATAAGAATATTTTAAGAAGTATATCCAATTAAACTATAAAAGACATTTTTTATTTAATAAAAGCTTCATAATGGAGTTAGAATGTTCTTAATTTTTCCCATGATCGTAAAATTTAGCGTATGCAAACTTATATATGAAACTCTATTTAATACTATTCTTACTTTTTTATTCATTGGATTTGGTGGCCCAAGAGAGTATTCAAGTTTATTCGCCTTATGATTCGCCACCCTATGTACTTAATTTAGAAAAGGGCGAGGGATTGGTGTTTGACTTTGTTAAGGAGCTCAATGAAACCTTTAAAGGAAAATATCATTTCGTTGCAAATTTTGTTACTCGCGGAAGATTAAAAATTATTTTTGATCGAAAGGATTTTGCGATGATTGTCCCTTTTGTTAATCCTGTATGGTTTGATGATATGGCCGAAAAGAAATTCTTATGGACTCAAGAAATTTCAAAAGATTGCAATGTCATTATCTATCGGCATGATAAACCGTTACACATCAAAAAATTAGACGATCTTACAGGTCTGTCCACATCAGTCGTTAATGGGCAATTAAATATCAATATTCAAAAATTGTATGATCAAAAAAAGATACGTGTCGAGAATGCAAATAATGTTGTCCTCAATTTTTTGAAGCTTTCAAAGAGGAGAGTTGATTTTTTAGTCATAGGATACACTCTTGCAGATTATATCATTCGGAATAACAAATTATTTAATCTGGAAATAGTAGAAACACCTGTAGATGTTTTTAATAGGAAGATACTCGTTTTTTCAAAGAAAGATGCAAGACTTGGTGCCGTGCTTAGAGATCAATTATCATTGATGATTAAGAATGGAAAAATACAAAAGATGTTTAATAAATATGAACTCAATTCTCATCCATCTATTTGCAATAATAAATTGGTCATTCAGTAAACTTACCCAACCAAATCATTTTTCATAGCTTAATTATTTCTTGAGTTACATGTTTTTGGAAGTAACCGATATAGGCATAACTCTTATTTTAAGGTTAATTATATGTTGGATAAATTTCATTTACGTACTCGAATGGCCATTGCAATTATTTCTGTCGTTGTGGTGAGTTTAATTTTCATGACGGTTTACAGCTACATTAAATCGTCTCAATTGATTAAAGAGGAAGCTCTTGGAAAGGCCAATTATATTTCCAGAGATTATGCTAACTCTATTCATAGCGATGTAGAAAAAGCATTCGTTCGTGCTCGCACTCTGAGAGATACATTTCTTAATATGAAAAAAAGAGGACTGACTCAAAATAGAGAGATCGTGGTCGACATGATCAGAGATAATGCTTTATCTGATAAGAATTTTTATTATGGTTCAGGGACATTCTGGGAGCCCAATGCATTCGATGGAAATGACCTGGCGGCAAAAAAACGTTATGGCGAAAACGACAGTGGGCGACTTGGATACTGGTATCGCAAGAATGGGGACAGCTATATCATGGACCCCACAACAGCTTCTCAGGAAGCGGATATGGAAAAGGATGGAATTGGGGATTGGTACCTTATTCCTAAGAAAACAAAACAGGAATTAATGATTGAGCCGTATGAATACACAACGGCCGATGGATTAAAATTAGTTTTAACTTCTCCGACTGTCCCAATGATTTTAGATAATAAATTTGTTGGTATCGTCTCTGTGGATATTACACTAAATACAGTTATCGATTTAGTAAATAGTATTAAGCCTTATGATGTAGGATATGCATTTCTGATTGATAGTACAGGGAATGTTATTTCTCATCCTGATAAAAGTGTGGTGATGAAGCCATTACAGGATCAATTCATCATGGATCAGATTAAAAAAGGTGTGGCAGAAAAGAAAGCTATAGAATTTCAAGTTAATGAAAAGGGAGAAGAGTATCATTATATAACGACACCGATTTCTCTTGGAGATTCGAATAAGTCATGGTCTCTGGTTGTCGCGATCCCATTAGCAAAAGTATTGGAAGGTTCGCGTTCTCTGGCAAAAATTCAGATAACTCTTTCAGTTTTATCTATTCTTATTATTTCTATTATTATTTTTATCATGGCCCAGTCAATTTCGAAGCCGCTTACACTTGCTGCTGATGACATTGGAGTGACGGGGAATATCCTTCTTGAAAATTCTAATAAATTAAAAATGGTTTCAGAAAAACTCTCAAGCTCATCAACAGAGCAGTCGGCCGCATTGGTTGAAACAGCAACGGCCATGGATGAGATCAATGCCATGGTTCAAAGTAACACAACTTCTGCCAAGCGAGGGAAGGAAGCGTCTGAGCATTCAAGCCAGTCTGCTCACGATGGTAAAGGGGCCACTGAAGATGTTATTAAAGCGATCCATATGATCAGAGAGGCGACTAATAAGATTTCAGATCAATCAAACCGTTCGAATACTGAGATTCAGGAAATTATTAATATCTTCAATACGATCTCAGATAAGACAAAGGTGATTAACGACATCGTTTTTCAAACGAAACTCTTATCTTTCAATGCTTCAGTTGAAGCTGCGAGAGCTGGAGAACAAGGAAAAGGATTCGCGGTTGTTGCTGAAGAAGTAGGAAAGCTTGCAGAGATGAGTGGGACTTCATCACAGGAGATCTCTGAGCTTCTGGCAAGTAGTTCACACAAGATTGAAGATATTATTAATAAAAATAAGCAGGCCACAACAGTTCTTATTGCGGAAGCTGAAGACAGAGTAAGTACTGGAGTAAAAACAGCGGAAAAATGTGCAGACGTTTTAGATAAAATTCTTGTGAACTCGTCTGAAGTGGCAAGTCTGGTAGATGAGATCTATTCAGCTTCTCAGCAGCAGGCAGCAGGTGTTTCTGAAGTCAGTAAGGCCATTGCCGAGCTGGAGTTAGCGGCACAAGAAAATTCGAATATGGCATCAGAGGCGGCGCAATCGTCGCAGGTGATTCTTGATAAGTCAGATGAGCTTAAAGTGGTTTCTGAGAAATTAAATAGCGTTATTCGCGGGGCATGATATATATTTTCGTTGGGGCAACTCAATGCTCCAACGATTTTTTTGTGCTCTTTAAAGTTGAATCATCATTTTCTTATGGTGATAATAGTTGCTGACCATCCTGGAGCAATTATGAAATTCTCTTTGTTCATTATCATTAGCTTACAAGTTCTTTTTCATTCTGCTCAAGCAGATGATCGTTGTTTTATTACAAAAGAAAACGACAAAATCACGAGTACTGGTGAATGCACGAAGAGGCATCCACCTCAATCTACATTTAAATTAGCAATTAGTTTAATGGGATTTAATGAAGGGATTTTGATTGATGAAACTCATCCAGTGATTCCCTTTGTTAAAGGATACGCGGACAATATCGAGAGCTGGAAGCAACCACAGGATCCTACGAGCTGGATAAAAAATAGCTGCGTCTGGTATAGCCAATATATAACTAAAAAATTAGGAATGAAAAAATTCCAAAGCTATGTGAAAAAATTTAATTATGGGAATCAGGATGTTTCTGGTGTTAAACGCAAACCAGATGGATTGACATCTTCATGGATCACGAGTTCTTTGAAAATCTCTCCTGAAGAACAAATACAATTTTTAGAAAAATTTCTTAATTCAAAACTTCCGATAGATGAAAAATCTGTTCGTTCTACACGCAATATTTTTTATCTTGAAGAACTGCCCGATAACTGGAAACTCTATGGGAAAACAGGAACAGGGGATTTGACTTATAAAGATGGATCTCAAGATAAAACTCATGAGCGTGGTTGGTTTATCGGATGGATTGAAAAAGGGAATAATAGAGTGATTTTCGCTCAGTATGTTGAAGAGAAGAATATTAAAACGAAAGAAAATAGTTTTGGTTATGTCGCTTCAAAACATGCAAAAGAATTAGCGAAAGAGAAACTGCTTAAAATAATTGCGAGTAAAAAATGAGGCAGTGGTTTTTAGTATTTCTTGGAGTCGCATTGTTCTATCAAACTTCTTTGTTAGGCAGTGATTTAATAAATATCCCATCTAAAGATTACTCCATCATCAATAGCGAAAAACAATCATTGGTAAAATTTCCTCCGCAAAGTAGATCTATAGTTCTCTTTTGGGCATCATGGTGTGGCCCATGTAAAATAGAAATGGCCAGACTTCGCTCATCAGTTGAGTCAGGTAAAATTAAACCAATTCAAATTTTTGCTATTAATCCTTTTGAGACATTAGTTGATATAAAAAAGTTTGTGTCGACAAACAATTATCCATTCACCTTTCTTGATGCTGCAGATATAGGTTTTGATTTAAGTATTTCCTCAACACCAACTACATTGTTTTTAGAAGGAGAAAAGATTATATCTCGCAGTTCAGGAATGAGTCTGCTCGGAATTTGGAAAGCTGAAAAATACTTAAGATGATCAAGCGCAGCGCCTATATCCCACAATAGCTTTGACCTCTCCTGAAATCCCTTTATAATTATATTTAATTTACTCATAAAATTAGGAGAGTCTGTGATTAAAAAATTAATACTTATCTCGCTACTATGCTCAACTGCGATGGCCGATTCTCGCGTTGAAGTAGGTCGCAAGTTAGTTGCAGAAGGAAATGAAAAAGGTGTTCTACCATGTATGACTTGTCATTTGCAGAATGGCGAAGGGATGCAAGAAGAAGGATTCCCAAGTCTTGCAGGAATGAATTCTGCTTACATCACAAAACAACTAAGAGATTTACAAGGTAAAAAAAGAATCAGTGATGTTATGAACCCCATAGCAAAAGAGTTAACGGAAGAAGACATCGCCAGTGTTGCGGCCTATTTTTCTCAACTGCCGGTTGTCTCTAAAGTAGAAAAAAGTACATCAGCTACAAAATTAGCTGAAGGAAAAATAATTGCTGAAAGAGGAATCTGGAGTAAGGGAGTGCCAGCATGTTTTGCTTGCCATGGACCGGGAGCTGTTGGAGTAGGTGAAACTTTTCCTCCACTTGTGAATCAAGGAAAACTTTACCTGACAACTGAGCTTACTAATTGGCAGAAAGGGGCAAGAAATAATGATCCTGAAATGCTCATGAAAACGATTGCTAAAAAACTGAGCAAAAAAGAAATTGAAGCTGTCAGCGAGTACTTAAGTTCACTGTCTGACGTAAAAACAGCAGAGGTTAAATAATGAAAGCAAATACACTATTATTGATTTTAGTCTGTTCATTTATTTCATTAGAAGCACATGCTGCAAAAAAAGTTACGTACTTTGAACCACCGCTAGAAAAAGATATTCCAGATAATGATTTTGGAAAGCTTGTGAAGTTAGGTCGAGATGTTTTCATGGACACTCAGACTCATGCAAAACCTTATGTTGGAAATTCACTTAATTGTGTGAATTGCCACTTAGATGCCGGACGACTTGCGAACTCTGCACCACTGTGGGGAGCTTACGGAATGTATCCAGCTTATAGATCTAAGACGAAAAAAGTTGATACGATTGAAAACAGAATGCAAGGCTGCTTCATGTACAGCATGAATGGAAAAGCACCGGCCGTAGATGCTCCAGAAATGAAAGCATTAGTGGTTTACATGTATTGGATGTCTACTGGAACACCTGTTGGTAAATCACTTCCAGGAAGAGTCTATCTGGATTTAAAAAAACCAAAACGTGAGCCGACATGGGAAGCAGGTGAAACTGTTTATCAAAAAAACTGCATGATCTGTCACGGAAAAGATGGCGATGGCCAATACGTAAATGGCAAAACAGTGTTTCCACCACTATGGGGTAAAAACTCCTTCAACTGGGGAGCTGGAATGCACAGGATAAATACAGCTGCTGGTTTTATTAAGGCCAACATGCCTTTAGGTCAGGGAAATAAATTATCTGATCAAGAAGCGTGGGATGTAGCATTTTATGTGAACTCTCATAACAGACCTTCTGATCCTAGACAAAAAGGTACTTTGGAAGAAGCACGCAAAGACCTGCATGATGAAAACTGTTCATACGGTAAAGACATTCATGGTGAAAAATTAGGAACGATGTAATTCTATTTTAATTTCTTGCTCCCATCTTTGGATGGGAGCTTTTTATCCCAAAGATATTTCTTCAAATCAATTTTTTCATTTCACTTATTCTAAGAACTTTCCTTGGTTGTCGTCAAATTGGTCTTCTGCCTAATTTAAGACACTTCCTTGGCCATCATCCTGCCTCCTCATAGGGGAATGGCAGTTTTAGGGCCCTTTTACCGACTTAATTAATGCATTATAATAGCTACTATTAGGGGTGAAATGATGAAATTCAATGCAAAAATTTCGATGTTGGTCTTCGTACTCGCGGCAAGCTTTGGTTGCGGTAATGACATAGGAAAAATCAAGATTAATCAAACTTCTAATCCCGTTGTCTCAAATCCAAATACCAATTCACCTGATACCGGAACCACACAACCAATAACTGGATCGCCGGCCGAAGAATATACTGCAGGTCCGATTATCTATCGTAGCAATAATGGAAATGATTTTTTATTTTCAGTCAGTGATGTAGAAGGCCCTAAAGCTGGATACTATCCGGATGAAGCACGTTTCGGAACACTCGCGGTAGGTGCAGGTGGAACGACTCCCTTATTTCGTTGTCTTTCAAATGGAACTAATCGCACTCACTTTTTAAGTACGGCCACTAATTGTGAAGGGCATACTAACGAAGGCTCTTTAGGAAATGTTTCAACTACTGCAAAATCTGGCCTGGTTCCACTTGTTCGTTGGGTTCATTTAAAATCAAGTCTTCATATCGCAGTTGTTCCAAGTGAAAAAATTGATTTCACAGGATGGAAGCAAGAGGGAACTCTAGGATACGTTACAGAAATTAGAATTCCCTCAGTGGTTAAAACACCAGACGATGGGAAAAAGTATTTTGGATATTATGCTGGAGCTATGGATGGTGTCGGTTCAGGAGATTACATTTCAGAACTTTGGACAAGCAGTAACTTAATCTTTATTAAATCTGCAGGTAACTTTGAAGCTAAGCTTGCTGATTGTGAAAGAAGAGGAGTGAAGGCCGTCATTACTTTCGACTATCTTTTTTTAGATAATGATTTTCGTTTGAAATCCGACTACAAAGAAAAATTTAAAACGGTTGAACCTATTATTCAAAAATATAGCGCAACCATTGCAGCTTTCTATGGATTAGATGAGCCCTATGCTAACAGTGCTGCTCACGGTGTAAGTGCCGCTGAAACATATCATGCTCAAGAGACGATGGGACGATTTCTAAAGTCTAAATTTCCAACTATCCCTATCGGAGTTATTTTCACAACAAATGAAGTTAAAACCGGTAACCGTCTTTTTCCAAGTTTTGATTGGTTTGGGTTTGATTGTTACAATGCTGAAATGGAATGTGGTGGGCAGTCGGTAAGCTGGTACTTTAATAAACTTTCAACAATGATGAATGAAGCTACTGTTAAAGATGGAAAAAAGCGCTACCTGATGGCCATTCCTCAATCAGGACATCCTGTTTCAGATGGGAGTAAAACAGGGGAGAAGAATATTCTTGCTCAAATTCCAGGTTACCGTCAGATCGTGAGAAGCAATTCAAATATCAAAGTTGTCATGCCATTTCTTTGGCAGACCTTTAATGATGGCAGTGCTAATTGGATTGGAACACGTGAGATACCAAATGTTAAAGCTCAGTACTTGATGTTCTATCAGGATTTTATGAGAGGAACTCTTTAAGGATAATTTTTTCTCAGTCCATTCATCTCAGACGTTAAGTAGTCGGCCGGAAGAAAATCCTGATAAATTTTCTTCTGGTAGAATTCTTTAATGATCTGATTATATCTTCCAGATTTTTTAAGCGTCTTCAATCCCAAATTAAATTTGTTAATCAGATCGGCGCTTTTAGGAGATGCTTTGGTCATGACTAAGTGATACTTGGTCAATTGGATGACATGATTATTATGAGTGATTTGTTCAATTTTCTTTTTATCAAAGTTTTGATTAAGAAGCACATACCCAACTTCCAGGTCACTTGGGACAAGTTGTACGCGGCCTAAAAGTAGCATATTAAAGGCCTGAAGCATTGTCGTCACACGATCAACTTTGATAATTTTATTTTCTTCAGCAGACAAAAACTCTTGTCCCATTCCACCAAAGCCACGGGCAGCACCAATTCTTAGTTTACTTAAATCATTATAGTTCTGCCATTTGACGGATGTTGATTTCAAATGGAAAAAAACATATTTCCCGGTGTAGATCGGGTCACTAAAAAGATAATTTTTTTCTCTTTCAGTTGTTTTAGAAAGAGCAATTGTGCCATCCCATAGACCTGACTTCGAAAGCTGATAAGCACGTTCCCACGGAAAAATTCCCAATTTCATTTCTATATTTTGAAGAGCAAAGGCCTCTTCGGTAATTTGAGAGATGAGACCTTTGTGGTCGAGGGTTTCCGAGATATAGGGAACCCATTCTCCAGCAGTCAGGCGTACAAGATCTTTTGCCTGTGCCATTTGGATAAGCGAAAAACAAACTAAAATAGCGATAAGCTTTGATAGAGCATTAATGTGAAATCTATATTTCATCCCAAGATGTTAGCTTGTTTTTTCATATTTAGGAATCATAAGCTTTCCTTAATGCTGATTACAAAAAAACAATGGCGAATTATTTTTATCGGACAAGTTTGGATTGGATTTATATCAGGATACTAGCTTAATGAACGTAGGCATTTGGCCACTTGGCGGTGAAGAGTCGTCTCAGTACTGCCTTTTTTATAAATAATAAAAACACTTTGGGAGCGCTCTTTCATTGGTATAGGAGATTTTAATTCAGACAGTCTAAATTCTGCCTGAACACTTTTATTATAGAGCTCAACAATAAAGCGCGGAAGGTAGGCCACACTTATTCCTTTACGACACAATTCTAAAGCAGAGCCCATCACTGTCACTCGAAACTTAACTTTGCGTTCAAAGCGGTGATCGGGCCATCCATCAAGTCCGATAACTTTTGAAGGAGTTCCTTCACTCGGAAGCAGTGGAATGACAAAGGGAAGATCTGAAAAATCAATGCTGCTAAACTTTTTAGAAATACCAAATACACCCATGCTGATCTTAGAGACTTCTAAAAATTCAACTCCGACTTTTGGAACCGGGACATAGGTAATTCCAAGATCAACTTGTCCATGAGCAATGGCCTCTTCAAGTTTACCAGGACCAAGTTCATGCACTTCAAGGCCTTCAAGATTTAGTGAATCCGAAAGATGGCCTAAAAAATAAGTGGTGAAGACTTCAAATGATCCAATTTTTGTAGGAGTCCATTTTTCAGAAGATTTAATTTTTTCAGGAATTTTTAACCAGCTATCTAAAAGAGCAGATGTCTCAGATCTAAAAGTTCTTCCAGCTTCGCTTAGTTTTAGTCCTCTCCCGTCTGTCTCAACCAGCTTGATTCCTATTTCAGATTCAAGAAGTCTTAAGGCCTTTGAGAGGGCAGGTTGTGAGATATGCAGAACTTCTGAAGCTCTGACAAGAGAGCCTGTGTCTGCAAAAACATGAAAGTATCGAACTCGATCTATATCCATAGGTTATATATTTATAACATTAATTCACTTTTATTCAATAAAGAAAATAGATATAAAGTTGAAAATCTTTGGATCTGGAGAATGCAATGAAAAGGTTAAGTATCAGTATTTTGTTTCTTTTATTAACTGTCAACGTGGCCTTCGCTGAAATAACGGCCCCTGTTACAACTTATGGAATCCACCTGTACTTTGATGAACAAGAGTTTGTTGATATCCTGGTGATCAATAAAGATGCCGATGGAGTACTGACTGGTGACATGCATGTTCCAAATGACTTTGATGGTAAAGTTTCAAACTTAGTCGTGAACGATGAAAAAATCGTTTTTGATTTACTGGTACCCAAAAATTCTTCACGTCCAACTGATCTAATGTTTCATTATGAAGGAAAGTTCTTCGATAAATCTCTTAATCAGATGATTGGTTTTGTCTCAATTAAAGGAGAGTCTGGATTTGTCGCTTCTTTTGTTGGATTCATCCGCGATTAGGATTCAATCTTGGTCGGGTAAAATCGTCTTTTTTTTGAAATACTTACTAAAACATTGACTCCGTACCATGGTACGGAGGATAAGATTAAGTATGGAAAAAATAACAATCAGTAAATTAGCACAAATGGCATCAGTAGGCGTGGAGACAGTTCGTTTCTATCAGAGGAAGGAACTTCTTCGTGAACCTAAAAAAACCGATACATTCAGAACCTATAATGAAGAAGATGCTCAAAGAATCATCTTTATTAAAAAGGCCCAGGATTTAGGTTTCACGCTAAGTGAAGTCAAAGAGCTTTTAGAGCTCAATGTAAAACCTCGCAACACCTGCTCTGTTGTTAAAAGCAAAACTGAATTAAAAATCATCGAAATTGAAAATAAAATCAGCGCCCTTAAAAAAATGAAGGACAGTCTCGTCCAGTTATCTTGTGCATGTGATTCTGGAATTGATTCCGTAAAACAATATAAAGTGCAAGAGTGCTTTGATTCAGTCACTGGATGCAAACCAAAGAAAATTAAGGAATAGAGGATGAACAAGAAAAACATAATGTTTTTATGCACTGGAAATTCTTGCAGGTCTCAAATGGCCGAAGGTCTGTGCCGTCAATACTGGGGAGAAGAGTTTAATGTTTATTCCGCTGGAACAAAAAAACATGGAATGAACACTCGAGCGATTAAAGTCATGCAGGAAATAGGTGTCGATATCTCTACCCACTATTCTAAAGTAGTGGATGAACTTCCAGGCATTAAGTTTGATTATGTTGTCACTGTTTGTGATGCTGCCAAAGAAACGTGTCCTTATTATCCAGGCGGGAAGATTATTCATCTTGGCTTCCAAGACCCTCCTGCCTTAACTAAAGACATGACTAATGAAGATGACATTTTAAAAGTCTATAGAAAGGTTAGAGATGAGATTCATGAGACTATAAGGAATTTAAAGGATTATTTGTAATGAAAAAATTATCTTTCTTAGATCGTTATTTAACTCTTTGGATTTTTCTAGCAATGCTCATGGGCGTTTTTATTGGTTATAGTCAACCACATGTTCCAGAGCTTCTGGACTCTTTGTCAGTAGGGACAACTTCCATCCCAATAGCGATTGGCCTGATCTTGATGATGTATCCACCTTTGGCAAAAGTTAAATATGAAGAAATAGGATTGGTTTTTAAAGATAAAAAAATTTTATTTCTATCCCTTGTTCAAAATTGGGTTATTGGTCCACTGTTAATGTTTGCTTTGGCCTTCATTTTCTTAAGAGATTATCCAGATTATATGATGGGACTTGTTTTAATTGGACTTGCTCGATGTATTGCGATGGTTTTAGTCTGGAACCAATTAGCAGAGGGGAGTTCAGAGTATTGTGCGGGATTAGTGGCCTTCAATTCTATCTTTCAAATTATTTTCTTTCCCATCTATGCTTATTTTTTTATGACCTATCTTCCTGGCTTTTTCGGTATGAAGAGCTTTGAAGTTCATTTTACAATGCTAGATATTGCAAAATCTGTAGGAATTTACCTTGGTGTTCCATTTTTGGCAGGGTTTCTAACGAGGCTCATACTTGTAAAGTCAAAAGGTCTTGTTTGGTATGAGCAAAACTTTTTACCAAGAATAAGTCCAATAACTCTTATCTTTTTATTATTCACCATTGTTGTGATGTTCTCACTTAAGGGAGAAAAAATTGTTGAGTTGCCTTTGGATGTGATCAGAGTTGCCATTCCATTGACTATCTATTTTCTCATTATGTTTTTCTTCTCTTTTTTTATGAGTAAAAAAGCAGGGGCCGATTATCAGAGATCAGTAACACTTTCTTTTACTGCGGCCTCAAATAACTTTGAACTTGCTATTGCTGTCGCTATTGCGACATTTGGAATTCATCATGGTGCCGCTTTTGCTGCGGTCATAGGGCCCTTAGTTGAAGTGCCTGTTCTTATTGCTTTAGTCAAAGTCTCTTTTTGGATTCGCAAAAAATACTTTTTTAATAATGCCGTAGCTTAGAGGGTGATATGTTTTTAAATAATGTAGTGTTTGATTTAAAACCAAAAGATAATTCAGTTTTGACTTCAACTCATGCTCCTCGAGTTCTCATTCTCTATGGATCATTAAGAAAAGAGTCTTATAGTAAAAAGCTTGCTGAGGAGGCCGGAAGAATCCTTACTCATATGGGGGCCGAAGTTAAATTTTTTGACTCAGAAGGATTGCCACTTTTTGATAATGGCAGATCTATCGATCATCCCAAAGTACAGGAATTGAGAAATTTAAGTATATGGTCAGAAGCTCACGTGTGGTCTAGCCCAGAGCTTCACGGCAATATTTCGGGTGTCATGAAAAACCAAATTGACTGGATTCCACTGGCATTAAACGCTGTGAGGCCGACTCAAGGAAGGACTCTGGCCGTTATGGAAGTATCTGGCGGTAGTCAGTCTTTCAATGCAGTCAACACAATGAGAATCCTTGGAAGATGGATGAGAATGATTACAGTCCCTAATCAGTCCTCAGTGGCGCAAGCATTTAATGAGTTTAATGAAGATGGGACAATGAAGCCTTCTTCTTATAGAGATAGAGTCGTTGATGTAATGGAAGAATTAATGAGATTTACCTACCTCACTCGTGATGTCTCTGATTTTTTAGTCGATAGATATAGCGAGAGAAAAACAGCGAATCTAGACATTCAGTATAAAGCTTTGAAAGATCAAAAATAATTTTAAAAAAATTATTGTAAGATTTCCTTTAGTTTCGTCTGAATATCCTGACTCATATATTCTTTAGCTTTTGGATCTAAAACATAATACGTAATCAATTCAGCAAAACATTCATGACTATTTGTCATCGAGTATAGTGTTGGATAACCGTATTTAACTCCACGAATACGATCTTCATAATAAGTCTTATTCGTATTGTCTTGTTCAATATAAACTAAGATCTCTTTAAACTCGTCTTGCGATTTCTGATAATCGATATCTCTAATAAAGTCATTTTTCCCATCCCAAGACCATCCCAGGTCAGACTTGATCTCACTTGAAATATGCTTTTGGGCAATATCAAAAACGTGAGCAAGTTCATGGAGAATGGCATGAGTGTCTCTTGGAAGTTTTGTATAAGGATCAATAAAGTTATTTGAACCAAAGAATTTATCAGTTATTCCAATAACGTTCGTTGTCGGATTTACCCAAATAAGAGTGTTCTCTTTTTGTCTGATGAACTCAGCTCTTCTCATTTTAGAGTTCGGAAACCATGTAGACGAATAAGTCACACGATGAAATTTTGTAATTCCTTTTTCCTTAATGGTTTTATAAAAATTGGCCAGTTCAGGGCGGTCTATTTCTTTGAGGATACTTTTGATTTTATCTTTCTCGGCCTCAGTCCAGGGCTTGAATTCAACAGCATCACAGAAGCTGTAATGGGGGAATTTATCATTACATTCAAAGCTATCTGGGAAAGTCATGAAGTCGATAGGTGACGCCGCAAAAGAGCTAAGAGTGAACGTCAGCGATAGGAGTGAAATAATAGATTTAAGCATAATGTTCCTTTCCCAAATACCAATGTCTAAAAGTCTGAGCACTGTCGAAAAGTTACACAGTTTTATCAGCTCTAACATAGTAGAAGGGCATGATTTCATCGTTTCACAGAGGTATTACGCAACTTATATGCCAGACCTAAATAGTAGGGGAAATGTAACCTACCTAAATCAGAGAAACTTCTGAGATAAATGAAAAATCTACCAGCTATTATCTTTTCCATACTAAATATAAACTAAAACAGTACGTGTAATCTAACTAGATATCTAGGATGTTACTTAATGATTAAGTTTAAATTTATCTTTTTAATGAGCATGATGTTTTGTATTCAAACTTCATGGGCCTCACCAAAATCTACTAGGTTTATCAAAATCCCAGCAGGTTCAAATCATCTGAGTTTTGCTAAAGCTCCCAATATTGAATGGAGTGAGTTTTGTTATAATCAGAAATTAGGCTGCGCTCGCTTTCAAGTGAAGGGTGCTCAAAAACCAAATTTTGGATTCATTAAAGTTGTCACTGATAAATTAGAGAAACAAAATTTCAAAAAATATTGTAGTGAAGTCTTTGATGTTAGCAAATCAATGGATGCAAGCTTAGGCAATTTTACCAATGATGCTCAAGCCGCACTACCACATTGCTCATGGATGGGATCAAAAGATATGACTCATCTCTTCTGGAAAGATGGGATTACTTTAATTGTGACGACTTCAGATAAATATGATGTTCAAAAAATGATACGAGAGGCGAAGCTGAATGAAAAAAATTAATATTATTTTACCAGCTATTCTTATAATGAATTGCAGTCTTGCGACAGCAGCTGAACCATTTCAGTTATTAGAAGAAAATAAAATGCTCACGGCCATTAAGACAGAGCCTGATCAATTTAAAAGAGAAGAGATGGCCAAAAAGGTTGGAGAGAAGTGCCCTTTTGTTGATAAAGACTCACAGATGGCAGGATTGCTTCCGAGCTCTAATAGTTTAAATTTATCGGCCGGTATGTCAGATCAAAAGAAGGCCGAGTGTGCTACTTATCTTCAAAATTTTAATAAAAGTTTAGAGCAGACCAAAAGCCTCCAGGTCATGGTTGGGGATACGACCGCCGAGCTTACTCCAGAACAAAAGACCGACTTAGAAAATAAACTTAGTACTACCGTCAATGCAACGTCTGGTCTTCGCTCTATGATTGAAGCGCAGTGTACGTTTAGCAATAGCAATGATGAAGTGACTAATATTGGTAATGGGCTTATTAGTGCTGTCGAAGGTGGTTCTGCTGCAGTTGCCACTTTTAATCCAGTGGTTGCTCTGATCGGTGCAGGTGCCGCAGCTACCGGGCGTTTAGTCTCAACTTTAGGAGGCTGGCTATTTGGAAAATCTAAAAATGAAATGGGGAAAGAGGCCACTGAGGCCGATCGTTATATAAGTGATCTATGCTCTTTTAGAGATCTGGCCCAAAAGTATGACAAAATTTACAGTGACCCATTTGAAAAAAGATTAAAAGAAAAAGAAGTTCCCAAAAAGAAGATTGTATTAACAGAAGATGAGTTAAATCTTAAAGGCTGTGCCAATCAGTTAAAATCATCTGTTGATAAGCTACAGGAATTCTCAGTTGAACTTGCCGCTGCCGCTGATAAACCAAAATCACAGAGACAATGTTTAAGCCTTTTAAACAATTATAATGACTCTAAGGCCAGTGGTGATAGTTTTGCATTGGAAAATCTATCTTCAAGATATGGTTGCTCTACTGATGAAGTAGAAAAAAAATACGTTTATTACTGTAAGAGCTTAAGCTCTATTGATTCAATGGCCGATGGTGATATCTACACTAAATGTGAGAGTGAAGAGTTCCAATCATCTGTTTCTGCAAAATTTGTTACCTTGTCTGATATTCTTTTTAGAAATGTTCAGGAAGATACTAAGAAGATCGCTCCTTATACAGATGAACTGCAAAGAATCCGTAGCATTGAAGAAAGTAATAAGGTTGTTGTTGAGCAAGTTGATGCTATTGATAGCTTGTTAGATATTAATCCTATGGCAAATTTAAATACTGCTAAATCGATGACCAACTTAGGTCGAAATTTATTAGGTAGTCGCTTCGATACTTTTGCCAAAAATAATTTTAAAACAGCAGGGAAAGAATTGAAAGAAGCTTCCGGTGTACTCGATGACCTTGTCGATCAACACACATCACTTTATAAAAAGAGCTTTTTCTCTTGGAGAAATAAAAGTGATGCAGAGAAGGCCAAAGTTCAAAAAGAAATTTGTAGTAATGCTTCTCAGGTTAAAAGACAGTTAGCGAATTCTTATAGATCTACGGCCGGAGTTAAGGACATTTGTGATTTCATGAAAGGGGACGGGGTTCCTGCTCTGAAGGCTCCAGGTTATAATTATGATAGTTATTCAGCACCGCTTAGTGATCAAGACGGCAACCTTACAAATAGATGTAAAGAAATCAATATGACAGCGACTAAGAACTTTGCAGATATTAAAGCAAAAATGACACTTGTTAGTAGTTTAGGATGCGATAAAATCTAAACCTTTTGTTTCATTTGCTGGGATGAGAAGCTCTGGAGGCGTTGGAGTGAACGTGGCCCAAGTCTCAGGAGGAGAGTTTCTTAATTTCTCAGCAGTATGATAACTAGAAGATTCAAGCTTAATTTTTTTCAAGAGAGCTTGCAGGTGTTCTAGTCTTTTAAAGCGAATTGCTGGATTACTTTGAGCTGTCGCCCAGTTTTCACCATCAATTAAGTTAATCTCATTATTTTTTTGTAATATCTTGTGAAGTCTTCCATGAGGAGCGATTGAAACAAGATTACAAGAGTTCACAAAGTTAATGATGTCTTGGTTAAAAAGAATAAACTTACAGGTCTTTAAAAAGTCTTCTTCTGTTTCATTCGGATAGCCAATAAGAACGTTAATCCCAACCTGCATTGGTTTGCCTTCTTTGATAAGCTGTCTGATGTTGTTGAAGATCTGATAGATCCCTTGTTCATTGGAGTACTTCATCATGTGCTTTAATACGGGCCCAGATGCAGACTCAAATCCAAAATTGATTTTACGACATCCACTGTCATAAAGAAGTTCGAGGTAGTCTTTATTTTTTAACTGACCCGCCACTCGAAACCAGCTGCCCCATTTAATATTGAGTTCATCATCAATCATCTTCTGGCAAAGATTCTTAAGCCAGATATGGTTTGCATTGATAAGAGCATCTGTAACATAGACAAACTTATTTTTAAGGGGAGTTAAGATCTCCATACACTTTTCAACAGGGGCAAGGATGTAGTCTTTGTAGTAGTCATCTTGCGTACAGAAAGTGCACTTGTAAGGGCAACCAACGGAGAAAGAAGTGTTAACGTACCCAACATTCGCCGAGTTTTCATAAGAGATTGGTGTAAATTCTGTGAATTGATTAATGGTTGCGTCGATGTGCCATGAATCAGTATTATCTCTAAAACAAAGTCCTTTGAGATTCTTTAAATTGGTAAAATCAAAATCGGCCTTGAAGATTTCCTGTACTGTTTCTTCGGCCTTTCCTTTGACGTAACTATCGATATAGGGACGCTTCTCCATGTTATTTAACCCGAAGTGCTCCGGGAAAAAGAACAATGGGCCACCAAAAATGTTTAAAACATTCGGGTAAAGGGCCTTTAGTGCTTTTGAAAAAAACATAGCAGCATGGAAATTTGAAAATAAAACGCAGAAACCTATCATTTTCGTTTCAGGAGTAATGACTTTGGCGATATCTGCAAAGATGTTCTGTAGGTTATCAGGAAGCTCGTGAAGCTCTAAATCTTTGTCCAAATTATCTTCGAAATAAAGAGCAGACCCCAATCTTGTATTTGAGTGAATGATATTGTCGTAAAAATCGCAATCGTGCCCCGCTGACTTCAGAGATGTTAATAGTGTCAAAGGACCTATTGTGTAAGAGTCATCATCTGTTGAGGTAAGATTAATAAAAAGAAACTTGCTCATTTTAAATCTCTGGGTATTGCGACATTGCTTACTTTCAAGACAATAGTATGTACCAGTCGCTAGGGGAAATCAAATAAATTTACTTTCTTGCAAAACCTAACATTCGCGCTTTTTTCAGAGAGAAAAATCGAAATATTCTATCAAATTTTAAGCAAGGACTTCTTGCTGTTTCCCTAGGGAGTGAGTCTGAGATTCCTGCTGAATGTAAATTCGTTTGACCTTTTATTTTTTATCCATAAACTCTCAAAGAATTTTGAAATCAAACCAGGGTCTTATGAGTTTAAATAGAGCGACGGGAAGAAAATTACAGATACTATCGGCACATGAGGATCCTCATCAGCTCGATTTATTGAGTTTTGTTACAGAACATGTCGCTGAGTTTACCGCAAAGGAAAAACCGGCACGCGTATCGTCGCCAAAAAATAATACTCCCAAGATTGCCTCTTATCATTTTCATGGAAATGTAGACATCAATAAGAGCTTTGCAAATTTCTGCGTTGGAAAATCTAACCAGTTTGCCGTTGAAGCGATTAAAAGATTTATTTCTAGCGACAAAAATGATTTTGGACTGATTTTTCTGAAAGCAGCAAGTGGGTTAGGGAAGTCACATCTTCTTCATGCTGTTGGTAATGAGATGCTTTCTTTGAAGAAGTCATTTTATTTCAGTTCACCTCTAATGATGTCTCCGCTGGTTGATACGTTTAGTATGCTGAAGTTTTACGATATTTTATTGATTGATGATATCGAAGAAATTGAAGGCAATGCTGAACTTCAAAAGATCTTTTGTCAGCTTATGGACTTTGCTTCGGCCGGTAAGATTAAATTGATTATCGCTGGTGCGAAATTGCCAAAAGACTTAAATGCTTGTGATGAGCGCACGAAAGGAAAGCTTTCGGCCGCACTTTTTCATCACATTGATGAAATGAACAGTGATCTTGCTTTTGATATCGTTGAATCAAAAAGTACTGCTCTCAATCTAAACCTTCCAGAAGGAGTGAAAAGATTAGTCTCAAATCAAATCGGATTTAATGTTTATGGAGTGGAGAGTCTTCTTTATAAATTTAAAAATGCCAGCGACATAAAAGGGCAGAAGATCACGATGGAAATGGCCTTAGAGGAAATCAAGGTTAAAAAAGTTATTTACCGTTCAGATGATTTTCATAACTTTCTGAATGCAGTCGCGATTGCTTTTGAGATAAGTCTTGAAGAGCTGATGTCTTCAGTAAGGAAAAAAGAGTTTGCTCTTGCCAGACATGTGGCGATGTATGTTCTTAAGGACAAAAAGAGACTTGGCGTGATGAAAATTGCAGAGCTTTTTGAAAGGGATCACAGCTCGGTTGTCCATGCGATTGCACGTATTAAGAAGCAGCTTGAGAGTGATCAGGATATGAAAAATAAAGTTCAAGCTCTGCTTAGTGAAGTTTAAGTACTATGTCGTTTGAATGCCTTCGATGTTATGGGCAGGAATACGCTCTAGGCAGTTTTGGGCCGCTACACGTCCAGCTTCAATTAAGCGGATGCGTTCGCTCTTTTGAAAAAAACCAGAAAAAGGGCTACACTTTAAATTTTGTAGTGGTCGAACTTCAGTAATTTCTACATTTCTAATTTCAAGAACACTTTTTATTTTATCAAGTTGATCTTTAGTGATGATGCCTTCATTCATAAGTTTCGTTAATTTATCTAATTCCTTATTAACCGTTTGTGCATTTTTTAAATCACGATAAAGGCGCTCGTTGATTAAGATGGCGATCAGGTGATTTAGAAGACCCATACCACGCTTCCAATCGCCTAAGGCCATGATTCGAGGGAAGGGAACTGGTATGATCACGCGATTGACATCAGATTCTTCGAGGGCATATCTTATCGGAGCATTATTGACTGTACCGCCATCAAGGCAGGCACCGAGCCCCTTGATTTCTACCGGACGAAAGAGCCCGGGAAATGCACAAGCAGCACTCACAACATTAAAAACATTTTCTAAGCTTTCTTGCGTATCAAAATCTTTACCCGTGAAATTAATAATTTTTTCATAAGTTGTAGCTTCTTTTTTTCCGATATTGCCAATCACACCATTAATAGGGGCGACAATCACTCGAAATTCAACTTCACGTTTTTTTGTATTACGCTCTGGTTTAACCATCCTGCGCATAATTTCTAAAAGACCACTATTGTCTGAGAGTCCACGGCCAGTGAGTAAGTTGAGTGGATTTAAAGATAAAGAATTTTGCCAGCCTCCATTCTCAATCCATGCTGCAATAAGATTTTGGGCCATTTCTTTTTCACATCCATTGCGTATTCCAATCGCGTAAGCGAGTCCATTTAAAGCACCGGAGCTTGTGGCAACAATTCGGTCAATATGCATTTCGGATTCAGCTAAAACTTGAATGACTCCTGCTTCATACGCTCCACGTGCGACTGCCCCAGGAAGAACTAATGCAAAATGTGATACTGGAGTCTTGGTCATAAAAAAAATCCTTTTTCCTTTATTGAGAAAGCGCACCAAGTTTATTTTTAATTACATCTTTAAGATGGAGAAGTGTTTCTGGTTTTTTCCGATGTCCTGTTTTGGAATCTTTCTTTCGTGAATAAATTCGATATTGTCCTGATTTTAATTTTCTAATCATCTAAAAAATAAATGCAAACGAGGTGCCGTTTATAAGTTCGTGACTTCAATCATTGACGCTAAAGAGAGAGGACTTATACGACACTGAAAGGGGATTTTCGCCTCCTTCTTTTTTTATAGTCTAGTATGTCTTGGTCGCAATTAAAGGAGTATGCTTTTTTTGGGAGTGAATATTAAAAAATGGAGTTTAACGAATGAGTATAATTAAAAGTCCGCGCGGAGAACAATCTCTCGATGTTTTTTTTATTCCAAAAACGATCGCTGTTATCGGTGCCACAGATAAAGAAAACAGTGTCGGTAAAACTATTTTAATGAATTTAACGACCGGGACTTTTAAAGGAATAGTTTTTCCAGTTAATCCTAAAAGAAATGAAATCCTGGGTTTTAAAACTTACCCCGATTTAAAATCTATTCCACAAGAAATTGATCTCGCTATTATCGTCACACCTGCCTCCTCTGTTCCTGGGATCATCCGCGAATGTAGTGAAGTCGGAGTGAGAGGTGTGGTGATTATCTCTGCTGGGTTTAAAGAAGTGGGCGAGGAAGGAGTGAAACTCGAACAGGAGATTTTAGCAATCGCCCGAAAAAGTGGAATTAGGATTATTGGTCCAAATTGCCTAGGTGTTATGTCTCCACTTACGGGGTTGAATGCGACCTTTGCAGCTGGGATTGCCAATGCAGGATCTGTTGGATTTATTTCTCAATCAGGAGCGCTCTGCACGGCCATCCTGGATTGGAGTTTACAAAATAATGTAGGCTTTAGCGCCTTCTTATCTTTGGGATCAATGATCGATGTTGGTTGGGGAGATTTAATTAATTATTTAGGCCAGGATCCGCAAACGAAGAGCATCGTTATTTACATGGAAACAATCGGAGATGCGCGAGCGTTTCTATCAGCGGCCCGTGAAGTTGCACTTAATAAACCCATCATCATTATTAAACCTGGTCGAACGGAAGCTGCAGTGAAGGCCACCGCTTCTCACACAGGCTCTCTCGCGGGTTCTGATGATGTTCTTGAAGCTGCCTTTGCACGCTCGGGAGTGTTACGGGTTAATTCCATTGCCGATTTATTTTATATGGCCGATGTTCTTTCTAAACAACCTAATCCCAAAGGTCCAAAACTGACTATTCTAACAAATGGTGGAGGGCCGGGAGTTCTAGCGGCCGATGCTCTTATCATTGGTCACGGTGAACTCACAGATATTACCCAGGAGACCATTGAAGCTTTAGATAAAGTTTTACCACCCACATGGAGTCATCATAATCCGATTGATGTTATCGGAGATGCTTCACCAGAGCGTTTTGAAAAATCAGTTAAAATAGCAATTGAAGACCCGAACGCAGATGGTCTGCTGGTCATTCTAACTCCGCAAGCAATGACTGATCCTACGGCCACGGCCGAAGCACTTAAGATTTATGCCAAAGCTGGCAAACCTATATTGGCGAGTTGGATGGGAGGAGCAAGTGTTGAAGATGGAAAAAAAATTCTCAACGAAGCTGGCATTCCTACTTTTTCTTATCCCGATACGGCCGCCAGAATCTTTAATTACATGTGGACGTATACTAACAATTTAAAATTAATTTATGAAATCCCTTCTCTTGTGTATGACGAAAAAGTGGAGACACCGGATAGAAAATTAACGGCAGAAATTATTGCTAAAGCAGGAAGTGAAGGGCGTACCATTTTAACTGAGACTGAATCAAAAAATCTTCTTCGTGCTTACAACATCCCAACTGTTCCGACTTCCATCGCTGATTCGATAGATAAAGCGATCGAGGATGCCAATAAAATGGGTTATCCCGTCGTCTTAAAATTGTATTCTGCAACTATCACTCATAAAACAGATGTCGGTGGAGTTGTTCTTAATATAGATTCCCCAGAGGCCGTAAGATTTGCCTTTGATACAATAAAAAACTCAGTCACAACAAAAGTTGGGGCCGAACATTTTCAAGGTGTCACAATCCAGCCGATGATTAAATCAGACGGAGCTTACGAGATCATTATTGGCAGCAGTCTCGATTCTCAATTCGGTCCGGTTCTTTTATTTGGTACAGGTGGACAACTCGTTGAAGTTTTCAAAGACCGCGCCCTTGCTCTTCCTCCGTTAAATGCCACTCTTGCAAGAAGAATGATGGAGAGAACAAAAATTTATCATGCACTAAAAGGTGTCCGCGGCAGAGCACCCGTTAATCTCGAGGAGCTCGAAGCGATTCTCGTTTGTTTTAGCAACTTGGTTGTTGAGCAGCCGAGGATTAAGGAAATTGATATTAACCCTCTTATGGCCTCGGCCGATGGCCTGATTGCACTCGATGCTCGTATCCTTCTTCATGACGCCAATGTCGACCTGACAACAATTCCCAAAATCGCAATAAGGCCATATCCCACTCAGTACATTAATGAATGGATGACGGCAGAAAATCTAAAAGTTATTTTCCGTCCCATTCGCCCAGAAGATGAACCTGAAATGGTAAGGTTCCATCAGCGCTTATCAGAAAAGTCGGTCTATCTTCGTTACCTGGAGGCCATCTCGCTAAATCAGAGAACGAATCATGAGAACCTTGTCCGCAATTGTTTTATTGATTACGACCGTGAGATCGCTATCGTCGCAGAGATGAACAATTCCAAAACAGGTCTGCTAGAAATTGTCGGAGTTGGTAGGATTAGAAAATCCATAGGATTTAATTCTGGTAGCATTGCGATCGTAGTACGTGATGATTTTCAAGGGGCCGGTATTGGGAGTGAATTGGTAAAAAGAATGATTGAGATTGGTGTGGATGAAAAATTATCGCTCATCAATGCAGATGTTTTGAGTGAAAATGAAAATGGTATTTCGATGCTTAAAAATCTTGGGTTCACGATTAGGGAGAGTGCGAAGGAGGGGATTGTGCATGCTGAGTTTTTAATTGAGTAGAATTTATTCCTTGTTCGTGTACTTATTAAAAACAGACGATATCCGTCTGGAATAATGTTCTTAAGTGCTTTTATTCCAAAAGCCTTTCATAATTCTTTTAGGAATTATAACTCAAGGCGGCAGGAGTGAAAAATTTTAACTATAAAAGGATTTTCTTCACTCCAGTTTATTGGATGTTTGTTATCACTGTAGTGATTGATGCCTTCTTAGAATATTTTTTTAAAGAGCGCTATAACACTGGTTATAGTTTTTTAATAAGTCTAATTTATGGAATTCAAGATGATTTTGTTGCCGTTAAACTTAGAGAATTTTTAGGTTTTGAACCTATTCGTTATTTACGTGCAATCGAAATTGGAATTATTGCGGGTATAAAACTGTTATTAATCCCTTTATTATTAATAATAATTTTGTTGTCATTAATTCCAATTTTTTATCTAACAGGTAGTCGTGAAATTCTCAATACCTTACCTGCGACTGACGGATTAATTATTTCATACGTGGTTAACATCGTTTTGGTTTGGATGTTTGTTGGTGTTAACTATGCCTTCTTTACGAATGATATTTCAGATATAAATCGAAGAAGCTTTGAAGTTATAAAAGAAAAACCTAAGAAATTTTTTATTGTAATCATCATTTATACAATGCTGCTAAGTTTGGGATCGTTTTCTAGGAACATGCCGGGATTAGAGATTGTTGTCAATGCATTAGTTTTACTTATAGCTTCAGTGCCATTGAGATGCTGGCTTTATAAAATATTCTCTGAAATCAAAACAGCGGATACAATCGAAGAGTTGAGATGAAAGGTTTTCTTAAATTTATTTCTCTTTTGTCATTTTTATTTATTATCGATTCTACATTTGCAGATTCGGTCCACCGATCCCAATATATTATAAATTTTAGTGAAGATGGAAAATTGGTTTACATTAATTGGTTGGATTATAAAAAGAATATTATTGTAGATAGCGATTATGCAGGCAAGTATAAATTCTCTGAAGATGAATTCTCCTTAGCTAATTATCCTCAGAATGGGCTCTATTTAGTAAAGGATAGAAAGTTTTTATGGCGATTAGAAGATGACTCCTCAGGAGTGCCATTGAATGATCAAGAGCATTTGGTTGGTGGGGGACCATGGGCAAGCTCTGTCAAAGATAAAGCTTTTAGTTTATATCGCAATGGAAAATTAATAAAAACTTTTAAAATAGAAGATTTTTGCAGCGACCAATCATCATTCGTACATACAACCAGTCACTTCTTTTGGATGAAGGAATACAAGTTAGATAATTCTAAGAAACAAATAACTTTTTTTACATGCAAAAAGGATTATTCTATTGATATTCCAACTGGTGAAGTTCGTTTTGAAAGACACTATATTATGATTCTGCTTGAGGTTATATACAACTTCATCCTTTTTTCAGCTCTGTGCTCTATAGTGATATTTCCTGTCACTTCAATTTTTAGAATATTCTTGTTCTTTAGTAAGCGAGGTTCAGTTAAGTTAAGAAAAAGGATTTCAATGGCGGTAGTAATTAGTTTGGGTCTTATGGTTCTGGCCATTCTCATGATGATTCTTCCAGTACGACAATATTAATGAATTTAAGAAATCTAAAAATCAGGTAGATTAGTGATGAAATATTATCAAATGCATGAGCAAGTTTACAAAGGTCTTAAAGACCAGGGATTTATTTCCTGGGATAAAGAAAAAAATCCAGAAGATCTTTGGTCACATCAAATTAACCAAAAACTTAAAACATTCTTAGATGAACAATCAATCAATCTGAAAAAATTAAATACATTAGATCTTGGAACAGGATCTGGCACTTGTGCCTTATTTTGTGCGAAAGAAGGAGCAATAAGTACCGGAGTCGATATATCTAATACTGCCATCGATATGGCCCGTGCTAATAATGCTCACTTTAAATTTGATGCAGAGTTTTTAACGGCCGATATTCTTAATCTAAAATTGGATAAAAAATTTGACCTTATTACTGATAGCTCACTACTTCATTGTATTGTTGGAGCTGATGATAGGGGAATGTTTTATGAAGTGATTAAGTCGCACTTGGCAGCTTCAGGTCTTGTATTTATTCATACAATGGTCTCAAGTAATGATATGTCTTTATTACTTGATAATGATTATCTTCATCTCGAAGGTGAGGTTCTTTATTCTTTAGGCATTACAGATATTAATGATGGGCGTATGCTATTTGAAGGGAAAAGTTATTTTCCTCATCGTTCTATTCTTAGTCTTGATAATCTTTTAAGCGAAATCGAGACGGCAGGATTAGAGGTTATATCTAGTACCGTTATTTCGAATATAGGAGACCCTGATAATTTTATTGCTCTGCTTAGAAAATTTTAACTAGGTTGAGATTTTTAGCCTTGGGAACTTTCTATGAGATTATTCCTTGGAATAGAATTACCTGAAAACATAAAACAAGAAATTTATAATTTCCTATTACCTTTGCATAAAAATGAAAAGCAATGGGAGCGTGCCCATGACTATCATCAGACACTACTTTTCATTGGGGATTCTACAGAAGAGCAGCTCGAACTTATAAAAGAAAGAATGTCGTTGATTAAGTTTCTACCTTTTGAACTTGAAACGTCAGAGTTTAAGTTTTTAAGGCGAAGACTGCTGTATCTTGATTTAGTTCCTTCACCTGAACTCATAATGCTTCATAAGCAAGTCCACGAGCTGTTCCCAGAATGGATTAGACCTGATGAGAAAGGCTTTCTCGTGCATATCACTGTTAAGCGATGGCAGAGGCATGAGTATGATGAGCTGGTTAATGGATTTAAGGGGAGAGCGCTTCCTTCAATGAAATTTAACGTCAGCTCGCTGGCCTTATTTAAATCGGAGCGGGATTTTAATAGTAATAAGTATCATGTTATCCACCGGACACAATAATAGGTCTGCGAGAATTATTCTTCCATTAATCTGAATTAATTTTATTTTAACGATTTTTTTCGAAGCTGAGAGTAGCTCTTGACCAATGCTTCCAGTGAAAAATTGCGATTCAAACCACTCGGATTAGGTAGGACCCAAACTTTTGCCCCTCCAAATTCTTCATCCTGAAGACCCCAATCTATTTCTCTTTTTCCAGAAATTTCTACATAGGCAGCTTTCCCTAGGAAAGCGATAAAGACTGGCCTGTTTTTCAAAATCTTTTTTTCAAGAATCTTAGCTTCTTTCTGGAATTCACCTTTTGAAAGATCACTTGCTTTTTTTGTCGCACGTGAGACAGCACTGGTAATCCCATATCCATAATTTAAAAGATCAATATCGTTTTTAGCTTCCAGGATTTGATCTGTGAACCCGGCCAAGTGAAGGACTTTCCAAAAGCGATTACTTTTGTTCATAAAGTGATGACCTTTTTTGGCAGAGCCAAGCCCGGGATTAAGGCCGCAGAAAACGATTTTTAACTTTGGTTGTATGAGATCGGGTAGTGTAAACAATTTCATCATTTTAATTTGCCCTACCAATCGCTTTTTGTGAAGAGCAAATTTACTGGCCGATAAGTTGAGCACTGTTCAGTAATTCTTCAAATTCTAACTTGTGATCCGGAAAATCTCTGGTTGCTTCAAGAACTAAGCTCTCAAGAGAACCCATTTTCCTTTTCATCTTTATGCTTCGTTCGATGAGCCCTCTATAGATAAGCACATCTTTGATCTTTTTGCTGAGAAGGCGTTCGCCGGCCAGAATAACCATCTGGTCATCTTTTGAAGTGAGATGAATGACGTGAAAATAAACGCCCTGAACATCTTCCGGCCACTGGTCAAGATCCGTCTCTTCAAACAAATCCAATAGAATATTAAGCTGCTCACATTCTTCAAAACTCTGGGAGATATTTTTTAATATTTCATATTTTCCATTGGAAAATTTAAAAGAACCTTTAAGAGCATCAATCCCTTTATCAGTTTCTTTCTGATTAATAAAATACTTTCCAAGAATCGCGAGTCCGGCAGAGAGGTAGGTTTGAGTGCGCACTTCGGGGGTACGAATAGTATGGTAAATTTTTAAGTAATTATTAATATCTTCATATTTTTTATTAATAATAGAAAGTCTGATCAATTCAGGAATTTTCTTTGATGGTGTCGGATATTTTTTGGCCATGGACAAGTTGATGTCATAAGCTTTTTTGAAATCATTTTGATTATAATAAATTGATCTCAGCTTATTGAGCGACTTAAAGTATTCTGGATTGTGTTGAACGGACTCTTCATATGAAGAGATCGCTTTTTCTTCTAACTCATATTCTGTATAAATCTGGCCGAGGTAATAAAACCCTTCATATGGACGTGCATTGAGCTTAACTGCCGTTTGAAAAGACTCCATGGCCCTTTCCAGGTTCCCTTTTAAAAGACTCGTGCGGCCTTCTTCTATTTTATTAATATAAGTTGATGGTGCAATTTTAGTTTTTGCACTTTGAAGGACACTGTCAATGACTGAGGAGCCGGTAAAAGGTTGTACAATGATTCCATCCATATCGTATTCTAGCTCCAGAGCAACTTCTTCGATGGCATTAGAATCTACTACAATGAAAAAACCAGCCCCCAGGCGGTTGGGAACATTTGTTAAGTGATGATCAAAAAGTTGTACAGTACTTCCACCGTTAATCGTATTGTTACCGATAACGTAATGTGGTCTTCTCGTTTCAATGATTTTAAGTGCATCTGAAAAATTATCACAATCGATCATGTTGGACATTTTCGATCCAAGCTGGACAACCGATTTTTTGATAGAGGTACGCGTGCTTGATGAGACATCAATAATCAGCCAGGACTTAGACTCGAAATAATCGAGAATAGGTCTATTCTTTTTATCTACAGGGTCGAAGTACTCACTCATTTATTTTCTCTGTGAAGATGTTGTTTCATTAAAAATTCGTTAATTTGATCTTGTTGTTTGGAGTAGAGCTTTAATATTTTTTTCCAACCGACCTGATCATATTGAGAAAAACGCAAATCCACAAAAACCATTTCTTTGCTTAAACTATTTGATTCAATCTTTTCTACTCTTGCTATGACTTCAAAAAGTGCTTCTTTAAAACTTCCTGAATTAGGAAGAGAAATCTTTTTCCCCGTTTCCATACTTAGAAAAAATAGAGTCAGACTATGTCCTTTTTGACATGTGTTGATGGGGATTTCCAATGTAAGCCCATCGTCTTTTAACTCTTTTATAAAAACACTTTCTGTCTTCGTAAAAAGCATTTGGCTTGTTTCATTACGCAGACAAATCTTGTGTCCGAATGGTGTAAAAGATTGCTTAAAAATGTAGTCAGATAAAAGTTGGCCCATAAGCTTAATTATATATTAAGAACCCTGAGGGAAGATGGCCTAGACACTTTTTCCGGTGCGAAATGGATGTCCATAAGGCTGTATTTATTTAAAAATTACCAATGAAATTTCAATGAACTATTTCTTTTAGTGTTTAGGGGAGCATGTGATCAATTTGGCCCATATTAATGGCAAAACAATAAATGAAAAATCAGAACAATAAAATTTCTAGTTCTAATCTAAAGAGAAAATGAGTATTTGAAACATCGATCATTCTTTTCAAGGATATATGTTTACTAAAAACATTTTCTAAAAGATTTTTTGTCTATGCTTTGTAATTTTATTGATTGGGGAAAAAATCCTCAAGCAAAAAGAATTTTCTTAACGCTAGCTAATCTTTTAAAAGCAAAAGTTGGCAAGCTATATGCTCTATTCTTATTTGAACTATTAACTTCAAGTAAGGAAAAGGTCATGAATCGAAATCATCAGTCACAAAATACATTACATCATAGAACAAACTATCCTGATGAAAACATAATGAGTAATAGTAACTACAGAAGTGATGGCCCTGGTCCTGTGGAAATAGAGTCAGTGAATAATGAGAACTTCATTCAATCTTTTCGGGGTAAAGGTCCCAAGGGATATATAAGATCTGACGAAAGAATAGAGGAGGAAGTTTGTAAAATTCTGGCCAGAGACAGAGATATCGATGCCAGCTCAATTGATGTTAAGGTTGAAAATGGAATTGTTAAACTAACTGGCCCTGTTCGAAGCCGTCAGGAAAAATTCGCGATTGAAGATGCTGTTGAAAATGTTTCAGGTATCAATGAAGTGAAAAATGATATTAAAGTTCAAAAAAATTATGATGCTTTTTCTTATGAATTTTAGCTAAGGGAGACACTAGTGTCGTCCTCATTAAGGAGATATCTATGAAAGTTAATAAAGGATCAGGACAAAAATCATTAAGATCTAAGTTAAGTCACGAGAAAAAACTTAGTAAGAGTGGGGTAAAGAATACTGGCATGCAGAATTCGAATCAAGCAGGTAAGCGTTCTCTTGGTCAAATGAATATAGATGAAGAGGATATTCAGATCGGAAACAAAAAGGAATATAACAGTTGATAAAATTAAAGAGCAGCTGACTCATTTGTTGTCGATATAAGGCCGGACTAACAATAAAAGGTTAGGCGTTAGCACATCTCTTGCGTAACGAGCTGTGCTTACTGTTTATTTGCAAGAAATAGAATCAACTTGAGGATCTATCTGTTTGTTAAATTTAACAGCACAACTTTTTAAATGACGCCCCAGGTTTTTTGTAAGACTAATTTTGGTATTAGTATATCTACATACCTGCCAAATTTCACTTTTTGCACCAAAAGTCCAAACAGGATCAGTTTTGCTATCAGCATTGTCTGGAGCGAGTTGGGCCATCTCTTTTGGATTGCCATCGTAAAAATCAACAGACTTTAGAATATGAATATCATTCGAGTCCTGGAAGGTTTTCCAACTAGAAATATTTTTGGCAATGGTCTGGTTAGTGTCTATCTTCGGAGGACATGGTAATTCTTTTGCAGAAATACGAACGGTGAAGAGACAAAGAATTAAAAAAGAGATCATTTTCATTTTGTTTTTCCCAACGAGGCTAGTCCGCCATCGCTTCTTTAAGAACCTTATCATAAATAAACTTCAACCCATTTCGAGTTCGCGTCGAAATAATCGGCCAGTAGATAGATTTGGTATTTAAGTATTTTAACGCGTCCTCATTAGATAATTTTCCAGCAAAGACAGTATGAGAAATGGCATGAGGAGTAGGTGATAAGTATTTACTTTTTTCAGTAATATACTTCGTCTGATATGGTTTCGATAAAACCATATCAAGCCATTCGAATGCAAGCTTTCTAACAAAGGGATTTCTATTCACAGCAGTTGTTACACTTAAATAATCAGTCCAGAAAGTTATACCTTCTTGTGGAAAAGAAAATATCCACTGATTCGCGGTATCGTCTTTAACTGATCCCGTAATTCCCCAGGCAGTTGTGAAGACAACTCCTTCAAGATCTTTCATCTTCGGGGCCCCATCCCAAAAACGAGCATTGCTGAGTAATGCTTTTAGTTTGGCCTTAAATTGAGGTGTATCAATTTTATTAAGATTGCTCATATCCTCAGGTTTGTACCCAAGAGCAAGTGCTGTAATATATATATTAGCTTCATAGAAGCCTTTAGAGATTGCGTATTTATTTTTGTATTTTGGATCCCACAAAACGTTCCAACTCGTAGGAGCTGTTTTAATAAGCTCTTTATTGTAGAGTAGGCTGTACCCTCCGGCCGCAGCGGGAATTCCATAAAGCTTGTTATTCTCTGTTACAAATGAATTGGTAATATATCGACTTTCAACGAATGCAAGATTTGGAACTTCTTTTACAGAAATAGGAAGAACAAGATTGTGCTTAATAAATTCTGTGCGCTCATCTTTTAAGAAATTATGAGAAGGTGAAAAGATGTCTGTCTGCCCTGAGCGAACTCTATCAAAAAATTCGTCTGGACTTATAACAACGCGTGCTTCGACGTTAATTTTCTTATTGTATTTTTTTAAGATGATTTTTTTAAAATCGTTGATTGCTTCTTCTGGAGCATAGGATGTCCAAACATCGATACGGAGAGTTTCATCAAATTTAAGACCGCTCGTGTTTTCAACAGCGAAGACCTTCGTTAAGGATATTAAAATTGCTAGAGCAATTGTTATGAGGGGCAGTGATATTTTCATTTGTTAATAATACTTTTTTTTACAATTTGCGACAATTTAAAATAACTCTAAATATCTTTAGGGACTAACCCTATCTGGCTAATTTAATTTGGGACCCACACGAAGAAGTGAAGCATGAATGGTCATTCCTTTGCGAATCCAAAAAATCTTAGCAAGTCTTACTTCTAGACTAGATTTGATAAGTCAGAATAATTAATTGATAATTTAAGAATTAAAAAATGGTACACGTCAGTTGTACGAGGGGAAGTTATGCGTTTTATTATTCTATCGGTCTTGGCCCTTCTGGCCCAGTCTGTGGCCTTTGCAGGAAGTGGTTTTGAAGGAACTTACAAAGTAGAGCGCATTACAACAACGACAGGTCCATGGGCCGATGCATTTTGGGGACGCCCTAACATCAATCAACTCAGTGAGATTGTCCTAGAGGACATTGCGGATAATCTTTATATCAATTTAAAAGATAGTGAAGGCCTTACGTGGTCTGCGAACTACGGGGTTTGCACTGGCCAGGGCGAGTATTGTAATGCTCATAAATCAGCAGACGGACAGACTCTTGAAATTGAATTCACGGGGGACTGGCAGACATTGAAAATCACCCTTGGTCAGCACCAAGGACAGATGAAACTGATTGGCGATAAAGGACCGGCCTCTATTGCTTTCGAATATATCAAAAAATAAAAAGGGGACACTACATGCTTTACGATAAAAGCATGTAGTATTTCCTCGTCCACGGGCCGAGAGTCGTTAAGTATTCGCCAGATTTAAAAATCAAATAAGGCCACACCGCCCATCGCTCGTCCATTCTCATCCGAAGTGTACAGTGGAAGAAATCTCCAATCTGAAAGTGAGGTGATATCTGGTTCTTTTTCCTGGTTTGTTTTTCCGTGAGTAGAAGCGACTTTTCCAAAAACATAACCGAAGGCCAATCCTAGTGGATAATCACTGACCCAGTGAACTCCAATATTCACCATTTGAAAACTTAGCAGTGTTAGCAATGTAAATCCCACGGGCCTAATCACAGATCGATACTCTGGATAATTAGAATCAATAACAGTCAAAGTTGAAGTCGCGGCCATTAAGTGTCCTGATGGTACAGCATCATAGGCCGAAACATCTTTACTGTAATTAGGGCTAAAGGGTCTCCATCTTCCTCGGTATTTTGTAGCACGATTGGGATCCTCTCTTCCAGTTGCCCGCTTTAAAACTTGCGTTGGAATGGAAGCCGTAATTAATGAATTCATTATTTGTGACCCCGTCTGCAAGGCACGATTGTCACTTGTCACTGCACCTGTAATCGCAAAACTTGCAGCAATCGAAGTTTGCAGCCATCCATCTCCAATGAAGTACATTGTTGATCCAAGATCCGTTGGGCCTCGAAAAATATTTGTGCCCCCGATTGTAATCATCGGTTTCGTATGATCATCATTTCCAAGACCTAATTTGTTTCCAAGGATCTTGGCATGTTTATAAATTTTTTCATCGTAAACGTAAAAGACAACACTAGAAGCGATGACACCACCCCAGGTCCAGAGAGTGGCCGGTTTTGTATTAAAAGAAAATTCCCATCCTTCTTTTAGTGAGCGAGGAATATCTGTGACGAAATCAAACGGGCCTGGTTTTTCGTATTGATCTGAAGGAGTGGTTTCCGAATAAGAGTTATTTGAAAATAGAAATAAGAGTACTAAAAAAAGTTTCATAAAATCACACCCTCGTAAGACTTAAAGGACCACTAGCTTATGCAAGCAGAAGGACTCACGAAGGTAAACTTAAAAAAACCTAAACTTAGAGAAATTTGATTTGGTATAGCAAATAAAGAGCAACTCAGTTTTGCATCTGTCGCTACACGTATTTATTTTATCAAATAAAGATATCTGAAAATTGTATTAGTCTTTTGAGCATTTATATTTCTTTTTGCTTCAGAAATTCTTCCTTTATAAATTTCAATGTTTTTTTCTTTTATAAATTCCTCTTTTAATTCTTCTGCAACAATAAGTGAACGCTCCCAAATCTTTCTTTCGTTTGCCGTAAAATCATGAGAGCAGAATGTAAAGTTTTGCAAAGATAAAATTTCTTGTACCTTATTAGGATTTGCAGAAGAGGTATAAAAGATAGCGATAGTACCGCCTGGTTTTAAAAATCTTCTAAGAGTCATTATGTAATTGTGAATATCATCTACAAAATAAAGGGAATCAATTAAGGCAATAACATCATATTTTTCATGAACTAGTTCTTTAAGATTGTTTAGGTTTCCTACAACGAACTTGATCTGATTAGTTCTTTGTTGAGCTTGCTCAATGGCACCAAATGCAAAATCAATTCCTGTCACTTTTGCCTTGGTTACATCGCTTATATATTCAGAAATTTTTCCAATACCACACCCAAGATCTAGCACATCATGATTTTCATTCAACTGCAATTTATCAAGCAGAAATTGCAGTTGCTCTTCATCCATCATGTTGGCCTGACATAAATCACGGCCATAAACTCTCTCACAGAATTTGGCGTAGGCCTTACTGGTGGAGGTCGCGGCGTACATTTTACTAAATCCTTTAGCGCCAAATAAACGAACCATTGTTTTAAGAAAGATTTCAGTAAATTTAATTTTCATACGGATCTCCAATACAAAATAGAATTGCGATAAAAAGACAAAGTTGTATTGGAAAATTTAATTCAGTAGAGGATCAACGATTTGAAGATTTAATATTCTGGTGAAATGAAGTGGGACGCAGAGATAATTAAACTTAGATTTTAGAACGAAGAATAGAGCGTAGTAAGCAAGGATCGGAGTTAAAATGACAGAGATAAGAAAGGCCGCAATTATTTGAATATCAATCGAAGTTCCAAAGTAAACGATTACAGCAGCAAAGATAAAGGCCGCGATAAAAGTTAATAAATTGAAGAGTTGATTTTGCATGTATATTTTCTAACAAATAACGACGAAAAATGCATCTATTTAGCAGAGAGAACCGTACTAAGACTTAGGGGGCCATATTCGATTTGAACCACTCATTATCCCTATGAATGCCAACTTTTATCGCCTATGAGCGTTTCAAAAATGCGAAGTTTACAACACTCTTCACTGCGGAGAATCGACTCGAGTTCTATATAAGTCTCTAAAATGACGTTTATTAATCATTAAGATTTTATCAAGTTTTATTGAGAGCGGTTATTTGTTTAAATTTTGAACCACTTCAATCCGATAATGGGGTCATGAAAAAAATAAACAAAACACTCTCTCTAGCAGTTCTCGTTTGTACAACAATTATAGGTTCAGAAGCTAATGCCGTCGTTGGGCTTAGTATTACGTCTCCACCTAAAAACTTCTCTGTTACCACGGCCAATCAAAAGGCGGTAGTAATTGAAGGTGTGTGCGTGGCCAGAAGGACGATCATGACCCAGGCCACTGACTCTGCATCCAAGCAGACACCAATTGAGTCGACCATTTGTACTTCTAAATCAAAGTATAAGATGCAGTTGAATTTAACAGGTTTGAAAGATGGGAATATTCAAATCAGAGTTGCTGAGGTTGTAAATTACAAAGATACTAAAAATGCTTATCAAACTATTATTAAAAAAACAGTAGTGGCGCCAACGCCGACACCAACGCCGACGCCGACACCGACGCCGACACCGACGCCGACACCGACGCCGACGCCAACACCAACACCAACTCCGGTACCAACGCCGACTCCAACTCCTACACCAGCTCCAGTGGGAAGCGTAGGAACTAAGATGGGTGTAAACATCGGTTTCATAACTGATTGGGCAAACAACTACATGTTTGTTGATGCTATTAAGACTGCACGTGGATGGAGCCCTGTCGATAGTACTTGCGTACTTGGTTATGGTGAATCTAAGTGTGCTGGATTAACTTATCCCAAAGAAGATGCTCAAGGCTGGCCACTGTCGGATTTTCAAGTCATCCTTATTACAGATGGTGGAGATGCACTAAATCGTCCAATCAAAGAACGTAATCCTAGTTTCATTGGAACTTACAATATTGTTTTTAACGGACAAGCGTCTGTTAACATCTCTAATGGTAGTGGAGTCATTAAAAATCAGGTCTACAATGCTGCAACCAATACGACTACTGCTCAGGCAGTGATGGACGGAGCTACGGGGCAGTTATTTTTAACTTTCCATAATACGAAATATTCAGCAACTGAAGGTGGTGTAAAAAACTTACAAGTATTGCGCCCAGGTTATCCGGTTGGAACGACGAAAGTCTTCACGGATGAATTCTTAAAAACAATTGCTCCGTTTGCAGCTTTAAGATTTATGGAAGCTCAGAATACTAATGATTCGGAAGTGACAAGTTTTTCTCAAAGAACACCAGGTAATTATCCGTTCCAAGGGAGCTGTTCTGCACCGAAATGTATGTCAGGTATTTCGTTAGAATATATCGCTCAACTTGCAAATTTAACTGGTAAAGATATTTGGGTAAACATTCCTCACAAAGCGGATGTAACAGCATACTCAATTGAGATGGCGAAATTCTTTAAAGCGAATTTGAATCCAAACATTCACCTTTACGTTGAATGGTCTAACGAACTTTGGAACTCTATATTCGGACAAACTGCTGACAATTTCGAAGCTGCTGCCGCATCAGTTAAGGCGGGAGATCCGAATCACTTTTCAATGGGTGGCGCGAATGAATGGTACCAAGGTTACAGACGTATTGCTTATCAGACAATGCAAATGAGTAAGGCGTTCAGAACTGTTTATGGTAATGATATGATGAATATTGTTCGTCCTGTCTTTGCAATGCAATTCAATTACCAATATCTTACGGTAGATGCACTTTACTATCTGAAAACGAACTATGGTGATGTTAGCCAATACTTTTATGGACTCGCAGGAGCACCATATTGGCAAGCACCACAAGGCAATTATGTAACAGTAGATTCACTGATGGCCGCGATCGGTTCTACTCTAAATACTTATCAAATTCCGGATTCAGGTAAAGGAACTGCGACTGCTGCTTCTATCGCAAATGATACTGCATATTCAGGAACAACATTCCTTCAACTTGCTAATCACTACGGTATCAAGTCACTTGCCTATGAAGGGAGCTCGGATATGTCTCTGAACTCAAACGATGAAGTGAGTCAGCTGTCTAAGTTGGATCCAAGAAACGGTACTTACATTAATGATTTCTTCAAGCAGTGGTACGGTTGTGGAAATGATTTGTTCATGTATTACAAGTTAGGTGGTGGACCGGGGAACGGTTGGGAACTTTACGAAGACCTAACTCTTCCGTCAGTGAAAAGTGATGCCTTGAATGCACTTATGCAAAAACCGCTGAGTGGGTTTACGACTTGTAAGTAAAATTTTTTAAAACAAAGGTGCCAGTAGACTTTTGGTCTGCTGGCACCTTTTTTTTAGTTCGGTGGACTTAGACAAATATCCCCAATCAAAAATCCTTCATTTTTTATTAGAGCTCATTTTTATTACAAGGCCGACAGTTTCTGACTGGCCCAGGTTTTGCTTTTTATTAAAGTAGAACTTTCTGGTCTGCAAATATCAGGAGCACTATATGACAGAACAACGTTTGAATCGAGCAGGGCCTCTTTCTGGATTAGTTTTCTTGGTCATTTTTTTTGTGGGGCTTAGTTGGGCCGCTTACATGACATATATAAACACATTTTTAAACACAACTTCAGTGGCGATTTTTGTTGTTACATTTTTGGTTGCTGGCCTTATCTCATTATCTATTAAGATTGCTAATCAGTGGGAAAAGGCCATCGTGCTCAGATTGGGGAAATTTTATTCATTAAAGGGACCGGGAATTTTCTTTATTATTCCATTCGTAGATGTTGTTGCTTATTGGCTTGATACAAGGGTGATTACCTCCAGTGTAAACACTGAAAGAACGCTTACTAAAGATACAGTTCCCGTCAATGTCGACGCTGTTCTTTTCTGGAAAGTGACGGACCCTGAACGAGCGGCACTAAATGTCGCCGATTATGAAAGCGCTATCGGATGGGCCTCTAAGACAGCACTTCGCGATGTTATTGGGAGAACGATGCTTGCAGATATGCTTGAGGGGAGAGGGAAGATCGGTAAAGAGTTACAAAGAACCATCGAGGAGCGTGCCGAACCTTGGGGGATTAATATTGTCTCAGTAGAGATAAAAGATGTCTTAATACCAGCAGCACTCGAAAATGCAATGTCGATGCAAGCTCAAGCGGAAAGAGAACGCCAGGCACGTGTCATCCTTGGAGAGTCAGAAAAACAAGTTGCAGAGAAATTTGAAGAAGCGGCGAGAACTTACGCTGACAATCCAGTGGCCTTCCATTTGCGAGCGATGAATATGCTTTATGAAGGATTAAAACAAAACTCTACCATTGTTGTCGTTCCAAGCTCTGCGCTTGATACAATGCAATTGGGTGCTATTTCCGGTTTAACCGCTCTGGCCAAACAAGACAAAGCAGAAAAAGAACAAGCTGCGGCCCGTAGACCAAATGCTAACGTGAACGAGTTGCAATAAGGCCAATAAGGTGCCAGCAGACTTGTGGTATAGCGGTGTAGCTACCACAAGTCTGCTGGCACCTTTTTGCCTTTTTGCCTTTTTGCCTTTTTATTTAAATTTAGGATGGGCAAAGTGTAGCCTTCTGTCACATCCATAAGAGACAGCGCTTTCATCTGCTTGAATATAACCAATTTTGACCCAATCACCATCATCTTGCTTATTGCTGGTATCGTTTACGTAAATATTAAATTTAATTCCATACGAATGATTTTTTTTAATGTTTAATTCATCTCTAAAGTCAGTGTCATCATTTCTAGCAACGCTCTTATCTGTTTTAATCATCATAAACTTTGGAGTTCTAACTTTTTCCCCCACAGCTAATCCCATTTCTGAGATCGGGTAGACTTGTCTGTAGATTGGATCAGAGTCTACTCCTTTAAAAACTTTCATGATTTTTAGAGCAAGTCTAATAACACTTGGTCTAAATCCTAAGCTTGGTTTATTAGTTAAACCAACATCCATAAAACGATTTCTTTGAGTTCCCATTAAGACATCAACTAAAAAGAAATTTGCAGTCTGAACGACACTATCCTTATCAGTTGTTGGAAAAATCTTTCCGGCCAAACCAAATCCTCTGGCATCTCCACGCTCAGTTTCAGATAGGGCCGTTGATGCTCGTCCGATAAATAATCCCGTTGAGCCATTTTTAAAATACCCACTATATGGATTGGCCTTATTAATATTCCATGTACCAGAAAAGCAGGCACCATTTGAATGTAGAAGTTTTTCTAAACGAGGGTAGTAATCATCAGTATCTTTAAGTGTTCTTGTCGCACGATCAAGGAGACGGTTAATTCCACCTCTGATGAACTTGTCACTCGTAACTTCATAATGGGGTAAGTGATTTTTCTCATAACTTTTGATTTCGTTATTGATATGAATATCTGCTGTCATTGGATTTTCACCAAATACAACATTTCTGACTTCATTGAAGCTAGATGCAGCTAATAAGGGAGTAGTGCTAATAAGTAGCAAGCTGATGATTGCAAGTGACTTCATGGGATTTCCTTTGAGATAGATTCGAAAGTAAAATGTCATGCTCTAAGGGCCATGTACACTAATCTTCGCTTAGACGAACTTTCGAAGTCTTTTGAAACTTGAAGTAAATACATATAAATACGGTAGTATACGACTATCGTTTACTTCAGGTACTTCATTCTAGGTATACTGATTCCAGAATCATATCTGTCTGTTGGCAATTAATCTCTTAATCTTCATCAGAATCATATTCATGTCGTCGCTCATTGGCGTATGCTTCGTCTTCATCGTATTCTTCATCATCTTCTGCTGAATCAAAATGATCTTCGAAGTCATCTTCGTCTTCAGTTACATCCTGGTCATCATCTTCCAGGCCATCAAGTGGAGTTTCCTTTTCATCTTCTACTTCGTGATAGTTTCCAAATTCGTCTTTGTAGATATCTTTGTTGCTCAAGTGATCACCTCAATTAATAGTGTTTTTAAGAAACCTCATAACATAATTATTTTTAGCTAGGCTGTCCATCCATTTCAGAGCTTGGGGCCTATTAGTAACTTTAATTTTAATGATTACGATATTTAAAAGATGCTTGACCTGAAGCGATCAGAGTTCCATCAGTTGTGAAGACTTTTGCCTCGGCAAAAAAGATTTTTCTTCCACCACCAATTTTATTACCTTTAACTATAAGAGTGCCTGAGCTAACACTTGCTACATAATTTACATTTAAAGTGATCGTTACAGCTTGCAGTTCTGGTGCTCCAGGAGGAGCGTAAAGACCGGCAAAGCCACAAGCAGCATCAATAAGAGTTGAGACGACTCCACCTTGTAAAGCGGCCTGTCTGTTCATGTGCCACGGTTGAATAGGCATTTCAAATTCTGCAAATCCTTCTTCCCATTTTGTTAGTTCAAATCCCATTCTTTCTAGAAATGGATTGCTAAAGGATTTTTCAATTGTCATAAAATTTTCTCACATTAAAGTAAAAAGATTAATTTTTAGAAAGAATAAATGATAATCCCGCAATTATCAAGATTACATGTGCCCCCAGCGGCCTTTAGGGAGTTGCTGACATTCTGTTGTTGAATCAACAGATCATTAATGAAAGCATCTGGATCCACAGTCTCTGACATTTTTAATTGAGGTCTTAATGGATAGTTATAATAAAGTACACTATTAACCTCTGAAAGTTTCTCTTCCAAAGTCATTTCTGAGTTCGAAGAAATTTTCTTTTGATAAGTTATCAATGCTTGTAAGCGACTCTCAGAAGAGTCAAGGGCCGTCTCTGCTTCTTCATCAGTAGTGTAATCAGTAAATTTATTAAGTTCATTTACAGGTATCTTCTCGCTCTTAATAAGAACATCTACCACCTCATCAGCAGCATTACCTGCAGCAATCCATAAAAGATGGGGAGTCGTTAGATCAATTCCAGCATTGATTAAAGCTAGTGCGATGTCTTGAGACTTATAAAGAGCAGTATTCATAAGAGGGAATGGTGTACCCATTGATGTATCTGGGATATTAGGATTCGCCTTATGATCTAATAAAATTTTAACACCTTCTACGTTATTGTAATAAACCGCACGAACTAACGGAGCAGGGGGAGTAAATGAATAAGGATCATTTTCTTTTTTATCTCTACCATTGCTGTCAGGATCAGCTCCAGCATCTAAGGCAAGTTCAGCACATTTATTTCTTTCAGAAATTTCTTCTTTACTAAGTTTTGCATCAATCCTTAAGCTTGAAAAATCAAGAGATGCATTCAAGTAGATCGTTGCTGCTTTTTTTGAATCCGCTTCATAGTATGGATTGTACATTAGTCCTAAGAATTTTCGACATTGAGACAAAGGTGCTTCTACTGGTGCTATTGGAATTTGAGTCTGCACTTTAGTAGGGGAGACTTCTGGATAAGCACTAGTTTGTGGATCGTCTCCGTAATATTCTTTGATTTTATCGCTTACTTGTTGAGAAATGTCCGTAAACTTTTTGCTTATAGAATCAAAAAATGACCCTTCAGCATGAGCAGGTGATGAAGCAGTAATTAATCCAAATACAATAAGTGGTAAAAAATTAAGCTTAATCTTTAGCATATAGCTTCCTTTGAAAACGGTATTTTTCTTAAATCAAGTTTAGTAATAGCATGCCGGATGCCAATAGATTACGAAGTGAAATCAAGGGGTTGTGAGCAGTAATCCATTTTCATTTATTGAAAAAGATACACCTGCTTAGATTTTAGACAGACAACAAGGGATCGCAATTTTTGTATTGTAATTATAAAAGTTACAATATAGCTTAATGTAATTAAGGAAGTTACAATAATGCTCGACTCACATTTTGATACAACATTAAAAATCATGATAAACCTCGCAGTAAAAAGAGAGGAAGTTCACAGCTCAGAATCACTGGCGCAAAGCCTGGGAACGAACCCTGCTTTTATTAGAAAGATTATGGCGAAACTTTCACGAGCAGGATTAATTCTCACTAAAAGAGGACAGTCCGGCGGAGTCAGCCTGCTGAAAAACCCGAAGGACATAAGTCTAAAAGATATTTATCTTGCGGCCAATGACCGTATAAATATAAGCGAAGTAAAAAAAACGAAATCAGACTGCTCAGTCAGTTGTTCAGCACAGAATATTCTCTTGAAATTGTCATCCCGTCTGGAGTCAGCACACCTGCTGATTTTAAGTAGGATAAAACTTTCTCACCTTACAAAAGATATTAAATATGAAAAATAATAAAGCATTCTTTATGAAACTCCTCAACCTTAGTCGGGAAGAGTGGCCTTTACTTATTAAAGGAATGATCTTTCTTTTAATCAGCAGTGCTGCACTCATGGCCTATCCACAATATATAAAGGCCATCATCGACAATGCACTTCAAACAAAAGATACCAAGGCCTTGAACTATGCTGCTCTATTTGCTCTTGGAGTATTTATCATTCAGGGGATTTCTTCCAGCTACCGCTTTTATTATTTTACATTAGCTGGCGAAAAAACAGTTAAGCGCCTGCGTGTAAAATTATTCTCGCAAATTCTTTCACAAGAGATGCCATTCTTTGATTTTCAAAAAACAGGAGAGTTGCTGGGCAGGCTTTCTTCTGATACTGCCGTATTGCAGAATGCTTTGAGTGTAAACATCTCAATGCTCGTCAGAAATCTTTTTCAGACCATAGGTGGGATTGTCCTACTGTTTATTACATCAACAAAACTTACAGTTTTTATACTTATCCTTATTCCACCTCTGGCATGGCTAGTTGCCGCCTTTGGAAAAAAAGTAAAACACATTTCTAAACTTACTCAGGATGCGCTTGCTGTTTCATCAGGAGTTGCTGAAGAAAGTATTTCCGGAGTGCGCACAGTAAAAGCATTCGCGCAGGAGAAATGGGAAATTAATAGATACGGAGACCAGCTACAAAAATCCTTTAATCTCTCACTTGATAGAATTTCAGTTGTCGCAAAATTTACCGGAGTTGTATCCATCGTTGGATTTTTCGCCATCGTTTTTATCGTCTGGTACGGCGGTCGATTGGTAATCCAAGAGGAAATGAGTGTCGGAACACTTACGTCTTATATTTTATATGTAATGACCGTCGCATTTTCAGCAGGCCTTTTGGGCAGTTTATATACGGATTTCATGTCTGCCTTCGGTGCCGGACACAGAATTTTTGAGCTTCTCGACATAGCTACAGTAAACGAAGAAAACTTTAAGAAACCTCTGAAGAATATTTCAAAAGGTGTCATCGAAATTCAACACGCAGACTTTTCTTATCCTGCAAGACCAGATCAACTTGTCCTAAAAAACTTCTCAATGAAGATAGAGCAGAACGAAACGATTGCGATTGTCGGTTCTTCCGGTGCTGGAAAATCTACAATCGCTCAGCTTTTGATGCGATTTTATGATTTAAATAGCGGAAAAATCCTCATCGATGGCCTTGATATAAAAGATTACGATCTCTATGCTCTTCGCAATCAGGTTGGAATCGTTTCTCAGGAACCAATCTTAATTTCTGAATCTATTGAAGACAACATCCGTTACGGAAAACCAGATGCAACTTTTGAGGAAGTAGTGGCAGCAGCTAAAGTTGCGTATGCAGATGACTTCATCACAACTTTTTCTGCTGGTTATAAAACTCTTGTAGGAGAAAAAGGAGTGCAATTATCCGGTGGACAAAAACAGCGTGTGGCGATTGCCCGAGCTGTTTTAAAAGACCCTAAAATTCTTATCCTTGATGAAGCAACGAGTGCCCTTGATAGTGAAAGCGAATACCTTGTTCAGGCAGCGCTGGAAAATCTTCAGAAGGGTCGTACGACGTTAATCATTGCTCACAGACTTTCGACAGTGAAGAAGTCCGATAAGATTTTTGTTATGGATCACGGAGAGATTGTGCAGTCAGGGCCGCATGATGAACTGATTTTAATGAAAGATGGATTTTATAATAAGTTAATTGAAAAACAATTTAACAACTAAGAGAGGATTTATGAACCGTAAAGTATTACCAGAAACGAGAGTGCATCCAGAGGCCTTAAAATTTATTTCAAACAATAACATTGATGTCGTTCAGGAAGTTATCAATGTTGTTGAGAAAAATAAAATTGTTGTGGTTGGAATGGGGCAGAACCCAGTTGTGAAAAAAGCAAGGAAAGTTCTTGAAGAGCAGAAGTTAGAGTATACATACCTTTCATACGGGAATTATTTTTCTAAGTGGAAGCAGCGTTTGGCGATTAAGCTTTGGAGTGGGTGGCCGACGTATCCGCAGGTGTTTGTTGATGGTACTCTGATTGGTGGATGTGATGAATTGATTAAGTTTTTGAAATTGAAGTAGAGAATTTAGATAGATCTTTTTGAGTAGGTTCCAGATCTGCAAGAAAATATTTTGCCTGGAACCTAGATTAAGTCTGTATCTTGAAATTTATTCATTGCTAGGTTTTTTTGCCCTACTTTTCCATAACAAATATGCCATAGCAACTGCAGGCACAAAGATTAGACCAGCATAAATAAAAGAAAAAAGCTTCATATTATACTTCCAATTCTGCAAAATTAATGCGGATCCAATAAAAGAAAAGTAGTTTCTTTGGTAGTTTCATTTTTTAATAACCCCTTTGTAAATTACAGTTGAATCGGTTTTTTTATAAATACTGTATTTCTATAAGTCTCATCCCCGCGCCAAAGAAGCTGAGGTGCATTTGTACTATAAACCCAAAATTTAGCACCTTTTCCTACAGAAGCTGATTGAGCTGAAGCAAGTAGGACATTCCATAAGTTTTTCTTACGATATGCTTTATTAATTGATCCGCACATTAAATAAGCACCACTATTTTTTACTGCTATTAAAACAGCACCAAGAACTTTGTCATTTTTACAAATTAAAACAGACAATACATCCTTCTCAACATTCTTCATCATTTTATTAAATGTTTTCATGAAAACGTCATCACAAGAAAAATTGTCTTCCATTGTTTTTAAAAAACCTGGATAAATAGATTTATCAAAATAATTTCCTATTTTAACTTGAATACCTTTTGGAATTTCTAGATTGATTGGATTTCTCCAAAAGTTGAGACTACTTTCATGGACATTAGTGCTCCATCCTTCATTTTTGAGTTTCAAAATTATCTTTTTATCGACCGGAGCATTACCCTTAGTCAGAAGATTGAAATAAGGATATTTTGCATTGAAAGGAGATTTAGAAACTGGTTTTTTAAACATTGTTTCAATTTTTGGAATATCTTTTTCCCAAGATTTTTGATTAGAAATCATAACTGGAGTCATCGCAGAGTTTCTCCAGAAGGGACAATTGTAATACTCAAAAGAATTTCCAATTTTTAATTTCTTGTCACCCAAAGCAGAGTAGCAATCAAGGATTTGTTGGATAGTCTCAGGTGTTGCGAATTTATTCATGGCTTAATCTCTATTAAATTACTAATAGGATAGATTCTAAACTAACTAAGAATAGTTTTGATAAAAATAAATTATTAGGGGTTATGAAAGAAGAGACAAATGGTACATATATGTTAATGATCTTTGAATTGGAAAGGCCTTTTCATCGCTGAATTATCTCACTGAAAATCTATTATAATTGTCTATTAATCTAGAAATTTAAGCTAAGTTCGTCTGCAGTCTAGTGCTGGCCATTCTGCTATTGTATTGATTTTTCATCCATTTTAGCTCTGAATGGACGTATTTCTAATAGATGCAAAAAGCATCATTTTGATGTATAATGAATCAAAAGGAGGCCTTATGAGCAAAGCTAGAACTGTGAGATTTGATGAAGATGTTGACCCATTGGTAGATCGTTTCGTAGAAAAAAATGACATCAATTTTAATAAGCTGGTGAACCTTGCTGTTAAAGAATTTATTTCTAAGCCACACACGATTGAGCTTGAGCCTGTTACAGCGGATGAGTGGGATAAGAATATGAAGAAGGCCTATAAGAAAAATAAAAAGGCCATGGATGAATTAGCAAAATGAAGATTAAGGTTCCGACTGTCGAGAACGTCATACAGACTAATAAGTTTGTCTGTAATGAAAAAGGACAGATTTCACATCTATTAGATCGAGGAAAAATTGAAAGTGCGATCAGTACTGCATTTTATCCTGGGTCTGAGCCTTTTGAAAATGGAGGTGTCGCTAGACTTGCTGGATCACTTTGCTTTTACTTAACAAAGATTCATGCATTTTTAGATGGCAATAAGCGGACTGCTACTTTAGCGGCCATTATTTTTATGAATGCAAATGGATGGGACCTGTCTTACCCAGATAATGATGAAGATGAGTTTTCCGAACTTGCAAAAATTATAAACCAAGCTGCTGCAAGTGAGATTTCTAGAGGAGAGTTAATAGAATGGTTTGAGCTGCATAAAATTTTAATTGATTAAGGATAAAATTTTATGCATTGAAGTACTCTCGAACCATCTCATTATATCCTGCAATACTAAATCAAGCGACAACCCGGCCATCATTCAACGTAATAACCTGATCACAATGCGCGGCTGAACTCGGCCTATGAGCAATAATAATTGCAGTCCTTCCAATAAACGCCGTCTGTATCGTATCCTGAATCAAAGCATCCGTTTCAACATCCACACTAGCAGTCGCTTCATCCAGAATAATAATTTTCGTATTAGCAATCAAGGCACGAGCAAGACACAACAACTGCCTCTGCCCAACACTAAAGTTCAATCCATTCTCATGAACAATTGTCTCTAAGCCTGATGGAAGACTTCTCACAAGTGCTGCCATATGCGATTTTTCCAGAGCACTCCAAATAACCTCATCGCTATATTCATAATTTCTATCTAAGTTCTCGCGTAACGATCCTATAACGAGAGTCGGCTCTTGAGGAACATAAGCAATAGACTGACGAAGTCTCGCCAAAGGAATTGTTTGAACATCCACACCATCAATCAAAATTTTTCCTTTCTCAGAAAGAAAGTTTCTACTGATCGCTTGGATAATACTACTTTTCCCAGATCCCGTTCTCCCCATTAGAGCAGCGTGCTTCCCACCTTGAATCTTAAAATCTACACTTTTTAAAATCCATGGAAGATCTATATTGTAACGGGCCCATACGCCTGCAAATTCAACTGTTCCAACTGTCGGCCAGACGGCATCTGGGCGAAGAGCAGGTTCGTGATTAATAGAAGGCTCAGGACTTAATAATGAGACATCATGTAAGCGCTCAACTGAGACCATCGCATTTTCAATTTCAGAAGTTCCACGAGAAATCGATTTTAAGTTTCCTAAAAACTCATTAGAGAAAACGAGAATTAATCCGGCCAGGGCGGCATCAATCATTTTATTATGTGATAAATAAATTAAACTCGCCGTCGTTGTCCCGACAAAAATAGTGGCAAGAATCCCCAGGTGAACGTCGGTGTAACATTTCATATAACGAGCACTGATAGAAACTCGTTGGGCCGTACGGATTTTTTCGACAAAGTTAGTTGAAAATTCTTCAACACGATTATGACTTCTGATCGCTGTTCTACCACGGATGCATTCACGGAAAAAAGCAAACATCGGGCTTCGGCTTATAGAAGATAGGCGAGCGAGGTCTCTTGATGCTGGCTGAGTGAAAAGAAAAAATCTCATATAAGCAAATAGAGTAGGAATCGCGGCCAATGTCATGAAAGGGACATTCCAGCATATAAATCCGATTTTAAAAATCATATTTAAAATGGCATCGAGGTAACGAGAAATAAATCGTGATAGCGAAGACTCGATTCTCTCCAGGTCGACAGAAAAACGATTGAGAATTCTTCCCGATGGATTCACATCAAAGTAGCGTAGTGGTGAAGCTAAAATTGCAGAAAAAGCACGCTTATGAATTCTGTTGGCAGCGTGAATCACTGTCATCGTCGATGTCCTGTCACCCCAATACGACATGAAGAGAGCACACAAAGCTATCGCTGCATAAATTCCCCAGCCAATAGCAGGAGAGAATTGTGAAGATACAGAAGAATTGGCCCAGTTCTTTAACCAGAAATTCTGAAGCAGAGTGAGGATATTGGCCGAACAAAGAATAACAGCGAGAGAAATCGCCTTGTTTTTCCAATCAGCGCCGTCACCAAACGAATGTAAAAAATTCTTATAGACGTTGCTGCGAACTCGACCGATCCTTCTGTCTTCGACAGTTGTAAATTCAGTCGGAGTGGCCTCTTCTTCAGTTTCTTCATTAACATGAACAGCAACAGGAGTTTCAACATGATCATGTTGAGATTTAAGTTCACTCTCTATAAAAGTTCTAAACTCCGGATTCGTTGCGACCAGGTCATGGTAAGTTCCCATGGCCGAAATTGTTCCATTTTCCAGGAAAAGAATATTATCAAATCTTGGAAGTGAGTTAAGTCTGTGAGTCACACAAATTCTTGTTTTGTCTGACCAGTGATTAAAAAGCAGCTGATTCGAAATAAACATTTCTGTTTTTACATCGAGAGCACTGAAAGGATCATCAAGAAGAATAATTTCCGGATTCATCACCACAGCACGGACCATTGAAAGTCGCTGCTTTTGCCCACCTGAAAGATTGATTCCGTGTTCACCAATTTCAGTGTCCAATCCGTGAGGCATTAACGCCAGGTCGGGTTGGAAGGCGCAAAGTTTGATAGCTTCATCGATGAGAGATTTATCTAAATTATTTTTTCCGAACTCAATGTTTTTTCTAACGGTATCGTTCATGATAAAAGGCTGCTGAGGAACATAAGCAATACGCTTATTCTGCTCTTGCATCCAGACTTTTCCATGCCCTTGCATTTCACCAATCAAAGTTTCAAGCAGAATTGATTTTCCACTTCCGACTCTTCCTACGATCGCAAGACTTTTTCCATTTTCAACGATGAATGAAATATTTTGCAGTATAGATTTGCCATCGATAGAGACATCTAATGATGAAGTCCCTGTGTTGGTTTTATTTTGATCTCTTAATTTTTGCTCTTCTTCTGAAATTTCTTCCAGCGAAAAGAAATCAATTAATCTTTGGGCCGAAGCAAGAGTCTTCGCAAAAACAGTGATGACATCTTTAAGAATTAAAAATGGCATAGGCAAATCAGCATAGATAACGAGTGCTGCAAAAACTTTTGCCGGTGTCAGCACATTTCCCATTGCTACATAAAGACCGAATCCAATAATCGCGGCCATTGTGGCCGAGCCCATAAATATGAGAGATCCAAAGGCCGAAAGAAGCGTGCGCTTTTCTAAACTTTGAAGTTCTGCATCTCTTAGACTCAAACAATCCTTAGTCGTCGCTTTTTCCCAGACAAAAGATTTAATCACTCGAATCCCAGTGATCACTTGAGACATATAAGTGACGCGCTCATCACGTCTCTTCATCAACTCAAATTCATATTCACGGGATTTTTTCGAAATGTATTTTGCCAGCGGAATAACTAAAGCAAGAACAAAAACGCTGATTGCTCCGGGCATTCCTAGAAATTTATGAAGAAGATAAGTCGCAATAATAAGGTGAGTGATAACTCCGAGACAGTCCGCAATTCTCTCTACAAGATTCGTGACCGAGTCCACATCAACTTCAAGACGATTAATTAAATCTCCCGACGGGCATTTCTGACGACTTTCAAAGTTTAAAGCAAAGGCCTTTCGCAAAACTTCTTTCTGCAGGCCATGTGTCATCTTTATTTTCGCTTTCATGAAGGTCATCATGTACTGAGCGAACACCAGGATGGTCATCATTGATGAAAGAGAAAAAACCACTCCCCATAATCCGGCCGTTCTAATGTCATCTTGAGCAACCGCAGTCAGATAAGAGTGAATCGCAAGAGCGGTAAGACCACCCATGGCCTCGTTCCATTGAAAAAGCATGACGGTTTTAAACGTCGCCATTTTTTGCTTACGCAATTGAACCCACAAAAATTTTAAGCGTGGGTGCTTTTCGTGGCCCAGATTGAATTCATTCGGCAGGAATGCTGAATTTTTAATATCGTCAGGTAGAGGAATAAGATCGTCGATCTGAAGAGGGCGACGACGAGCAAGCCTGGAAAGATTAAAAGCTTTCCAAAAGAATAGAGTTTGCAGCCAAACCATAACTCGTGTGTCCTTAATAAATTAATAATGGAAGAGCAAAAAAATGGTGCCCGAGACGAGATTCCCGAAGGCCATCTTACAGCCATCAATCCTTAACAAGTCATCTCAATAAAGTATAATAATATTAATGTATTTGGAAATATAATTGAGTTATCTATTGAAATTGTTATTTTTCATCATCAAACATTTCGATCACAGGGTCTTCATATTTTCTTATTAAGAACATAGTTTTATGACCTTTAATTAATTCATGAATTTTTAACTCTTAATTTAGGTATAGTTGTTAAAAAATAAGTAGGGTATCTCACATACCAACAACTAAAGTTCCAGGCATCTTCAAACTGCCAGTGCAAGAAGACAAGTGGGCTGGCTGGAACCTTTCACAGAAAATGGGATCATATTTCTCTATGTTAATGGAGTGAAAAGGTAGGACATTTGTGACCGTATTAAGAAAGATTAAAACAAAAAGTCCAATATCCCGATAAATAAAGAATGAAAATTTTATTTATTTTCTTATTCTCATTTTTTTATTTCAGCGATGCTTACACGCAAGTTAATACTGAAAGAACTAAAGTCTTTTTTAAGACTCTAGAAAATATCGGTGTGCCTCCAATTGCTTGCGATACAAAGTTTGGATTAGCAACGACGACCGTAGTGCCTGTTGACTTCAAAACGGTAAAGCTAAACGTCAGCTCAAAAAGATTAGAAAATTATGAGGGAGTCAAGGTAAGTGTTCTATCAAAAGAAGAGGCACAAAAACTTTTTGATAGCTTTAAAGAGCTAAGATATATTCCTTCTAAATACTTGGAGGATGGATGTTACGCCCGTGCACATGAGCTTGCATTAATCGCAAAAAATAATGGCATAACTCTAGGTAAGGCATTCCTTTTACCTAACAAAGATGGTGATCTTCTTTATCCTAAAAACATAAAGGCGAATGATCCAGATAGGTTTGCAAAGAGTTTTAATGGTTGGAAGTATCATGCAAATGCTTTTGTCTTAGTTCAAAATGGTGACAAAGTTGAACCCTATGTCTTTGATCTTGGCGTTTCAGAAAAAATTCAAAGTTTCGATGAATGGAAGAATAATCTTGCTCATTCTCCTAAGGAAAGTCGAATCATTACAAAGCCTGCGGCTTCTATCTTTCATGACAGTTCGTTCTCATCTCCTGATTTAAGTATTATTGATAGTTTGGTAGAGACTCAAAAAACAATCGATGAGCTTGGTATGGATGAATATCTCTTTCGGCTAGAGAGTGGCTGGCTTTAATAATGTGGAGGAACATCGTCCTCTAACGTTCTAGTAGACTGTGCATTACCATCGATAGAAATTTTCAAGTTTTGAATCTCTTTGATTAATTTATCGATGAGCTGCTGCTGATCGGAAACCATTTTATTCAACTCATCTACAAGAAAATCTTGGTGAGAGAATTTAATTTCAAGGGCCGTTAAACGTTCTTCAATCATAAATACCTCTGTAATTTTCCTTTTAATGTATGTTTTTTTAACAAATAGAGCAGACTAAAACTAGATAAGAATAGTTTTGATAAAAAATAATAACTATGGATAATAGAAGAAGAGAAAAAATGGTGCCCGAGACGAGAATCCCGGCTTCACTTTTTTACTATCACAACAGATCACTTTAATTATCAAAAAAAGGCTATCAAATCAAAGCCTTAACAACAAGTTTTAGATTCACAATTGATATCCACAATGTTCGGTTTTTATCCATTTTTAGGAATTTTAGAACCGATTTAGAACCGCGAACGAAGTTATTTGATAACGAAATGTTCAAAGTTTCTGCACCTCAGTTAACTCCAAAAGCTTAGAAACAAAATTCTCTTGGATAGCATTGTCCATTGAATAAAGACCGTTTTCCTTGTTTTGCAGCCATTTGCTGGCAAAAATAGCACCTGTTCCAAATGCAGCTCTATTTATACTTTCATGGGTTAATCTTAGAGTTTGATGAGGGAGTCCGAAAATAACCTCATGTTTCCCGATTATTCCTCCGACTCTGATTGAGTTTACATGTTTACCTGGATCTAGATTTAAATTTGTAGCGAGTTTTAACGCAGTTCCTGAAATATCTTTTTTATCTCTAAAATGCTCTTCAATAACTTCTATGTCAGCATGGGGGATTATTTTTTGAAGTAATTTTGAGGCCATCATTAACCAGTTGATCCCAAGTGTAATATTAGGAGAATGAAGGATTGCGGTTTCCTTTGATGCCTCTAGGATATTCGTAAATTGCTCTGTAGTATAATTTGAAATAGCTGAAACTATTTTCGCTCCAGATTTCGAGATTTCAGAATAAAGCTTGCATGCATTACTAGAAGAAAAATCTATTACTATATCGACAGGATTTTTATCAAGAAATGGTTTGTTCATTTTATCTTCGGAGATAAAAGGTGCAAATTTTTTATCAAACCCTAATGAATGACTAGCGTAAAGCAATTCTTTAGAGATTGTCCGCTTACAGACCCATTCTAAGCTCAGTGCCGGGTCAGAAACAAGTTCTTTGGCCACAATCGATCCGGTTCTTCCAAAGCCTAATAGACCAATTCTAATTTTCATAATTTCTCCAAAGTCGGTATAACTTTAATTAATTAGACATAACTCCGTAAATTAAGCACCCAATCCACACTAACCAAAATAGTTTATCTACCATTTATGATTTTCAATTTTCACGCTTCACTCCTTGAAATAATTTAATTAAGCAACTGCAATTAAAACTATGGAAGTAATCCAAAACATAAAAGAGATATAATTGTCGGTATTAGAGCACCTTTTAAAATTCCTAATGGAGATATATTTTCATCATCAAAGGCAACTTTTAATATCCCATAGCCCGCAGGATTGGGTGCATTGGCTATTACGGTTAATCCACCTCCAGAAACTGCCCCTGCTAATAAGTAATATTTTGCAGAGTCAGATAGCTCAACTAGAGATCCCAAATAGGTCAAGGCCGCGTTGTCTGTTAGTGCAGTTAACCCAGTCGCTCCAAAAAAGAGAATATAGTCTGAAAGATTTGTAATAAGAGGCTGGAGCCACCATTTTTGTGGAGTTCCTAGAACTATTAGGCCAGCTAGAAAAAATCCAACCATTAAGGATTCTTTAATTTTAATACTATCTTGAAATTCTTTTGTTACAGAAGTAAATCCAAGAAAAAATAAAAATAAACCAATGAATATTGTAAGGTGGTGAGCAGTTATAACAACCGCGATTAAAAATAATAAGTGAATGCATATAACCCATATTGGAGTATCAGTATTTTTTTTAGATATTTTATTTTGTAAATCTAAAGTTCCAGTCAATTCTTTTTTAAAGACCAAGGTAATCAAAATAGTACTTATGAAGCAAGAGATAGCACCCTTGTATCCAAAGTTCACAAACATATGTTCAAGACCCCATCCCCATTTACTTGCAACCATTAAGACTGGAGGTGCTGCAAAATGGGAGAGAGTACCTCCAATTGACACATTCACGAAAAGTAATCCAATGGTAGCGTACTTAAATTTTAGACTCATAGATTTTGAAAAAAAGTATTTTAATAAAATTAGTGCCGTTACAGTCATTGCAGCTGGTTCGGTAATAAATGATCCAACCAGTGGACCAAGAATCATGACAGTTAAATAGAATGCCATCTTGCCAGATAAGGGAATAAGTTTAGAAAATTTAATGATTAATTTTTCTGCTAATTGCACAATGGGTTTTGTACCTGCCATGGCCATAATAACAAAAACAAAAGCTGGTTCTGTGAAATTAAGTGTCTCAATGTAGTGAACAGACTCGGAGTATCCAATATAAAATATCATTATTGTAAAAAATAAAATCGACCATATTCCAAATACTGCTTCAATTTCGGCCAAATAATGAAAAAGATTTTCGTGAACAGAGCCTTCGGGATAACGATGAGCGAATTTTGCAAATTTGCTAACAAGGAATGTGTGAACGATGGCCAAAAGAAAAATAATAGACGCGGCAATTTCAAGGTTGCTAGGATTCATAATATTCACCTAAATGATATTACAATGGCGACCCTACCATGGAAAACTCTCGTCTTAAAATAAGGCGAAACCCTTTTTTGTATATCAAATTTCAACACATATATGTTGTTGTGTCAATTAAGGCATATAATACATTAATTTAAACGGCGTACAGTTTTTTAAAACTGAAGCTCTTTGTAGAGCTTCAGTTTAGGAAGATTTTTAGAGCTAATAGTACTTGCTACTCTGAAAGTATTACCTCGAAACTCAATTTTTAAAATTATAAAATCACTATATTAGAAATAGCTTTTAATTATATTATCTGTGATCTTTTTGATGAGAAGAGTTTGAAACCCCATTAGATACTAAATAAGATACTGTAGAAGCTATAATACCAAGAACGACTAGTGATGGCTCTCCTGAAATTTCTGCAATTAAAACAGGACCAAATAGAAGGCCATTGTAGCTAGCAGCTATAAATGAAGCAATCCCAATGATTGGTAATATTCCAGGAGTTGCAAAATGAAAAAGCAATTGAAAAACTTCACCTATACATGCACCGATTGTAGCGGAGGGAAGAAACAATCCACCGACACCACCAAATGCAAAGGTTATTATAGTCGCGAGTGATTTTAGAATTGAGATAAGAAATGATTGATCAATGTCATATTTATTTGCCAACAAATTATTGATTACATCGTTGCCACCAAACATTGTTACGTAATGGCCAAAATGATAAAGTCCAATATAGGCAATAAGGCTTAAGAGAATACCACCTAACAAATATTTGGTCATAAGGCTTAATTTGCTAGTAAAGTTAAGATTAATTTTCTTCAATATATTTATGAAAGATGTTGAGAATAATCCTGTTATAACTCCAATTAAAGCGCAAATAAATATATCTTGCCACCTTAAATCATAATTCAAATTTATTATAAAAAATTTGGCACTGCCACGAAACTGTATAAATACAGTGTAACTTGTTACAGCTCCTATAAAGGACTGCACCAAAGGCTCATGAGCAAAATCTTTTTTATATGGCGATTCTAGCGCCATGATTGTACCAGATAGCGGAGCTTTAAAAATTGCAGCAATACCGGCAGATGCTCCTGTCATTATTGCATCTGATAAGTTTCCGTCAAAGTGAAGCACGGGTTTTAAAAAATTTATAATTCTTTGAGTGAATAATCCAATAGCAGCTCCGAGCCATTTAGATGATCCTTCTAGGCCAGCACTCGCTCCAAATCCAATTGTGGTCAGGGAAGCAAAAAATTTAGGAATAGACTTCCTAAGGCTCAATGATTTAGGAGTTGTATGAAATGCATGAACAACTTCATCAGCAGTTGAAGTAGTTAAAACAGAAAATTGTTTGATAATTAATCCAGTTAATATCATTCCGATAAAGGGGAGCATTCCTAAAAGATGCAAAGGAATATATTTTTTAGTTTGCATAGCAAACATATCAGTTAGTAGCCAGTCATAGAAAGCAACTGATAGACCGACTAAAGATCCGATAATTATGCCATTGAATATAGCTGACTTCGAAGTTTTAACACCTAAAATACTTTCATTAAAGTAATTAGTAATTGTTAGTTTCATTGGAAAACCTTGCAAAAATAATGATTTATTGATATAGTTATATTCTATATCACGACAATCCGAATAAGGAAAATGCTATGTATAATTATAATCATCTTTACTATTATTATATTACGGCACAGTTCGCTAGTATAACTAAGGCATCGGAATATTTAAAAATATCGCAGCCTTCATTAAGCTCTCAGATTAAAATTCTTGAAGAATCTATGGGGGTAAGTTTATTTATTAGAAATGGTCGAAATATTGAATTAACCCAAAAAGGTAAAATCATTTATTCATTTTGTTCTAAAATGTTTAAAGAGACGGATGGCTTATCCAAGTTTCTTAACAATATAGAAGGTGAGAATAATGAATTGTTGAAGATTGCTGTTTCAGATCAAATAGAGCGCCCATTCATTGCAGAAATAATTGGTAAATTTATGAAAAAAAATAAAACTGACAAAGTTCCCAAAATTATTCTTAGCACTGGAACACATGAGAGTTTAGTTACTGACTTTAATATGGGGGAATACGACTTATTTATTTCTCATTCTAATAAATCATTTGGAAAAAGAAGATTTGATACTGTGGATTTACCTGTCGCTTTAATAGGATTGCCAAAGTTTTTATTTAAAGACGGAAAAAATTATAAAAATATTTCTTCATTTTTAAAAAATAATCAATCAGGATTTATTATGCCTGATGATAGTTTTAAACTAAGGGATGAGATTGATGTGTTTTTTACTGAAGAAAAATTTCGTCCCGAAATTAATTTTGAAAGCAATATCTTATCCGCAAATGTGAGGTGTCTGATTGAGGGGGCCGGGGTAGCCTTTTTACCTATTGCATATGTAAAAAAAGAAATTAAAAAAGGAATTCTCGCAAGCTATGCGCCATCTCTAGGTTTTTGGAATCATCAACTTTATATTTCTACTAAAGTTGGCGATGGTGCACAAAAGAGTTCAGAAGAATTTAAAATGTTATTTTTAGAAGAAGTTAATATAAATAGTGTAAGCTGAGTTGTTACTTATCTCTATTTTCACCATGCTTTTTATCTAATACCTCTTATAGTTTTTAGTTATGAATTTATTCTGGAAAATTAGTTTTCATTGCCATTTAAGCTTTTATGTGTATATTATGAATTTTAGATTGTTCTAAATAGTCATTATACATTTTCAAATATTCAGCGTTTTATTTTTAACAATATCAATAATTATAAAAATTATAAATAACTTCTCTAATAATTAATTCATTAAGTTCAAAAATATCTTCATCGAGGTTTTAATGGTAAATTCAAGTCCCAAGCATATCTTTATTTCTAATAGACTTCCTTTTAGTGTCGACGAAAATAAGGAATTAAAGCGTGGATCTGGTGGGTTAGTATCCGCACTTCTTGGGGTAAGCCTTGATGAACCGTTTACATGGATGGGGTTTGAAACCTCTGAGTTCCAGGCTGATTTATTTAAGAAAGATGCTTCAAGTGTTCAAAAGAATCTTTTAATAGAACCAGTCCTTATTGATAAAAAATTATACGATTGTTACTATGATGAATTTTGTAATGATGTTTTGTGGCCACTGTTTCACTATGAGAGTCAGCAAACATTCTTTAAACAAGAAGCTTGGGATGCATACGTTTTAGCAAACAAATTAATGGCCAATGCTATTTTAAAAACCGCTAAAGATAATGATAATATTTGGATCCATGATTTTCACTTTTTTCTTCTTCCGAAAATGTTAAAGGACATCAATCCCAGACTAAAAATCGGAGTTTTTCTTCATACACCATTTCCCAGCGCTGAAATCTTTCGGCAGCTACCTGTAAGAGAAGAACTCTTAGGAAGTGTTATCCTTGCTGACTTAATTGGTTTTCACGAGCATTCGTATTTAAGACATTTTACTGTATCCATGAAAGCTCACTTAGGAATTGATTCTAGCTTTTTTAAAGCGCGCATAGGAAATCACATTCTTCATCTTGGAGTCTATCCTATAAGTATTGATTCTATAGGATTAAAGGCAAAAGCAGAAAGTCCTAAAGTCGTTGCTCAAACTAAAGAATATTATAATACAATTAATTCAGAGTATTTAATTCTTGGTGTTGATCGTCTTGATTATTCAAAGGGGCTAAAGTTAAAATTAAAAGGCTTTAAAAGGTTACTTCGAAAATATCCAGAATTAATTGGTAGAGTTAATTTACTTCAGGTCGCGATCCCAACCAGAATTAAAGTTCCAAGTTATATTCATTTAAAAAATGAAATTGATAAATTAGTAGGTGAGATTAATGGTGAGTTTGGTCGACCAGATTATAATCCTGTCAGCTATATATATAACTCAGTCTCAGAAGTAGAGTTATTGGCCTTGTACAGAAGATCACAGGCAATGCTTATTACAAGTAAGAGAGATGGGATGAATTTGGTTTCGATGGAGTATTGTATTTCACAAAATATGGAAAATCCCGGTTCTTTGATATTAAGTGAATTTGCGGGAGCAGCTTCATTGTTTGGTTCAGCTCTTATCATTAATCCTTGGAATGAAGACTCAATTGCTGACAATATTTATCAAAGTTTTATAATGGAAAAGGAAGAAAAAATTCAGCGAATGGAAGGCATACAAAATATTCTTACGAAATACTCAGCAAGTATGTGGGCCAGAAATTTTTTAAAAGATCTTGAAGGCACACATGAGGGCGTAGTTAAGGGACAGACGATCAAAATTCTTCCTGAGCTTGAAAAATGGCCTCTTGAAATGAAGCAAATTCTTCAAAAATATAAAAAAATTAAATTATTCCTTGATTATGATGGCACGTTAGTTGGATTTCATAATAAATATCAAGAGGCTTCTATTTCACCTGAGATGATCAGTTTGTTAAAGGATTTAAGTAAATGGATGAAAATTTCTATTATCAGTGGAAGGTCTCCAGAATTTTTAGACTCTCAGTTTAATCATGTCGATGTTGAAATGGCCGCTGAACATGGTGCCTATTATAAAGATTCTAAAAGTGAATGGATTTGTCGCGTAACTAGTGATACCAGTACTTGGTTTCCGGAAGTTATAAAAGTCATGAATTCATATACAGATAAAGTGCCTCTTTCTAGTATTGAAATAAAAAAATCATCCGTGGTTTGGCATTACAGACAATCTCCAAATGACTTTGCGACCTTTCAGGCCCGTAAGCTTGATGATGAATTACAAGCATGTCTTTCAAATCAACCAGTCGCAATTTCGATTGGTTCAAAAATAGTCGAAGCAAAGGCCACTGAATGTAATAAAGGTGATTATATTAGGTTTAGAATGTCACAAGAAGATGATACTTTATTTATATGCATTGGTGATGATAAAACTGATGAGGATATGTTCAAAATAGCAAAGGAAAATGGTCTGACTATAAAAGTTGGCAGCGAAGAAAGTGAAGCACAGTTTTGTCTAGCAAAACAAAGTGACGTTTTCACATTTTTAAAAGGATTATACAATTATGAAAACGGTCCACAAATATAATTATGCTGTAACTGGAAACTGTAATTACCTAGCTTATGTAAAAGACGATAGTTCTTTGGATTGGATGTGCTGGCCTCAAATGGATTCTAGTTTCATTTTTGGTGCCTTGTTGGATGATGAAAAAGGCGGTCGTTTTCAAGTTATTCCACAAACCACTTATAAATCTAGTCAAAAGTATATTGAAAACACACCCATAATTGTTACATCATTTCAATGTGAAGATGGAGATTTTGAAGTTATAGATTTTGCTCCAAGGTTTGTTAATTTTAACCGTTCACATAAACCTCTCCAGTTTTTTCGTAAAATAAAGAGAATTAGGGGATTTCCTAAAATCACTATTGTCTGTGATCCAAGAGGAGATTATGGACAAAGTGTACCAGTCGTAAATATCAGCAGTAATCATATAAGTTTTTCGGGCCTTCATACGCCACTTCGTTTGACTACAAATGCCTCTAAATCCTATATCGTGGAACAAAGATCATTTGTACTTACTGAAGACTTATATTTAGTTTTATCAGGTGAATCGTTTGAAGCTCCACTTAAAGAAACATTAGAAGAATTTTATTACAAAACTGTTGAGAACTGGAGAAAATGGGTTAAAGAGACTTATATACCAAATGTATTTCAAAAAGAGCTAATTCGTTCTGCGATTACTATAAAACTTCACCAGTTCGAAGATACGGGGGCAATCATAGCTTCTGGTACGACATCCTTACCGGAAGATCCTGGCAGTGGAAGGAATTGGGATTACCGCTACTGCTGGCTTAGAGATTCATATTTTAGTCTTGCAGCACTTAATAGCCTTGGACACTTTGAAGAAGCGGAAAAATATTTGAATTTTGTTCAGAATATTCTCGCTGATATAAAAAAAATACAACCCATGTATAAAATCAACGGGGACACAAGTATTCCTGAAAGTGAAATGGATTTAAAAGGTTATTTAAAAAATAGTCCTGTTAGGGTTGGAAATGCGGCCCATTTTCAAAAGCAATTTGATTCTTACGGACAAGTGATTTTAAGTTTATTACCTCTTTATACAGATGAAAGAATCATTCATCAAAGTCATTCGAAGGACTTGATGCCAATCTATGATTTATTGGATGAGATCTTATTGGTTATGGATTTACCTGATGCCGGTATCTGGGAGTTACGTGGAAGAAAAGAAAAACATCTTGGATCATATATTTTTCACTGGGCCGGCGCCAAAGCAGCTAAAAAAATTGCAAATTATTACAATGATCAGAAGCTCTATCAAAAAGCAGACTCTGTGGAAACTTTATCTGCTGCCAATATTGAAAAATGCTACTCATCAATAACAAAATGTTATATGGCCGATCAAACATTAAATCATTATGATGCTACAGCATTTTTATTAATCACTATGAACTACACCGATGTAACTCAGGAAAAGACTAAAGTGTTTTTTAATAAGTTGCAGTCAGAACTTCTGACAGAAGACGGGATGATATATCGTTATCGTACTCCTGATGATTTTGGAGATACGAATGCTACTTTTTTGATTTGTACTTACTGGTATATTGAATCATTAATTTGTATGGGAAGACTTGAAGAAGCAACTGTCATATTAAAGAAAATTATAGGCCATGCTAACCATGTAGGTCTCCTAAGTGAAGATCTTGATCCTAAAGACGGAAGTCAATGGGGAAATTTCCCACAGACATATAGTCATGTTGGTTTAATTAATGCAGTTTGCAGGCTTGCGAGAAAAAAAGACCTTATGGTATTTGAGTAAGTTCAAATAGATTTTTAGAGTTTGGTAGAATAAGAGAAAAAGTAGAACCCTTATTAATTTCACTTTGAACAGTAATTTTTCCACCATGAGCTTTGGCAATAGAGCTACTTATTGCTAGTCCAAGACCAGTGCCTTGGGCAGCTGTTTTACGAGCTTGCCAGTACCTTTCAAAGATATATGGAATTTCATTGTTGTTAATTCCAGGGCCAGTATCACTAACTGATATAACGATGTCATTTTTATTTTCGTAAGCTTCTAACTTTATAAAACCAGACCTTGGTGTGAACTTAACTGCATTACCAATTATATTTGTAATAACTTGCTCAATCCTTCCTTCGTCAATAAAAAGATAAGCAAGGTTTTTTTGAATTTTTTGTTCAAAATGAAGTTCATTTGTTTTAAAAATGGGCTCAAAACGTGAGCTTAGAGTTTCTAGTAAAGTTTCGAGGTTACATCTTTTTTTAACTAAAACTAATGAGTTTGATTCAATCCTTGAGTGATCCAATAATTCTTCAATAAGCTTTTTCATGGATAAAGCAGCTTTTAAAATTCTATCAAGATGATTATCTTCACGGTGCTTAAATTCTTTAGTATTTTGTTTTTTGACCTTATTGGTAATAAGGTGTGCTGTCATTATGATACTTGAAAGTGGATTTTTTAGATCATGAGCAACAACTTCAATTGTTTCTTTTCTGGCGTTGGATAGCTCTTTTTCTTTTTTTGCTACCTGTTCTGAAATTTTATCGTGAATCTTTTTTTCTCTTAATGTTTTAAGTAAAAGATTTAACGTTAATGCAACAAGGACAATGGTTAGAAGTATTGTAACTAGGAGAGTCTTCATGATGTTTTGGGAGGCAAATGTATTGTCTTGTTTTTCATGCTCATATTGATCAGACACACGTTTCACAATTTTATTTAAGTTGGCCATTATCAGTCTGGATTTAGGGGCCGTTATGTTTTTTATGTACTCATTTATTTCCTTTTTGTCATAACTGATATGGTTTTTTCTAATCGTTGGCAATTGCAGGTCTGAAAGTTCAAGATGTGTTGTTTTAATGTCAGTAAGGATTTTTTTTGTAGTTATATCCTCAGACATTTTTTCAAAGTCTTGCAAGAGCTGTGTGAAAGTTTCGTTGTTTTTATTGATCTCATTAAGAATGTCAGGATCGCCTTTTAATACATAAATCGGAATAAGAGATAATTGATAATTTTTTAACCTTCTTAAGTCTCCTGAAACAATTAATTGTTCGGTGTATTTTTCGATGATTTTTTGAGTGTTAATGACTTTGTGTAATGAATATATAGAACTAGCTAACGCAGGTAGAAATATTAATGTAATGAATATTAATCCAAAATATATTTTACGATCAAAGTTTTTCATATCTTATCCTTTGATGAATGACTGTTTGCAGTGAGGTGGTTTTCCTCACTAGGGAATAGTTAATGAAATACTATAACATATAGTCTAATATGAGTATAATGTTATGTGTTCTGTAGTGACTTTTCCTAATGACATTCGTCTTGTTTATCAAATAATTTCAAAATAGGTTTAAATATGGATTTATTTACATTGCTAGAGAGTTCCTTGATGAAATGGTTTTTTTTATTTCTGGGTACTTTCACTCTTTATTTTATTGTAACTTTAATACTTAAGTATTTTATTATTAAAATTGAAAAAATTTCTAGTAATACATCTACTTTGATTGATGATTTGGTTGTTGATCTTCTGAAATGTATTAAGAAATATTTTATATTATTTATTAGTTTTTATATTTCATTTTCTTTCATGAATGTTGATGTCAGTTATAATCTTAAGATAGATAAATTATTAATGATTATATGTGCAATTCAACTTATCCAAGTTGCAGGGCGATTAATTAATTTCTGGGTAGTAAAGTTTTTAAAAATAGAATCGACTGAGTCAGGAGAAAAACTTGCCTCTCTTCGGTTTATGACTATCGGTTTGAAGGTTATTGTTTACTCAATTATATTTTTGGTAATGCTTAATAACCTGGGTATTGATGTTACCGCATTGATTGCTGGTTTAGGGGTTGGTGGGGTGGCCGTAGCGTTGGCACTTCAGAATATTCTCACAGACTTATTTTCTTCTCTGACAATTGTTCTTGATAAACCATTTGTTGTCGGTGATTTTATTGTTATCAATGATTTTATGGGAACTGTTGAATTTATCGGTATAAAGACCACAAGATTAAGAAGTATTTCGGGTGAACAATTAATATTTGGTAATGGAGATTTACTTCAAAGTCGTATTCGTAATTATAAGAGAATGAATGAAAGAAGGGTTGTTCAAAATTTAACTGTTACCTACCAAACTTCATCTGAAATGTTAAATGAGATACCAAAAATCGTTAAAAATATTGTTGAATCTCTCGATTCAGTGAGATTCGACCGTTGTCATTTTCTTCGTTTTCAGGATTCTTCTCTTGAATTTGAGTTAGTTTACTGGGTGGAGAGTGCCGAATTTAATGATTACGCTGATAAAGCTCACAAGATCAATGTCTCAGTTTTTCAAGCTTTCAGTGAAAGGAATATTGAGTTTGCTTATCCTACGCAAACTCTAAATCTTGTTAATCAAAAAAGAGATAATGTAGAGTTTAATTAGTGTAAACTAGAGTGTGTTGAAGCAGCATACTCTAGTATAAATTAAATTTTATCAGTTATTATTCTATAAAGGGTCTTCATAGTAGTTAACTGCTACCATTGAATCAGCACTATTTAATAATTTTATACAATCAGGGCTTAAATGCTTCAGGCATACAAGTTTGTGAACTTTAGAATATCTCTTTGTAATCTTATTTATAGCTTCAATTCCACTATGATCAACTATACGAGATTCTTTAAAATCAATAATTATTTTATTAGGGTCATTTGATAAATCAAATATTTCTTGAAAGTTAGCAGTTGATCCAAAAAAGAGTGGTCCAAAAATTTCATAATGTTTAAGACCTTGATCATCCACATAAATTTTAGCTTTTATTCTAGTAGCGCTGTCCCATGCAAAAACTAATGCAGAAGCAATTACTCCTGCGATGACTGCAATTGCTAAATCAAAAACAACAGTTAAAACTGAGACAAGTATCAGGACGAATGCATCTGCTCTCGGGATTTTTGTTAATACTTTAAAACTAGTCCATTCAAAAGTTCCATAGCAAACCATAAACATCACACCTACTAAAGCAGCGACTGGTATTTTTCCAATTAGGCTAGATCCAAACAATATGAAGAATAAAAGAAAACTACCTGCCACAATTCCAGAAAGTCTTGCTCTCGCTCCGGAACTGATATTAATGATACTTTGACCTATCATAGCACAGCCGCCCATTCCACCAAAGAAGCCTGTAACAATATTGGCAGCCCCCTGTGCTATACACTCTTTATTGGCATGGCCTTTTGTCTCAGTAATTTCATCAATAAGGCTAAGAGTAAGTAAAGATTCTATTAAGCCAACTCCGGCCATGATTAATGAGTAAGGAAGGATAATTTTTAGTGTTTCAAAATTAAAAGCGATGTTTGGTATTTGAAATATTGGAAGACCACCTTTTATTGAGGCAAGATCACCTACTGACTTTGTAGGTAAATTAAAAAATATAACTATCGCTGAAACAATGACGATTCCTACAAGGGAAGAGGGGATTGCTTTAGTGATTTTAGGAAAGAAATGAATTATTGCCATTGTCACGACAATGAGAGCGATCATAAGGTATAGGGGGGAGCCACTGATCCATTCCAATCCATTTCCTGAAGGAGAAGGGATTTTAAATTGACCAAACTGGGCCATAAAAATGACGATAGCAAGTCCGTTTACGAATCCATAGATTACCGGCTCTGGAACAAGACGAATAAATTTTCCAAGTTTAAGTCCACCTAAGATAACTTGAATGATTCCCATTAAAATAACTGAAGCAAATAGATATTGAACTCCATGGTTAGCAACTAGTGAAACCATTACAACGGCCAGTGCACCTGTAGCTCCAGAAATCATTCCAGGTCTACCGCCAAATATTGAAGTGATCAGGCAGACCATGAAAGCAGCATATAGACCAACAAGAGGTGAGACTCCAGCTACAAATGCAAAGGCTACAGCTTCTGGTACTAGAGCTATGGCCACTGTAAGGCCAGAGAGGATTTCGATTTTTAAATCAGCTTTTCCAACAAAGCGTTCGATATAAGACATAAGTATCCTTAATAAATTTAAAATTAATAATGGAAGAAAAGATTAAAAACTAGAATTCAGGGTGGTGTGATTAAAGAAGATTTTTTTGAAATAAAAAGCATATACAAATTTTTAACAGAGAAGCGTAGTGATTACAATTTTAAAAATTGATAGCTATAGATTTAGAGAATAATCTTTGAACTAAAATTGTTTTTGATTCATACTTAATTATAAGAAATAATTTATGGGGATAAAGTTTTTGTAGAACTGCAGAAATAAGCTAATTTTAGAACCGATATAGAACCGATGATAAAAAATAGTCAAAATTCATGAATGATATTAAGTAGTTATAAAAATGGTGCCCGAGACGAGACTTGAACTCGTACGACCGGTAAAAGTCGGCAGATTTTAAATCTGCTGTGTCTACCGATTCCACCACCCAGGCACATTTGAGATAGTTTAAAAACGAATTCGGCGAACCACGATTTTGAGTAATTTATGAACAATTGTCAATTTAAAAACACGACCTTTTCACTTCTTCTTAAAAGTTTCTGCCTAATCTATTTAGTTGGATGTGCAGAAACCCCAGTTGCCCCAGTGAAAAAGGATGATCGACTGATTGTGGCCCAGTGGAACAAGTTACCACTGAGATTCTCCGATCGTGAAGTCAAAGATGATGCGTTCGTTACAAACCCATTTTTTGATATTGATCCGAAGATTGAAAACTTTAAAGATAAAGAGCCGGACAACTACGGCATTCGTTATTTCGTTTCAACACCAATAGATAGTCAGTTCCAATACAACATCGATCTTTATTCAGGGAAACTCTACCGCGAGAGAGCGTTCTGCGCTCAGGATGATATCTGGGATAACTACAGTGGAGATCTGCTAACCCCAAATTTCACTCAAGGATTTGTTCCGCGAGTTTATGATGAAGCAAAACAACCGCAACGAATGATCGTCATCTCTAATAAGGAAGCGATTGAACCATTTAAAGAGCAGCCTCAGTATTTCGACCTCGCTCGAGTTATTGGATCAGTAGTAGTGGAGCGATGTGAAAATTTCCCATGCGACCAAAATGAAAAATGGAAAGCATCGCAGATTTTAGTAGGTGTGAGTGCGCGTGAAGTTCAGTTGAACTCACTTGACACTTTTACTGCGTTAAAGAAAAAAATCAATTGGAACTATGCGAAAGCGATGATTGCCAACATGAATGGGTACCATAAACTTGGTGGGCGAACTCACGCGGCCTTTAGAATTTCGAAAGAATTAAACTTAAAAGATACCTACGCATACTTCACGAAAAATTCTAAAAAAATAACGAACGAAGAGTTTGCTGGCCTAAACACTTGGCGTGTTGGGTGTATGAAACTTTACGATTCGATATGGGATGAATCAGAAAAAATTAGAACTCAACCACATGGTCAGGCCGAAAGTTTTCTAAAATTATTCAAAGAATTTTATGCGAAAAGTTCAAACGAATTTTATGAATGCCAGAAGCTTGTTCGTCCGGCCAATATTGTTGAAAATCATAGGAGATTATGGTTTTTCTCATACATCCAGGCCTTTAATTTATTAGAAAAAAATGGCTTCTATTATAGTTGTGTAGACAATGCTTGGGCCTACAATCCAAGAGTGGATAGCAGCAAATATTATGTCGATCAAAATAAAGAATTGGCACGATGCCGTGCTAAGAATTTTGAGAAAGCATTCGATCAAGCTATCAATGGAATGAGTTTAATGAGAAATCAAACAAACCGCCAATTCCGTTTTATTGAGTACGATAATTCCCATGGCGGAAGTCATCAAAAAATCTACAGTTGGGTTTTTGACAAGAATCAAAACTTTGCATGTAAATACGACTCGAAGACTCCAAATCAAATTCCTTTTGAGATTTTTCCGCAGGACGTTGTATGGGAAAATTTCAAACAAGAAGAGAACGGCGTAGTTCGATAGCGCATCATGGAAATTTCTCTCTCAAACAATGTAAGTAATTGATTTACATTTCTTCGTAACGTCCATAAAATATAGCCACGTAATGACATTAATTTTTTTCAAATAGGAGACGTATGTCGACTAATAAAAGACTCGTGAGCCCGCTTAACTCGAAAAGTGAAGAAGACTTCGCACTAGATCGTTTAATTGTAACGACGAAGGCAGGTACTTTTTTAGAATGGGCAAAACGCTGGGGACAAGCAAATTCACTTTGGCCGTTTCCTTTCGGAACTGCATGTTGTGCAATTGAGTTCATGGCCGTTGTTGGTCCCAAATACGATTCATCTCGTTTTGGTGCAGAGGTAGTTCGCTTCTCTCCACGCCAATCAGACATGATGATCATCGCTGGTACAATCACAGAAAAACAAGCACCGGTACTAAGACGTATCTACGATCAGATGGCAGAACCTAAATGGGTTATTGCTATGGGCGCGTGTGCATCTTCTGGTGGTTTCTACCGTGCATACCACGTTGTTCAAGGTGTATCTCGCGATATCCCTGTAGACGTTTATATCCCAGGTTGTCCTCCGACTCCGGAAGCAGTTATCCAAGGGATGATGCAGATTCAAGACCGTATTAAAAACGGTGTTTCAGCTTCTGTTGAAAGAATCACAAGACAACAAAAAGAATTAGACAAACAAGCAGCAGCTAATAATTAAATAAGGTTTTACCAATGACGGAAACGACGACAGATTCAACTGCGACTATTGAAGGTGGAAACACTTCAAGTTATTCTGCAGTATTAATTTCAAAGTTTGGCGAAAAAGATTATTCATACGCTTTTGGAGATCACGTTTTATTTGCAACTCCGACAACACTAATTTCAGTGATGACGAAGTTCAAAGATGAACTTGGTTTCAATATGCTTCTAGATGTATGTGGAGTAGACAACTCTGGAAGACCAAAAACAGAGTGGGCACACGGAAAACAATTCGAAGCTGTTTACCACCTGCTTAACATGGAAAACAATGAGCGCGTTCGCGTTCGTATTCCAGTTGATCCAGATGGTGGAGAAACAATTCCTTCTGTTATGCCTTTATGGAAAGGAGCAGACTGGTTCGAGCGTGAAGCTTGGGACATGTACGGGATTAACTTCGAAGGAAGAAAAAAAGAACGTCTACTAACTCACCACGAGTTCGTAGGTCACCCGCTGAGAAAAAGCTACGCAGCTACTCACAACCAACCATTATCTGAATCATTAGATATTAACTTTGATCCAGATCCAACAATCACTCACGAAGAATCATTAAAGCGTGAATGGATTAACATCGGACCTTCGCATCCTGCTACTCACGGTACACTTCGTATCATGGCAGAGATTGAAGGAGAGGTAATCAAGAGATCAAAACTTGAAATCGGATACCTTCACAGATGTTTCGAAAAAATGACAGAAAACCACCTGTACAACCAGGTTGTTCCTTATACTGATAGATTAAATTACTGTTCATCTCCAATGAACAACATCGGATGGTGTAAAGCTGTTGAAGACATGATGGGAATTGAAATTCCTGATCGTGCAAAAGCTATGCGTATGGTTCTTGCTGAACTTTCACGCGTCATCGACCACCTTGTTTGTATCGGAGCTGGAGCTGTAGACTTAGGTGCTCTTACAACGATCTTCTTCTGTCTAGAACAAAGAGAGCGCGTGTATGAACTATTCGAGAAACTTTGTGGTGCTAGATTAACTGTATCACTTACTCGTATCGGCGGGATGGCACAAGAGCTTCCAGTTGGATGGGTTACTGACTGTCTTGAAGTTGTAAAAATCATTTCAAAAAATATTGAAGAAGTTGACCGTCTACTTACGAAGAACCCAATTTACGTTGGAAGAACAAAAGTAACTCCGGTTTCAGCTGCTGACGCTATCGCTTGGGGATACACAGGGCCGTGCTTAAGAGCTGCCGGTGTTAACTACGATATCAGAAAAGCTAATCCATATTACTTCTATAAAGATGTAGATTTCGAAATTCCAGTTGGACACGCTGGGGATCCGTACGACAGATACCTGGTTCGTATGGAAGAGATGAGACAATCTTTAAAGATCGTTAATCAGGTTTTAGCAAACCTACCAAGTGGACCAGTTCAATCTCTTGATAAGAGAGTTTGTATTCCACCAAAAAGAGAAGTTTATACAAACATCGAAGGTTTAATGAACCACTTCATGCTTATCATGAAAGGTGTTCGTCCACCTGTCGGTGAGATTTATTCTGCAACTGAAGCTGCTAACGGAGAATTAGGTTTCTACGTTATCTCTGACGGCGGACCAAATCCATTCAGAGTAAAAGTTCGCCCACCTTGTTTTGCGATTTTCCAATCGTTCAATGAAGTGTGTAACGACTGGATGATTGCTGATGCTGTTGCTCAGCTTGGATCAATGAACATTATCGCAGGGGAGTTAGACAGATGAGTTCGCATACTTCAGAGGTATCAAAAAGCCAGGGCGCGCCTTTTAAATTTACAGATGAAAACTTGGCAACATACCAAGAGCTTCTTACTCGTTACGACGATGTTGAATCAGCTCTTCTTCCAGTTCTTCACCTTGTTCAAGAACAAAACAGATGGATTCCAATTGAGGCCATTGAGTACGTAAGTGTACTTATGAACATCCCTCAAATTGCGATCAAAGAAGTTATTTCGTTCTACGATATGTTCTACGATATTCCAGTAGCAAGAAACATGGTTCACGTATGTACAAACATCACGTGCTCAATGTTCGGTGGAAGAGAAATCTATCAAGGTCTTTTAAAGCACTTTGATACAGATTACTTAACTCCAACTCGCGATGGAAGAATTTCTCTACAAAAGATGGAATGTTTAGGTGCATGTGAAATGGCACCTTGTATGCGCATTAACAACGACTACGTTGGACCACTTGATTTGGTTGCTGCCATTCAAAAACTAGAGGAGCTACCATAATGGAAAGCACGATGGAAAAAAACACAGCAAACTACAAAGACTATTCTCTTCTAAGCTACCACCACATCCCGGAAGTTCATAAACTTGAAATTTTCGAGCGCGCCGGTGGATACGAAATGATGAAGAAGTGTTTCGCTATGGAACCAGACGTAATTAAGGAAGAAGTAAAAGCTTCTGGATTACGCGGTCGTGGTGGAGCTGGTTTCCCAACTGGTGTTAAATGGGGATTCTTCTCTAAAGATAGAAACGCTCAAAAGTACTTACTATGTAATGCTGATGAGTCTGAGCCAGGAACTTTCAAAGATAGATACCTAGTTGAAAAGAACCCACACATCCTGATTGAAGGGATGATTATCTCTGCATGGGCACTGGGAACTCAAAAAGGTTACATCTACATTCGTGGAGAGTTCTACCAACAAGCAATGATTTTAGAGCGTGCTTTAAAAGAAGCTTACGCAAAAGGATACTTAGGTAAAAACATCATGGGTAAAGGTTTCGACTTTGACCTATATGTTCACAGAGGAGCTGGAGCATATATCTGTGGAGAAGAAACAGGAATGATTTCATCTCTGGAAGGTAAAAAAGGTCAGCCAAAACTAAAACCACCATTCCCTGCAATCAAAGGTTACAGAGGACTTCCAACGATGGTTAACAACGTTGAGTCTCTTGCTGCTGTTCCATGGATCATGAGATTCGGAGCTGCTGAATACAAGAAATGGGGAACAGAGAAATCTGCAGGTACAAAACTTTTCTCAATTTCTGGTGACGTTAATAAGCCGGGTGTAATTGAAGTGCCATTGGGAACTTCATTAAAAGACATTATCGAAATTCACTGCGGTGGAATGAGAAATGGAAATAAACTTAAGGCCGTTGTTCCAGGAGGATCTTCTTCTCCAGTTTTCAACCATGATCAATCATACGTTGTAAAAATGGACTATGAAGATGTCGCTGCAAACGGATCAATGCTTGGATCAGGAGCAATCGTTGTTCTTGATGAAACAAGAAACATTGGTGACCTAATGAAGTGGACACTTGAATTCTACCACCACGAATCTTGCGGACAATGTACTCCATGCCGCGAAGGAACTGGATGGCTTGAATCAGTATTCAAGAGAAGAGAATCAGGAAAAGCTCATAAATCAGATATCGACGTACTAGATAAAACTGCAGCTTCAATGAGAGGACAAACTATTTGTGCTCTAGCAGACGCAGCAGCAATGCCCGCTCAAGGTATGATCAAATTATTTAGATCAGAACTTGAAGAGTATGTAACGACAAACGTAACTACAGGTAAGAGATAGTCATGACTGAAAAAGTAAAAATCACATGGAACGGAAAACAAATTGAAGCTGTAAAAGGCTCAAACCTATTACAAGCTGCTCTTGATAACGGTCAAGAAGTGGCGCACTACTGCTACCACGCAGGTCTATCGATCGCGGGTGTTTGTCGTATGTGTATGGTTGAACAGGACGGTGTTCCTCGTTCATTCCCAGCATGTAATGCAACTTGTGGCGAAGGTATGGTTATCCGTAACGATACACCAAAAATCAAAGCTGCTGTTGAAGCGACTCTTCAATTCCACTTATTAAACCATCCGCTTGACTGTCCAGTTTGTGACCAGGCCGGAGAGTGTGGACTTCAAGATTACTACATGAAGCACGGTCAGTACGACTCTCAAATGATCGACAAAAAAGTTCATAAAGAGAAAGTTCAAGATATCGGTAAAAACGTTATGCTTGATGCTGAAAGATGTATTCTTTGTTCACGTTGTACTCGCTTCACAGAAGAAGTGACAAAAACAAATGAACTAGGAATCTTAAACAGAGGTGACCACGCGGAAATCACTGTTAACGAAAACCTAAAAAATGATTACGCTCAAAACCTTGTTGATATCTGCCCGGTTGGAGCTCTAACTTCAAAAGACTTCCGTTTCAAACAACGTGTATGGTTCCTTGAAGAAGTGTTCACAACTTGTATCGGATGCGAAACAGGATGTTCGGTAAAAGTTTCTCAAAACAAAAACGGTTCTTACAGAGTAAAACCAGTATTTGATGAAGCAGTTAACGGTCACTGGATGTGTGATGATGGTCGCTCAATTTACAAACACGTTTCAAGTCCAACAAGACTTCAAAACGCGTCTGAAAACATGAACGGTCTATTCGTTCCAGCTGATGAATTAAAAATCGTTGAAATGGTTAAAGGTAAAAAGTCTAAGTTCATCTTATCGACTTCTTTAACAAACCAAGAATACGCAAGCTTCTTTGCATCTGTTAAAGGATCAAACTCAGAAGTGGCACTATACACACTTCCATCAGTTGGACCTGAGTTCGATGGAATCCTAAGACGAGGGGACAAGAACGCTAACCTTCGTGGTGCTCAAGCGGCCTTCTCTGCAGCTGGATTTGATCACACTCAAGCAGGCCTTGATAAAATTCTTAACAATGTTGGATCATCTGATGTTGTGTACGTTGTAGTTCCAGAAATTCTTTACAACGAAGATCACTTCAACACGCTTCTAAAGAAAATCGAAAAAGCTTCTACAAGAATCGCTTTAACTCCAGGTGAAACTCTTTCTTCAATGAAAGTTTTCAACTACCTGTTACCAGTTCCAAGCTTCCTTGAAAAAGAAGGCGACATCGTTAACTTCCAAGGAACAGCGAGAAAGTTAAACGCAGGTCTAAGCTACGGTGAAACAACAAAAGACATTAGCTACTACGGAAAATGGGTGAACGTATGATTTTAAAAGCTGACCTATACAAACAACACGGTTTCTTAAAAGGTTTATACCTTGGTCTAAAGATCACGATGATCGGGATGCTTAAGAACATTTTTAAGCACGATCGTATGACTTTAAACTATCCAGAAGAGAAGTATTTCTACTCTGATAGATTCAAAGGTAAACACGTTCTAACAGTAAAAGAAGACGGAACACTAAGATGTACATCTTGTATGCTTTGTTCAACATACTGTCCTGCTCAGTGTATCCACATTGTAGCGGCAGATGACTCGGATAAAGAAGTAGAGAAGGCACCAGTATCTTTCGAGATTGAAATGCTTCGTTGTGTATTCTGTGGGTTCTGTGAAGAAGCTTGTCCTGTTGATGCTATCCGTTTGACTGGAGAGTATGAGCTTGCAGGACATGCTGAGCAGGAGTGGGTTGCGGATCATTATGAGCTAGCGTTTAGAAAGTCTCTGAACGGTGGGCGTGGGATTGTGTCGACTGTTGATGATAAGGATAGATTGAAACTACGTTTATAGTAGGTTCTTGATCGTATATTTTTCTTCCATAAAAAAAGGCTTCCTTAGGGAAGCCTTTTTTATTTCAGTATTAAAGTTTAAAAGATTATCTCTTTAGAAAAACACAACGACTCTGACGCCCTTTAAGATTCGACATTTTCGTAAGAACACCATTGCTCTCAAGAACTAATGTATTCGTAAACGCCATATTCGCCACTCTCACAACCGATCTCAACTGATTCGCTTCCTGAGTTACAACCACAGCACTATCTGGTGGAGGTGGGTTACGATCTGGATTCGGTGGATTTCTGTCGTTACCGTTAAGTCTCATTTCACCTCTATTAACGTTACAGAAGTCTTCTGGGTTTGAGTTGTTGCTTAACAATCTATATCCATTGCACAGACGCTCGATTCTAATGGCAGCTCCACAGTCGCTAGAGTCCATTCTTACGATGTCGTAGTTCCCTTCGAAGTTAACTAGGTTAGCAGGGGCCGGTGTATCAAGACCGTTCGTTCCTGTTGTCCCTGTAGTTCCAGTTCCTCCAGCAGCGCCAGATCCTGAGTTAACAGTATTTTGAGTTTTGCTTCCGCACGAGACGACAGCAAGAACGCTTAAAAGTAATAATAAATTTTTCATTGTGAACTCCTAATTATGTTCAATAGAAGTGCTTGGTATCACCTCGAAGAATTTGATGCAAATTTGTTTTCACGATTAGGTGATATTTACATCTTCATTGGGAAATGTGAGTTTTTTGGTGTCGTAGTGACACTGAAAAAGATTAAATTTTTCGATAGCTTCTCTCTGTAGACAAAACTTCTTAGGCAGAATTTAGTTTTATGGAAAGTGATGATTACAAATTAAGGACTTAAAAGGAGCGGTGACTCAGTTGAAAGGATTTTTTTGTTAAAAAGCCAAGGTTTTAAGCAGTGGGCAGCATTTGTTTTCAGTAAAATAAGATAGATATGATTAATTAACGGATTGTCGAGTGCTGACTCCAGTAGGCCATAAAGAATACATAAAAGGAGCGAGTCCATTGAGAATTATCCAGACCCGTATTAACCTCTATACAACACAAGAACAAACACTTTTTGAAATCGAGTAGGAGTTAAGAATGAAGCTTGTAGAAACAAATCTTCGCATTGATGCACTTTGAGTTCTGGCAAACTCAGTATCAAAACTGCAATAAGAGATATGTGGATAACAAGAAGGGAGTAGAGGGCCTAACCTATTTGGCGAATAGTTTAGACCACTCTTCGAATCCTAAATTTTGAAACGTAGTTTTATCCTTATTTCCCTTAAGAAAAAGGACGAACTCAGACTGAGCATTATCTCCCAGCGTAGTTAAGGCCATATCGTCTGGACGAAGGCTTACCTGGAAAAGAGTTTTAGTTTCATGCCACTTGATATCTCCATAGCTGAAAGCAATGAGTTCCGTACAAGTTAATTTATCAGCAGAGCGAGCGTCGAATTTGAAATCGTATGTCTTATTAAGTTGTTCACTTAAATTAGAAAAAACATACTCAGCATTGTCGAGAATGTTTTTTACTCTCGTTACGGCCATCTCATCTAGATTGATAAAAGAATCTAGAGACTGATAATTGATCCCTTGTTTTCTAATTTCAACAATATGCTTTCCAGCTTCAACCTGAGCTCTGAAGGGTTTAAAATACTCTTGATCCCAAACATTTAAAGCGATCAATTCTTCTTTTGTTCCCAGCCAAATTCCCACGTGTCCGAAGTGTCCAGGGATAGTGTAGTTAGAAAGAACGAAAGTTCTTTTTTCATACACAAGATCTAATGGTTTTAATTTTGAAAGTAATAAAGCTTTTACTTCTTTATTATCTTTCATGCGGCCTTCTCTCCAAGACAAGTGGTCAGAAATAAATCCCCACGCGCGAGCGATACCGGCAACAACCGAAGTAGTTCCTTTAATTCCATAGTCAGAAACAGCAATCGTAGAAGGAGATCCTTCGATTGACTCAAATTGATCTTTTTCAGCTTGATCAATTTCTTCAGACTTTTCAATTTTTTCCTGAATGTACTTAATCAATTTTTTGTTCGTGTATCTGTCGTAATAAGCTTTGAAGTCAGTCAATTTGTAGTCAGGGTGTTTTACAAATCCTAAAACTACACGGCGAAGAACTTTCGAAGAAAAAACAGTGTCTCCAATCTTGGAAAAATCATAAATTGCTACTGCTGTCGGCATGATCTTAGTAGGGCAATTTAGTACTTCATCGTCATACACATTGAATAAATTCTTTAAGCTTAAAAATCTCTTCGTTAATTTCTTTTGTAATTGAGTAATTTCATATGAGCTGATCTGGCCCGCGTGCTCATTGATTTGCCTGATATAAGTATCAGTCGTAGTGATTAATTCTACGTGCTCAGCAAGAGTGGTTGTACACACATTCTCGTCAGCAGCATAAGAGTTGCTAAAACCAAGAACCGCCATAAATGTCATAAGTATTAAAGTTTTCATGGACAAGACTATAGAATGAAAAAAAATTCTGATGTGAAATGTTGAAATTTTTTCAGGAAAAAAGTGACGACTAGTTAGACAGTCGGATTTTCGGAGGGTCTATTTGATTGAAACTGCGAGCATTTTTAGGTAGGTCTCCCGTGTAATTTCTACACCCCCCAAAGATTCAACCACCGGAGTTACCATCTGAGTGTCGAGCCAGCCGATGTCTTTTTGTTTAAGCTGGTACAAAAGAGCGATCAGCGCCACTTTAGAAGCGTTGTCGGCCGTATGGAACATAGACTCGCCTGAGTAGAAGCGGTTGATGCAAACGCCGTATACGCCGCCTACTAAGACGTCATCCAGATAGGTCTCAACTGAATAAGCGAAGCCATGTTTGTGGAGATTGATATAGCTGTCGATAATATCCTGTGTGATCCACGTGCCCTGATTTTCAGCGCGGGGGACCTTTGCACAATTCATGATGACGGCCTCGAAATTTGTATTGAATCTGATTTCGTAAGGATTTTTTCTTAGAAACTTTCTTAGGCTTTTTGAAAGATGTAATTTATCGAAAGCGAGGATCCCACGCGGGTCCGGTGAAAACCATGCCAGCGGGTACTCTTCGGAAATCGGCCATGGAAAAATTCCACGAGAGTAGGCAAGTAAAAGGGATTCAAGTTCAAGATCTCCACCAAGGGCAAGAAGCCCGTGTTCATCAGCATGTTCTAGTGGTGGAAAATCCGCGATGGCCATGACTTACTTACTTCCCATTGCCTGGATTAAAAATGTTGAAAGGCTGCTTGCCACCATCAAAGTTGTTTCCGGTTCGATTTGTTTAATCGCGGCCGATTTTACCTGTGGAGCAATCTCCACCATGTCCGCTCCAGAAATTCTGAAATTTTCAAATAGAGTTTGCATGATGAGCATTGGTTCGTGTGGGCTAAGGCCGCCTGTTTCAGGAGTTCCAGTGGCACCAGCATATTCCTGGTCAAGAACATCAATATCAAAACTGATATAGATCTCTTCAACGTCTAATGCTTTTAACTCGGCAACAATTTGGTCAGCGACAGCGTTTGCTCCGCGATCGAAAACTTCCTGTGCCCAGATTTGCGTGTGGCCAAACTTTTTTTCCCAGTGGTCGCGCTCTTTTCCGCTCGCACGGATTCCGATTTGAACTAAATGTTTTGGGCTTTCCAGATAAGGGATCACTTGAGAAGTCCATGTTCCAAAACATAGATCAATTCCAAGACGCTCTTCCATTAAATCAGTGTGAGCATCAAAGTGAACTAACGCCACTTTTTTACCCTGAGCTTTTTTAGCTTCAAGATAAGCTCTGACCATTGGATAACTAACCGAGTGATCGCCACCAATCATGAAAATCGTTTTTGATGGGAACTGTTCGTGGAATCCTGTCGCGAAGTCATAAGCAATCGACAGTGGTGAAACTGGCAAATTGATATTTTCACTTTGGTATAAAGCTTTACGACATTTTTTAATGGTCTCTTCGTTTAAATATTTATCGTGAAGCAGGTGAGGGATAACTCTAACGTCACCAACATCATAAGCATTCAATTCGTCTTTTGAGTTGATCAGTGTTTCACGAAGAAACAATGGTCCCCAGTTAGCTCCTCTTTGAATTCCACCACCAGCATCTGAAGCGATTCCGAAGATCACGCATTTTGATTGGGGTAGAGTTGTCGTTAGGCTTTGCTCCCATACTTCACGCACGCGCTTTTGTGCCACGGCATCAGCACCATACATTTTCTTTTGTAGGCTTTCTCTCTTGTCACTTGCCGTGTGAACAGTGAAGACACCTTCACCAGCTGGTACCAGGTAGTGTTTTAGTTTTGAGATAAACTCGTTACGCGATTGTGATGTGCTCATATAATTCCTATTTCTGGTCTTAGTTTATTTTGCAGGATCATCTTCTGATACTTGTTATTGAAATCGAAACTTGTGAGTTCCAAAAAGTCGCTTACAACTTCAGTTTCAAAATCAATAGTGTGAAGATCGATATTTTTGTAGACGCCTGCGATGTGAGAAGTCAGTTTAATGTTGGTTAAGTCGACGAAGTCAGTGAAGTTGTTTGGCTCTTTTTCAAAGACGTCCAGAACAGCATAAGCTTCATCGTTTGCTTTTAAAAAATTCACCAGGTCATGGGTTTTAATCAATTCACCGCGAGCGGCATTGATGATTAAAGCAGTGTCCTTCATAGCATTTAAAAAGTTCTTATCAATGATGTGACGGCTTTTAGAATTTAATCCACAAGCAAGAATCACAACATCAGAATTTTTATTATTTAATTGAGTCAGGTTTTCAAAAGGGTCGTAGACATTTAACTCTTTCACCATTGGAGCGAGAGTCGTATGCAGGATTTTTCCAATATGGCCGAAACCGATAATGGTAATTTTTAAATCAGAGATCAGTTTTCTAGGCCACTTACGTTCCACGTCCCATTTTGTATGAGTAGGGATGGAAGCGAAGTGAGAAAATAATGAGCTTAAAATGTATTGAGCAACGGCCTGAGCGCGGATGGTACTGCCAATCACGATCGGAGCTTTTGAGCCTTTAACGAAATCTACCGGAAAATTATCGTAACCAGAGTTCGGGTGAATGATGAGTTTTAAATTATCAACTTGCTCACCACTTAATAAATCAAAGTTAGTGTGAGTGTTGGTGATTAAAATATCCGACAGGACTCCCGAATCACTCGGGAGCATGTCGATGTATTGATTTAATGATTCTTGTTCTAATTGATTAAAGGTCGGCGAAAAGTAAGGCGATGTACTCGTTCTTTTAGCTGTTAATCTAGAGGCCTGGTTGTTCTTCATAATAGAATTCTTTATACGTCGTTTTACAAAATCTCGAAAAGATCCCCGCCACCTTAGATGTCGGTCCTTTCTCTTCAGAAACTTTATAGCACTTTGTCTCTTTTTTCCAGAAGCTATTACTTGGATCCTTAGTATCTTCGATTGGATCTCCGTTCTCTTTACGTAACTCGTAGTCATAAATGTCAGCAAGGTTGGCCATATTAGACATTTCGATTCTATGACGCTCAGTAGATACTACGTAGTCAGTCATTTTGAAGCGCGTATTCTTCATAAACAATGTTTCACCAATATCGTCAGGTGTAATTGTCGGGCGTCCAAGGCGGTACTGTGTCGGCCAGTTTACGTGTCCAAAAACGATGTAGATCAACTCTGAACAAACAATTTTATCCAGCGTCGAAATATCGAAATTGAAGTCGTAGTCTTTACCTAGTTGATCAATCCCGCGGCTGATCTGTTCCGCCACCTGAGCTGAAGACATCAGGCCATCAATTTTTCTGATGATCGTGTACTCATCAATATTCATGAATCCTTCAACCGAATTCAAGCGAACACCTGGGCGAACGGCCTCAAGAATTGTGTTCCCAGCTTCGATTTCCTCTTGGTGAGGAACGATATCCGGGTGGTTCCACATTCCGATTTCTTCTAACTGAGCTTTTGTTCCAAGGTAGATTGCTACGTGACCGTAGTGACCCGGGATTAATTTATCAGTCAGTACAAACGGACTCTTCTCAAGGATAATATCCATTGGGCGAAGAGATTTTTTAGCGATATCAATCGCCGGTTCATTTTCAAAAAGATAACCCTTTCTCGAGTGGATACTTCCGGCAATGTTACCGAAGAATCCGCTTAGGAAATTTGTAATCTTGTTAAAGATGCTAACGATAGCATCGCTGATACCGAAGATTTGTAACTTGAATTTTTTCTTACCTTGAGCAATATCTGTGGCCACTTTGTTAGTCTGAATTAAATCAACTAAAGAGATCGCCGCTTCGTCATCTCCCAATGTATTTTTAATTTGCAGGGCCGTTTCACGAACCAGGATAATTTGTTTTGCAAATCGTGGAGCTTCTAGCGTCTCTACCAATTGGTTCATTTGTTCAGTTAACTGTTTAAGTGTCGTCTTTTCTTCCAGTGATAATTCACTTGGAGAGAAGGTTCCTTTAAAAATTCTTCTGAACTCGCTGTCTGTCAGGTAAAGAATTTTATGAACAGCTTCAGTGTGCTCCATGACCGCGATATTGGCGTTAAGCCAGATCAGATGGGCCTTTATAACAGAGACCTTTGCTCTACCTGAGGCCAGGCTTTTTGTGATCGTCGTTCCTCTGAACTGATATAAAGAAGCGAATTCAAGGATCTTCAGGTTAAACTTGTAATAAGTCTGAAATGTTCTCTTAATTAAATAAAGATCATTTCCTGAAAGTGTATTTCTATTCTGGATTTTTTCTAAGATTTTTTGAGTCAGTTCCGTATCGTAGCTCTCGAAGTTCTTATAAAGATAAAGAAGTTCATGAAAGTTACTTAGGTTCTGATCGATATCTGCTAGCGGGTTCTTTTTTGAGATAGTAATAGCATCAAGCTCTACATCGTAGTTATCCATCGGGCGAATATCAATTTCGCCAGCAGCGGCCTCTACTTTTGGATTGTAAAGGACGAGGAAGGTTAGTATAAATAGACATAATGTCTTCATTAGGCGCTCCACTTGGCTTAATACAGACGCGTACATAACACTTTTATGGATTTAACACTATGCGTCCGTTGCAAAGGTGAAAAATCTTCAGACTCATTGGAAAATTATTTATGATCACTATAAAATCCGCACGTGAAATCGAACTAATGAGGGCCACTAGTAAGCTCGCTGCTCAGACTTTGGAGTATATTGAACCATTTGTCGTACCAGGTGTCAGCACAGAAGAATTAGACAAAATCTGTCATGACTTCATTATTAAGAACGGGGCCTACCCTTCATGCCTGAATTATCACGGTTTCCCGAAATCTGTGTGTACTTCACTAAACGAAGTCATCTGTCATGGGATTCCAAGCAAGTCTGATATCGTTAAAGACGGGGACATCTTAAATATCGACGTTACGACTTACTTAAATAAGTTTCACGGAGACACGAATAAGACTTTCTTAGTTGGAAACGTTTCAGAAGAAGTAAAAAAGTTAGTTGAGATCACATATCTTTGCACGCGCGAAGGAATCAAGACTGTTCGCCCTGGTGGACGTATTGGTGATATCGGTGCTGTTATTCAGGAAATCGCTCACTCGCATGGTTACTCGGTAGTTGAAGACTACTGTGGACATGGGATCGGCCGCGAATTCCACGAAGCTCCTCAAGTTGTTCACGTTGGAAAGAAGGGAACTGGCGCAGAAATGAAGCCGGGGATGACTTTCACGATTGAGCCCATGATCAATCTTGGTAAAAAAGAAGGGCGCGTTTTAAAAGACGGCTGGACTGTTGTAACAAGAGATAAAAAATGGTCAGCACAGTTTGAGCACACAATTCTTGTGACTCCAGACGGGCACGAAATCCTAACTCTTAGATCTGATGAGAAGCCGTAACTCTATATGATGGAGTCGACAGCATTCTTTAACGCTAAAGCGGTCTTGCCGGATGTGAGTCTATTTTTAGATATCGATCCTAAGCGCGATACCATTAAAGAATTTCATTTTGACGGGCCTCGTGCCTCACACTTTGCTGTCGAGATGGAAGAGCTGAAGCTTTTGACCCTTGGAAAGACTTTAGAGCAAATCAAAAAAATCACACGTGAAAGTATTTCAGTTGAAACCAAACTTCCCAATGGAAAAACATCGATTTTACCGGTTGGACTTTGGCTTTTAAGAAAAGCGATTGCCACTTATGTTGGTGAAGGGCGCTTCTATAAAGAACAACACGACATGGTCTGCCTTTGTTTTTCTGTTACCAAAGCTGACATCGTTAAAAAAGTTTTAGCGAATAAAGACTTCGAATTGAAAACTCTGATCCATGAAACCATGGCCTCAAGTGCTTGTGGCAGTTGCAGAATGCCGATTGAAAAATTAATTATTGATACCCGTAACGCTCACGGATTGATTAAAGGTCTCGATCATTCAAAGGCCCGTAAGGATGTTAACGGGAATTGGATTAAAGTCGCAGGAATGTACCCAGGGCCACTTCTGATTAAGCTCGATGAATTAAAACGCGAGTGGATGGAACGAGAAAAAATTACGGATCAATTCGAGATTGAGTTTACGAATATTGAAGGTCTGCATTTAACAGTATCGATCAATTCTACCAATGAAAAACAGATGGCAGGACTGATGTCGGCGTTAACTGATTTCTTAAAGTCCAGACTGGGCATTTTGTTTTTTCTTAAGAGCATCGATTGATTTTTTCTTTTCAATCGCACACTGCCTTTTAATCTCATGAAAATTTTGTAGCTTCTTAAAAATAATATCAATTTTATTTTTCTGTGTGATCAATTGGTGTGTTGAAAGCTCTTCTTCAAGATACTTAATTTTTTCGTTAAAGCCTTTGAGTTCCGGGATGGCATTTTCCAGGCAATCAGGTGTCGCCAGCTCACTTTGCAATCCTGAAAGGTACTGGATGAACATGCGAGGGACTTGCTTTTGGAATTCGTTGATATAGCCCATTTTAAAAGGGCGCATGCTGACATCGACGCCGCTTAAGCTTAAATCGTAGATCTCATGCTCTTTCATTAAAAGCATTCTTAGAAGGCCCACTGATGGAGAGTAGGTTTTCGATTTGCAAATCTCGTCTACATAGTTCTTTTTTAGGTTGATATCATTGGTGCTTGCCAGCTCGTTGACGAACTCTTGGTTCAAACGAAACAAAGCGTTTTGAATTTCTTTCTTGTGAAGGGCCTCTTCTTCTTTTGCTAAGCATTGTAAAAGCAGGTTGGGTGCAGCAAGAGTCTCGGAACTATGCCCGATAGACATGATCAACAAAAGCGTGAAAGCTGACTTCTTAAACATAGATAATCCCACTCAAATTTTTACAATTATACTCTCTAAGTATATAGTTCTACCTATATATTGCAAGAAACACCGGTGAGTTTAATTTGAAAGAAATGAGTTTTTGGGAACACGTTGAAGACCTTCGCAAAGTTATCATGCGAATCATCTATATTTTGGTCATTGCAATCTGTGTGACGACTTATTTCGTTGACGACATCACCGAGTGGTTACTAAAGCCAATTCGTATGTCATTACACGACACCCATTCAGGTGTTCTGGTTTATCACAGTATTTTTGAGAAAGCGTGGGTGCAAGTCGACGTGAGTATCTGGTGGGCGATTATGATCTCGTCACCATTTTGGTTTTATCAGGTTTGGAGTTTTATCAGACCAGGTCTGCACGAACATGAAGTGCGCGCCGTAAAACCATTTATGATTCTTGGATGGTTTTTATTCATTGCTGGTATGGCCTTTGGATACTACATCGCTTTCCCGGCCGTTTTTAATTTCCTATCAGCAGTAGGGGTTGGAGACATTCAGGCCAACATCAATCTTCGCGACTACATTTCGACATCAAGTCAGATTCTTTTATTTTTAGGTTTCATTTTTCAGGTTCCCAACATTCTTTTGATTCTAGGGTTCATGGGAATTGTAACCAAGCAGTCACTTCGAGCAATGCGTAGATACATCTACGTTGGTCTTGCGGTTTTCGCAGCGATCTTCTCACCACCAGATGTTATTTCAATGATGGCCGTATGGATTCCATGCTGCGCTCTTTTTGAAATTGGTGTCTTGTTAGTTGCATGGGTTGTTCATCCGTATCTTAAAGGCGTTCACATGAAGGAAAATAAATAATGAAGAACTTAAAAAAAATTAGCGTTGAAATGGTTCTGCCATTTCTTTTGGCATGGTTTTTAATGACGGTCTTAGTAGACATCATCACGATCCCTACAGTGTTTAGAAATTCAACGAGTATCGTTGATGCCGGAAAAATTGGAATGACGGTTTTTGGCCGCTTCAATGCTTTTGAAATCGTTTTTGGAGTGATTGTTCTGATTGGATCAATTGTGAACTTCAAAGTTTTAAAAAATAAGAAGTGGATGTTTTTTGCAGCTCCGCTTTTAGTCTTAGCTTTTATTTATAAATTCTACATGACTCCGATGATCACTAACACGACTTATGAAATTCATAAAACAGAAGTGTCTGATCCTCGTTATGCTGAACTTCAAAGTCAGCATGCTCAGTACCACAATATGTACAGATACTTTGATACGTCTAAATTAATTTTTCTTCTGGTATTCATGGGAGTGGTCTTATCTGATCGCGTGAAATCAAATAAGGAGATCGCATGATTTTAGTTACTGGTGGAGCGGGCTTCATTGGAAGCGTTCTTGCTAAAACGTTAAACCTTCTAGGGCACACTGATCTTGTGATCGTGGACAAGCTGGAAGATTCTACAAAGTGGAAAAACCTTCGCGGTGTAAAATACATCGACTACATTCACGCTGATGAATTATTCAGTGGCGAGTACGATGACCTGATTGCTGAAACCGATTTAATCTTTCACATGGGTGCTTGTTCTTCTACAACAGAAAAGAACATGGACTTCTTGATGAAAAACAATGTGGCGTACTCGCAAGCGTTGTTTAGATTTGCAGCGACTAAAAATATTCCTTTTATCTACGCCAGTTCTGCTGCCACTTATGGTGATGGTGAACAAGGCTATAGTGACGACCATGTTGGTCTGTTTGAATTAATGCCGATGAATCCTTATGGATACTCGAAGCAATTATTCGATGAATGGGTTTTAAAAGAAGATAAAAAACCAGACCATTGGTTTGGATTTAAATTCTTTAACGTATTTGGCCCTAACGAATACCATAAAGAAGATATGAGATCGCTGGTTCATAAAGCGTTCGAGCAAATATCATCTGGCTCACCAGTAAAACTTTTCAAATCTCACCGTCCGGATTTTAAAGATGGGCAACAGTTACGTGACTTCGTTTATGTAAAAGATGTTGTAAGAGTGATGATTGAATTAGCTGATCCGGAAAAATCAGAATTCTCTGGGATTTATAATTTAGGAACAGGGAAGGCGAGAAGCTTCCTTGATTTAATCAATGCGACTTACAAAGCAATGGATAAAGCTCCTAAAGTAGAATTCATCGATATGCCTGAGGCCATCAGAGGGCAGTATCAGTATTACACGCAAGCTGAAATGGGAAAACTTCTCTCAGCTATTCCTGGATTTGAGTTTTGCTCTCTTGAAGAAGGCGTAAAGGATTACGTGCAAAACCATTTAATGAAATCAAACCCTCACTGCTAAGGAGTAAACTCAATGAAGTTTCAAGGCGGAGTTAAAGAAGCAGCAAAGATGCTGGCGGGACTATCAAAGTCGGCCCGTGAAAAAGTGTTAGATCTTATTTCAAAAAAAGATCCTAAGATGGCCGAGACCCTTCATAAGAGTATGTATACTTTTGATGACCTTCAATACTTAACGCCAATGATGCTTATTGAGCTTCTGCGCTCGGTAAAGATGAGTGACATGGGTCTTGCTCTACGAATTTCATCGAACGAGTTAAAAGACCATATAATGAAGAATACTCCGCGTGGGATGCGCCAGGAAATAGAAGAACTTTTATTGGGCCCACCACAACTGGCCTCTAAAGTAGAAGAAGCGCAGGAAAGGATCATGGTTATCGTGCGCGAAAAAATCGATAAAGGTCAGCTTATCATCAATAAAGATTCATCAGAGACCTACGTCTAGTTAGAATTCGTTTGTTCAGTGTCATCTCCGCCCTGAAAAAAGTGGTGGAGACAAATTGTCAGTGTCATTTCCCATCATTCAAAGCATTAGTGAACCACTTCTGTAGGACCAAGTCTGCGAATAACCGTAGGACCAACTTCGCAGTGTCTTGGCACGATTCTCGCTTTATATAATATTAAGAAAGCAGGAAATCTAGGATGGGTTTTTTGTCGAAGATCTCTTCTAGGATGGATGAGATCGTGAGTTCGAAAGCAAGGACGGCTTAGATCAACTTTTATTAAGGGGACTATTCACATGAGTAAAAAAGGACTTTTCACACTGACAAACATGACTGATCTGCTGAATAAAATTCTCCTCGTCTTTAATCCGCCCCTCCGCAATATGGAGCGAGTTTTAGTCCGAGTCGAAGCACAGCAACAGAGGAAAAAGTATTGACCCTAGAAGCTATATAAATATTAGCTAGCTAGTATGAAAAAATATTGTTTAACTAATTAATTCAACGGGCGTACTTACATAGAGAACTTTAAAGGAGTCTCTATGAAGTACGCCCTTTCTATTTTAGGCCTATCATTTTTTGTTTCAACATATTCAAGCATTGCTCATGCACGCTCTATCACATCATTCGGTCAATCAGATGCCATCTCAGCTGTTGCTGACTTCATGTATGATGTAGGTGAAGACATTCCTGTCTCAACTCGCATGACAGATAAAAAAATCAATATAAAGGATCTTTCGAAATGCACGACAGTTACTTCAGAAGAAGTTGTTGATGACGTGAGTGCGGCCATTAGAACGGTTATGCGCTTCTATCCTGATGAAGACATTCCTTTTGAAGCGGCCCTGGCAGATATGGAAGATTATCTTGATCACCAGGTTTTCAAAAAGTGTATTCTTATTAAGAGGAGAGCTCACTCCCTTGTAAGAAGTTCATACTATTTGAATTCAGAAGATAAAATTCATTTACGCTTGGACAATATAGCACTTACACCAGAGTAAAATTGGCCACCATTTAAACATATCTTTTAGGAAAAGGGCCGCTCTGGCCCTTTTTTATTATCAAAATACACAATACACGTTCAAAAAAGTTGGCATAGCTAGTGCAATACTAAGTTCGAGTCACTCAGGAAGAGCGACTTTACGAGAGAGGATTTTTCGTAACGTATCTCAGGGATTGATAAATAGTAATATAAGGAGTTTTTATGAACGCTGAAATGATGAAACAATTTGAAAACCTTTTTATTGAACTTAAGAAATCAACTCTTAACGAGATGAAAATGGAAACTCCATCACTTGAAAAAGGTGACGAGATTGATCTTTCTCAAGAAGACCGTCAGCGTGAACTTGATCTTAAACTTTTAGCAAGACAAAATTTCATGCTAAAGAAAATTGATAATGCTCTTTTTCAAATCAAGAACGGTACTTTTGGAATTTGTCATGAATGCGATGGTGAGATTGAAATTAACCGTCTTCGTGCAAGACCAGTAGCTACTCAGTGTATCGCTTGTAAAGAAGAGTCTGAAAGAGGCGAAGGACATATGATGTATGAAAAACGTTCTCATACACAAGGTAAGAGTTTACATGGAAATGTTATTCCACTTAGAGCTCACGCTGAAGATTTAGCATCAGTTCTTACTGGAAACTCTGATTACTAATATTGGAATTATTTAATAATTAAATAAATATAAAGATAAAGTGCAAACCTTAAGACGGTTTGCACTTTTTTTGTTTAAAGCCCAGCTATCTTGGCAATTTTTTTCACATCACATTTTTTTGATTTTATCTAAGTTATGAATATAATTTAATTAAATCTTCTTTCTGAGCAAAGTCTTGTTTCTAACTATAATTTAGGCTGAGCGGAGATTAAGAATCTAACTAGGTAATAAAAAATGGCAGTAGTACTAGTAATCACCAGACACGACAATCCTCAGGATATAAAAGAAATCACAGTCACAAAAAAATTGGTGCTTGGGAATTCTATTTACTGTGATGTGATTCTTGAAGATAAGACAGTTGCGAGTATGCAGTGTGAAATTCAGCCATCGAAAACTGGTCATATTATTGCTAAAAATTTAGATGCAAAAAAAGAAGTGTTATTGAATCAGACACGCCTTAAAAAATCGGCGCTTAATAGCACGGACATTTTAAAGATCGGCCCGTACTTGTTGAGCATTGATAAAGATCAGCTAACTGCTGAAGAGCTTGCCGTCATTAATACAGAGTATGAAGAATTCGTCTAAAGCAGTTGTTTAAGTTTTTCTTCGGAAAATTTTGTTGGATCGATTGCTGTGCTTGAATCAATGTGAGTAGACTCCAGACCATTTGTCGTAAGCCATTTTTGTAGACTCTCTGCACTCTTTACTAGATCACTACTTTTTTTCACTTCAGCTTCCAGCTCGTAAGAGATGACACCGCGGTTATTTGTTTCACCGACCTGAACTGTGAATTGGTCTTCTGCGATTTTAAGTTTAATCTTCACTCTTTTTTTATCGTTCATGTGAGTAGAGAAGTAGCGCTCTTCTTTTGTACATTGAGGACACAGCGCTTGCGTGAAAGTGATAATACCTTTTTCATCTAATAGATTTTGAATGCTGCCGGCGATTGTTAGCGCGTAGGGATCAAGAGCTTCGAGTTTGGAATGATAACTTTGAATCGTTTGAATAAGTGAACTGTCGTTTACGATATCCATCGAAATGGATTCAGTCTTTTTTGCGCTAAAAATCGAAAGTGTTGATGAGCTTAGTACTTTTTGAGTTTGCCACGTTAGAGCAACACCATCCCACTGGAAGCGGATCTTTACTGTAGGCTGAGCTGTTTTTAACTGATAGGCCTCGTTTTTAAAGATGTCGAAGTAGAAGTCTGAACGACCTGATTCTTCACCTTTAAACTTCTGCAGGAAAACGCTTTTAAGCTCATTAAAACCTGTTTTAGTGAGGTTGATCTTTAATTCCACTTCAGTCTTTGAAGGAAATCCAAGATCGCCGGAAGAGGCCATTGCGGGCGCCTGAAGGCCTAATAAGAAAGTAAGCGTCAATGTAGTGGTAAGGTGTTTCAACATGCCCTATGGTTTATGATAGGGCATTGAGATGGTCAAATTAGTTTTAGATTAATTCAAGAATAATTTAATGATATCAACACATTTATCAGTGGTTTTTCCAGCTTCCACTTTAGGAAGTTTTGCAATTTTTTTAGCAAGTGCTTCTGTTTGGGCCTTTATGGATTCCTCATCAAATTTCATATATCCCATTGTACCAAAGTAGTTGAGAGAATTTTTAGTAACCTTTTGGTAAGTCAGAATTCCTTCAGTTTCGCCTAACTTTTTTTCCAGATTAGCGATGATGGATTTTTGAATAACCATATTCATATCGGTGGTCGGTTCTGGATGAATTGCGTAGTCGTAGACTGCTGCGATTTCATCTGGAAATGTGGCCAGTGGGGCAAGAAACTCTTTTTCATGTGCATAAGTGCTGGCGTAATTAAACTCCAGAGCACGTGGATCAATTAAGTAGGCCGAAATTCTTTTTTGTCCAAATGTCTGAGCTGTTTGGATGGAAGGAGTAAAAGAAAGAAATGGACTCCCGTCAGGCTTGGACGCATGATTCGAAAAGAGCGTTGTGATTCTTGCAGCTTTAGTAAATTCACTTGAACCCTTGTTATCGGTCCCTATAAATTTTTCGTTCATAGATGTTAGAGAGCGAAGCCTTCTATTCCAAGAACCTTGATTTTTTGTCATCATGGTCGACATGACAAAAATGTTCTGATCTAAAATAGCATCGGCCTGAGAAAGTTTTTTTCCTGCTTCAATAGGAGTTTGAATCATATCATCGTCAATCCCACGATAGATAATGACTCTTTGATCAAGTGGAGCGGGATTTCTAATAATATCTAAATGTGTTTCCCAATATCTTTTTTCAAAAGGGGCCATTTCTTCCCAAGGCAAATAGGCCTGCACTAAATCAGCTGCACCTTTTCTATCACCAATCGATACGAGATACCTGAACTGTTTTTCTTCAGGGGCAGCATCAAGAGCGGCCATTCTTGCTTTTCTTTGTTCCGCTAATGCTTTTTTCTCAGCATTTCTTTTTTTATCGAGCTTGGCAAACTCAGCAAGTTTTTTATCCCAGACAGCTGCTTCGGCCAGGATAGAACTATTAAGTTTTTCGCTGGCCCCGGAATCCGGGCCAAGTGGAGTTAAGACAGACCTTCTTATTTTGGCGACAGCATGGAGTGAGGTCGGATCATTATTGATAGCATTGTAATAGAGTTCAAAAATAAAATGAGGGGATGAGAAATTTGATCTGATAAGCCCATCCAGAAGGCGAGATAAGTTTAAAGTTGCTGCATGATCTTTAAAAGCACCATTGGCATATCTGATTTTGATAATGTTATTATTATCTTCAATGATTGGTTCAATCTTAAACAGGACATCATCTATTAAATTATTATCTTCGATGAGATTAATTTTAATTGGAGTGTTATTAGTAAGTCTTGTTGAATTGTTTTGGACAGTTTCTAAAAAGTCTTCTTCTCCAGCTCCTGCTTGTGAAGCTTTTATGGTAAATAATGTTTCTACCGCAGCTTCTGCTTCTGCATTAACTGCCTGAGTAGCAATAGTTCTGTTGACGTTCATGCTTGAGCATGAAGTGAGCAAAAAACTTGCAAGGATGATAAATGAAAAAAACTTTTTCATAATTTTACTTCCAGAATAACTGAATTAAGTCTTTGCAAGCAGCTTTACTAGTGTTCATTGCTGCTATTTCGTTTGCCAGCTCTTGAGCAGCACTTTCTTTTTCTAAAGCTTCATACGTTTCGAGAGCACTCTTTTTTACTTCATTTAATTGCTCGGGGTCATCTTTTAATACATCGGAAATGGTCTTAACAAAGTCATCTACAGCATGAGCTTTTGTTATCGCTGCATGAGGATTAGGATTAGTTGATTTGAAGTCTAATGAAGCAGTAAAAAATTCTGAAGAGTTTTTTACAATGCGCTCAAATATTTCTTCACCTTTACCGGCACCCATTTCTCGCTCAATTTTTTCAATGGCCGTTTTTCTTAAAAATTTCTCTACCTCATCTGGATCGACATCTGTTTGAACTCGGTAATCATAGACGGCCGCAAGGTCTTCGGGAAAACTTGCCAGAGGTATTAAAAATTCAAGTTCTGCTGGAAATCGAGAAGCAAAGTTAAAATACATAAGTCTTGGGTCAACAAAATAAGCAGTATTGGTCTGCTTACCAAAAGCGCTGGCGATTTTAAAACTAGGAGAGTAGGAAAGGAATGGACTTCCTGATGGCTCTTCTGCATGTTTGAAAAACATGTTACTTATACGAGCGGATTTTGTGTATTCGCTTGAGAGAACTTTATCAGTTCCCATATATTTGTCATACATAGTATTGAGAGATCTTAAACGTCTATTCCACGTCCCTTGATTCTTAGACATCATCGTCGACATGAGAAAAACTTTCTGATCTAGGATGGCCTCAGTTCTTGATAATTTTTTTCCGGCCACTTCGCCTGTCTGGATAATATCGCCATCAATTCCGCGATAGACCAAAACTCGTTGATCCAGTGGAAGCGGATTGACCATAACATCTAGGTGAGTTTCCCAGAATAATTTTTCAAAAGGAGGCATATGCTCCCATGGAAGGTAAGACCTCAATAACTTTGCTGCTCCTTTACGGTCATTTCTTGCGATAAGGTTTCTAAACTGCTGGTCATCGGAAACTTTATCAAGAGCATCCATGACACTTTTTCTTGCTTCAGTTTTAATTTTAATTTTTTTCTTATAAAGAGTTTCTTGCTTCTCAAACTGCTCTTGGATATTGGCCCAATAGGTTCTACGTTCATAAAGGCTTGTGAGGTCACTATCACCAAAAGGATTGTAGGACTTATCGGTCAGGCCTAGATATCTGAGTTTCGCCAAAGCTTGAAGCGAGAGAAAATCTTGTGACTTAGCATTGTAGTAAAGTTCAAAGATTGAATATTCAGACACAAACTTAGAATGAATTAATTGATCATAGAAACGCAAAAGTTCATTAGAAGCATTGCGATCATAGAAGGCTTCATGAGAAAATAGAATTTTAACTTTATGTTTTTGATTTTCAATCGTTGGTAAAATTTTAAAAGCAGTTTCAGGAGGAAGTGTAGGATCTGAAACAAATTCTACGTGTATAAAGGCCGAAAGAAATATGTCAGACCTTTTTTGGATATAGTTTATGTCTTTAGTAAAATTAGATGAGGATTTAATTGTCATTAGCTGATCAACATTTAAAGGGGCAAGGGCTTCATTGGCAATTGATCTATCTAGGTAAACGTGTTGATAGTTACTCGAACATGACGAGATCAATAGCGTGAGGGCAAGAAAAGCAGGTAAAAAAAACTTCACATAAACCTCAAAATTACAGACAGACCTAGTAAACTTGTCGGTTATTTCGTTAAAAATGTTTAGTGATTCTTTTGTCTAAATTTTAGACAGTTATTTCCAAAATAGCTGAATTAAATCTGTGCAAGACGTATTCGTTTTACCCGTTTTTAAGTTAGAGACCTCGGCCGCTGGCATTCCTAACGTTTTTTTGAAAAAGTTAGTCAGCTTTCCATCTGGCCCGATCCCCTGAACTGCTCCACCTCTAGCTTTCTGCAAAGGTGCAAAATACTTTTTAGAATTTTCTTCTATGAGCTCAAAGGCCTTAGCTCCTTTTCCTGCACCTAGTGTTTTTTCTAACTTTGCTATGGCCTTCTTTTTTAAGAATTCTGCTTGATCTTCGATATCTGGATAAATGTCTGCATCGTAAACAGCGGCCAGCTCATCGGGAAAACTCATCAGAGGTGAAAGAAATTCATATTCAGTCGGATACTTAGAAGCATAATTATAATAAAGGATTCTAGGATCAATGAAGTAGGCACCACTTCTTTGATTTCCAAACTGCTTCGCAATGTAAAACATAGGAGTATAGGAAAGGAATGGACTTCCTGATGGATCAATAGAGTGTTTTGCAAACATGTTAGTGATTCGTACGGCCTTAGTAAGCTCAGTTGATCCTGTATATCCAGTTCCAGGATTCATAACATCGTTGTTAATAAATTTGTCATACATCGAAGTCAGCGACCTAAGACGTCTGTTCCATGATCCTTGATTTTTAGTTAAAATACTCGACATGATAAAAACGTTTTGCTTTTTGATGGCCTCTTCAGTTGTGAGCTTTTTTCCTGCGCCTTCTGCAGCCTGAATGGCGTCGCCATCGAGACCACGATAAATGAGAACACGTTCTTCAAGCGGAAGAGGGTTTTCGATAATGGAAAGATGATTTTCCCAAAACAATTTTTCAAATGGTGGCATTTCTTCCCATGGAAGATATTGTCTTAAAAGTTTCGCTGCACCTTTTCTATCATTTTTTGCGATTAGAGTTCTAAACTGCTGGTCCTCGCTGACCTTATCAAGTACGTCCATGACAGCACGTCTTTCATCTGCGTCGATTTTTTTTGATTTGGTATAAATGCGTTCTTGCTTTTCGAATTCTTCATTAACCTGGCCCCAGTAATCAATACTTTCTTTGTTGCGGTTAACGAATTCCGGATCAGCAACTTTAGTAAAAGTCAGTGCTCTTAATTTCGCCAGAACTTGCAATGCTGAAAAATCTTTTTCCTTAGCATTGTAGTACAGCTCAAATAGCGAGTAGGGACTGGCGAAATTTGTTTTACCATCCATGAATAATAGTGTTTTAAGTTCAGTTATTGCATCGAGATCAGTTTTGGCAGAAACAGAATGAAATATTTTTACAACGTATTTTTGCTTTTCAATTGTAGGAACAATTTTAAAAGCAATATCATTGCTCATCTTAGGATCTTCAATGACCTGATAGTCTATTTGAAGTTGAATTCCAAACTTTTTAGGGGCGAGAATTTCAGGTAATGATTTTGCCAGGTCCATTTCAGGGCCAGTATAAGTGGAAGACTTGATAGTCATGGTTTCATCAAGAGTGACCGGAAGTTCAACTTCATTTGCAATGGAGCGGTCAGTGTACTGACTTTGGAAAAAAGTTGAACATGATGATGTGAACAAAGTGAAAACGAGAAGTGCAGACATAAAGAATGTCCTTTTCATTTTCGTTTTATTTGTATTCACAACTTTCACGATATTGGATCCTAGCTAATTATTTCCAGAACAACTGAATTAAATCCGTACAAGGCATATCATTTTGTCCATTAAGGACTTCGGCCGCTTGTTTAGTAGGAACTCCTAATAAACTTTTAAAGAGGCCTATAAACTGACCTTCAGGTAAAGCTGCTGATTGAACAGTTCCTCCACCGTGATAAACAGGCTTAAAGTAACTAATAGAGTTTAATTGGATGCGCTTAAAAGCATCGGCACCTTTTCCTGGGCCTAATTCTTTTTCCAGTTTAGCAATGGCCTGCTCATGTAAAAGTTGTTCAGCGTTACCGGCAATGTTATGAATGCTTCGATCATAAACCCCGGCAAGGTCATCAGGAAAACTTGCAATAGGTAAAAGGAACTCAACTTCGGTTTCATAACCTGAAGCAAAGTTAAAATAAAGCATTCTTGGGTCTATAAAATAAGCAGTGTTTCTCTTACTTCCAAAACCATTTGCGACACCAAACTTCGGTGTGTATGAAAGAAAGGGGCTTCCTTTTGGATCTTTCGAATGTTTTTTAAACATATTAGTAATACGCGTGGCACGGGTGTATTCACTAGATTTACCAGCTTGATTCGTTCCCATAAATTTATCGTACATGGCATTCAGGGATCTCAAACGTCTATTCCATGTCCCTTGATTTTTTGTCATCATCGTCGACATTAAAAAGATCTTTTGTTCTTTAATCGCTTCTTCTTTCGTGAGAGTTTTTCCGGCATCTTGGGCTGTCTGAATGATATCATCATCGATTCCGCGGTAAATGAGAATACGGTCTTCAAGCGGAAGAGGATCGGCCATTACTTTTAAATGAGTTTCCCAAAATAGTTTTTCAAAAGGTGGCATCTCTTCCCAAGGAAGATAGGAACGTATTAAGTCGGCTGCACCTTTGCGGTCATTTTTAGCGACAAGATTTCTAAACTGTTTATCTTCAGAAACCTTATCAAGGATATCCATGACAGCTTTTCTTTCTTCTCTTTGAACTTTTACTTTTTTATTATAGGCACGTTCTTGTTTTGCAAATTTTTCAACAATGTCATCCCAATAGGGAAGATATTCAGGAATACGCTCTTGAAAAGTTCCTTCTGGAAAGTTCGTCGTAAAAGTTTCGGCCAGGGCACTTCTTCTTAGTTTGGCCAATACCTGAAGCGAAGTAAAATCTTGCGACTTTGCATTGTAGTAAAGTTCAAAAATTGATAAATTGCTTGGGAATTGTCTTTCAAAAACCTGTCTTAAAAATCTTGAAACTTCAGTACTGGCATCTTGGTCAAATTTTGCATTCACTGAATGGTAAATCTTGACTCTGTATTGCTGATTTTCAACGACAGGAACAATTTTATAGGCGATTGAAGAATCCATTTTAGGATCTTCAATAATATCCAGAGGAAATAGATAATAAAGCTGATTTTTTAAATTGTAAGTCAGGTCCTGCACTTGACTAGTAACAGCTGTGGACTTGAAGGTCAGAAGTTCTTCGACATCAAGAGGAGCAATGACCTCATTGGCAATTGATCTGTCACCATTAGTCGTCGAATAATAACTCGAACACGACGAGATTATAAAAGTTAAAATTAATAAAAAAGAAAATGAAAACTTCATTTAAATAATCCTTTAATTATTTCCAGAACAACTGAAGTAAATCCGTACACCCCATATTCGATTTTTCATCGATCACTTCAGCTACTTGCGGTGTCGACATTCCAAGTAACTTTTTAAAGAAGCCTACAAACTTCCCATCAACTGTGGCAGGAGGAGGTGCCACAACTTTTCCAGTGGCACCCATAACTGGCGCAAAGAATTTATTAGAATTTAATTGGATTCTCTCAAATGCTGCTGCACCTTTACCAGCACCAAGCGCCTGATCAAGTTTTTCGATCGCCTTTTTATTTAAAAATTGCTCAGGACTCGTTCCATGAACATCAACATCGTAAACTGCAGCAAGGTCATCAGGGAAACTTGCGACTGGAAGTAAAAATTCAATTTCACCTGCATAACCAGAAGTCATGTTGAAATAAAGTAGGCGAGGGTCCAAAAAATAGGCAGTGTTCTTTCTACTTCCAAAGGTATTAGAGACGAGAAACTTCGGCGTATAAGAAAGGAATGGACTTCCTTTAGGATCCAGCGAATGCTTTTTAAACATATTAGTAATTCGAGTCGTACTCGTAAATTCACTTGAACCCATTCCATCAGTTCCCATATATTTTTCATACATGGCCGTAAGAGATCTTAAACGTCTATTCCAAGTTCCTTGATTTTTAGTCATCATCGTCGACATTAAAAAGATTTTTTGTTCTTTGATCGCTTCTTCTTTAGTCAAAGTTTTTCCACCTTCCTGGGCCATTTGAATGACGTCATCATCAATCCCACGGTAAATAAAGACACGGTCTTCAAGTGGAAGAGGATCGACCATAACTTTTAAGTGTGTTTCCCAGAATAGCTTTTCAAAAGGAGGCATTTCTTCCCATGGAAGATATGATCTAAGAAGATCAGCTGCACCTTTACGGTCATTTTTGGCTACCAGATTTCTGAATTGTTTATCTTCAGAAACTTTATCGAGTACATCCATGACTGCTTTACGTTCTTCTGTCTTAACTTTTTTCTTCTTATTGAAAATTCGTTCCTGAACATTAAATTTTTCATTGATATCTGCCCAGTAAGCAGCTCTGATCCCACTATCGTTATCCGTTGACACGTTTGATAACTGTCTAAGTTTTGCCATGGCCTGTAGTGAAGGGAAGTCCATTAATTTAGCGTTATAGTAAAGTTCATATAAAGAGTAAGGGGACATGAATTTTTCAGCTTGGAATTTACGGACTAAGTTTGATAATTCTATGAAGGCCGAGTGATCATTTATTGCTCCGACTGAACCATAAATCTTAATTTTGTATTTCATGTTTTCGATTGTCGGCTCAATTCTATAAGCAAGATCACTAGGCATTTTAGGGTCTTCAATATATTGGGCCTCTATACCTAGATCTCCGCGGATCATATACTCGATATTTGAAGCAGAATTATTCAGCTCTTTATTAATATTAGTTGTGCTCTTGATAGTGAAGAGTTCTTCCGCATTTAAAGGCGGCTCTACTTCGTTTGCAATCGATCTATCCCAATGGTTGTATGTGCTCGAGCACGACGAGACAAACATAGAGACAGTAAGCAATAAAGGAATAAAAAATTTCACGACGAAACCTCACAGATAATTAAACCTAGTTAACTTGTCGGATATTTTTCGGGAATATTTAGTATTATTTCTGTCTACACTTTAGACAATTTTGAAATGAGTAGTGTCTGTGATTTAGACAAGATTATTTCGCGACCTGAGCAGGCTTCCTTTTTTCACTTTTGATTTTCTTTTCAAGTTTCACGTACTCGTCGACCTTTTTCTTCCAAAGGGAAGATTCACCGGCCACAAAGCCATTATATTGAGAAGTGTTCATCACGTAACAAGTTGGTTTGTCCAGTGGAGTGAGAACGTCTCTTCTCATCTTGGCGACAGTCACAAGGGTAGTGGGATCGTTAGCAACAGCATTGTTGTACATTTCAAAAAATGAAGTGGGAGCTTCTGCCTTCGGGTCAAAGAGCGCATCTAAAAAGCGCGTAAGATTTAATGTTGCTGAATGATCTTGAAAAATATCGTCAGCATATTTAATGACTATCGTTGGAGTTTCTTTTTCTAACGTCGGTTCAACCTTAAAGGCGATATCGGTATCAAGCTTTTCATCTTCAATCCATTTGACTTTTATTTTTGCTTGTTCAACCAGAAGACGAACATGCTCTTGTGCTTTATCAAAGAGGTCATCATCGGCCGGTGACATGTTGGATTTTTTAAATGTGAAGAGGACATCGGCAGGTGATGATAGAGATTGAGTATTAGCTGTAATTGAAGGCGCAATGACTTTAGTGCTTGAACACGATGATAGAACTAATCCAGCAAGAATCGAAAGGGTAGAAATTCTAATCATAAGACTCCAGTTAAATAATCTAGCAGTCTTGTCGGAGAATAAATAAAAAATATGATTTAATTTATGATTTAGATTTGTAAAAGAAGATATAAAAAAGGCCCATTTGCATGGGCCTTTGAGAAAAAATTACTTTGGGTGACTGCTTATAGTGCTAAGTTAGTCAGTTCCTGCATTAGCTCTTGAGTACGGTTAACGAAAGCTTCTCTGTCTTCGTGCTTAAGTCCTTCACTAGAAATATGAGCAAGGTCTTCAACATGGTGGCAGATCTTCTTAACAAGAGCGTCGTTACCTTTTTCATGCAGCTTAAGAGCGTTTTGAATGATAGGGCTTCCTGGATTGATAACCAGAGTTTTCTTAATAGGGAACATGTGGTCTGTACCCATGTTCTTTGCCATCTGATTCATTCTCTTCATTTGCTCATCAACTTTGAAGTAAGCAGGCGAAGTAGAATTTTTGATTTTTACTATTTCGATATCTTTTAATCCACCATGGTTTAGTGAATCAGCATCTTCTTCCTCTTCAGTGTGAGCTCCGTGTTCAGTTTTCCCAATTAGGATATTTGTGAACAGGTCTTTCACTCTGATATCAGATTCAGTTGTTGCATCTTGCTCTAGAAGAGTTGCGATTTCTGAATCAACAGAAACAAACTTGAAAGCGTTGTCACCACGTTTTGTGAATTCTACGTGCTGAGTGAAGTGAGGATCGATGTATGATTCTGTTTCAATCGCTTGAAGACCATTAGCAAGAAGTTCTTTTCTTAGAGCATGGTCAGACTTTCCTTTTTCAAAATAAAGAACTTTGTCTTCCATTTTTGTCTTGAAAGCTTCAGGGATTGATTCTTTGTACTCGTTAAGAGTTACGAATTTTCCTTCTGAATTTTTAAAGATAACAAAGTCTCTCATCATCTCATCAAATTTTGGATCAGAGATTGCTCCGTATTTAATGAAAAGAGAGATGTCCTCCCAAATAGTTTCATAACGAGCACGATCGTTGTTGAAGAGTTTCTTTAATGACTCAGCTACTTTTTTGATGATGTAGTTTGAAATCTTTTTAATGTTCGGGTCACCTTGAAGAGATGATCTCGAAACGTTAAGAGGGATGTCGCTTGAATCGATTGACCCTTTTAGAAGAGACAAGAATTCAGGAACGATATCTTTTACGTTATTAGAAACGAAAACCTGCTTGTTATAAAGCTTGATGTTCGATTCATTGAAAGGCTTGTTTGGGTTTAACTTAGGGAAGAATAAAACACCATCTAGTGTAAATGGGTGATCAACTTTTAAGTGAATCCAAAATAGAGGATCGCCATCCATTGGGAATTGTTTTTTGTAGAATTCTTTATAGTCAGCATCTGTAAGAGTTGCGACATCTTTTTTCCAGATTGGTTGTGTTTCGTTAACAAGACCAGGATTAGCTGACTCTTCAACTGCTTCAGCGTCTTTTACCCAAATTTCATATGGCATGAAATCACAGAATTTTTTCAGCGTCGTAGAAACGTGCCAAGCATTTAGGAATTCAATTGATTCTTCATTGATGTGAAGAGTGATTTTTGTCCCTACTTCAGTTTTTGTTGAATCTTCAAACGAGTAATCTGTTTCGCCTTCACAAATCCATTTCGTTGGAACTGATCCTTCTTGCATAGAAAGAGATTCAACTTCAACTTTCGTTGAAACCATGAAAGCAGAGTAGAAACCTAAACCAAATTTACCGATGATATCAGAGCTTGGAGTGTTTCCAGCTTCTTTCATTTTATCGACGAACTCTTGAGCTCCAGAGAAAGCAAGTTGAGCGATGTATTTTTCAACTTCAGCTTCAGTCATTCCCAGACCGTTGTCTTCGATTGAAACAGTTTTTTCAGCTTTATTGACAGTTACCGTGATCTTTCCCGTAGGAATCTCTTGGTTTAATGTACGGGCAAGCGTCGATCTTTTTGTGATTGCGTCAGTTGCGTTGGCCGTAAGCTCTCTTAGGAAAATATCGTGTTCAGAGTAAAGCCATTTTTTAATGATAGGAAAAATGTCGTTAGTATTTACACTAATCGTTCCTTTGCGTGACGTCATAATTGCAATCTCCTGTAAGTATACTTAAAATAGTTGAACTACAATATGGTTACGGTTTGATCAGAGTCAAGGTTATGGAACAAAAAAATACATTAAAAAACGCACCCAAAGATATTTTAATTATTACTACAGGCGGCACAATCGAGAAAACCTACGATGAATTCGATGGTTCACTGGAAAATCGCGGGACTTCGATTAAAAACCGCATCCTCTCAAAGCTGCGTTTACCTTACACAAACATCATTGTGCATCCGGTTTTATCCAAAGATTCATTGTACATGGACGATGCTGACAGAAAGTTAATTGCGGAGACGATCGCAGCGGACCTGGAACTTAATGCACCAATCGTTATTCTTCACGGAACAGACACGATGGCGTTAACGGCCAACTACTGTTTTGAGCATATTCAAAATATCACTGTGCCGGTTGTGTTCACAGGGGCCATGGTTCCGATGGGATTTGATGATACAGATGCCACTCAAAATGTAACGGAAGCGCTGTTATCAGCAAAATTATTACCACCGGGTATTTATATTTCATTTCACAACCAGATTTTTAAAGTTCCTCACGTTCAAAAGAACAAAGAAAAAAGAACTTTCGAGGAAATTTAGATCATGGGTTCAGTTAAATTATTTTTCTCACTCCTGATTGATTCTTTCAAGGCCTTCAAAAAAGAATTTCCAGAATACTTAGGCAGCTATCTTGCGATGCTGATTCTCAATCTGGTTGCCTGTTATCCATTTGAAGGAATGGGGTTTGAACAAAATAGTTTTCATGAAATCGTTCTGCAAATCATTGTTGGAATCATGAGTTTAATTGTGATCGTCAATGTCATCTTGATTGAAAAATCAAAAGCAAAAAATCTTGATAAAGAAGAGTTGATGTACGCAGCTCCGACTTATTTAATCTACACACTTTATTCAACACTCTTAATTCTTGCCGGGCTTTTTTGTTTTGTTGTCCCGGGAATTATCATTGCAGTATTAGTAGGGATGGTGCCACTTGCTTCAGTTTTAATTGATAACGACAGTGTAAATTATTTTAAAATCTCTTACCGCATGGCCCGCAAAGATGCTGTGCTGGTGATCTGCTTTGGATTAGCGACACTCATTATGGAGCTTCCAACTTTTGGGTTAGACCTCATTCCAAACTGGAAAGTACAACTTGGAGCGAGTTTCGTTTACAGCTTTTTTGATTCAGCTGTGATGGTGATCTTAACGATTACGTCTGTCAGAGTGTTTTATCACTTAAAGCGCGCGCTCAACGACCCTAGCTAGGCAAATAAATGAAGTCCATTTGATTGCCCACAAATGGACACAACTTTTGCCTAGTGGATTTCTCCCATAATCTTCCATAATTGCCTCTAAGTCCCTAAAACATCACTTCTTGAGTCTAAACCTCGGTCATTTTCCCCAATTCGGGAGCGTTTAAAATTAAAATAGTTAGTACCAACAACCGAGAAGACGAGTATGAAGACTTTAGTCAGAACTCACATTCTTTTGCATAAACTAACGCTCACACTTGTGACGTTAAGCTTAGTGCTTTCTTCGTGTGTGGAGAACTCGGGCGTAAAGGGAAAAACGGCAAAGAGTGGATCGAATTTAACATCAGGATCGGGTGGTTCTGGAAGTGGTGCAGGTGCGATTCCTTCGGACAATACATCGACTGATACTGCACTTCAGTCAATCAAAGTAGAGTTGTCTCACTTGGTAGATCCATTTGATGGAACTTACAAAAAGAAAGTTTCTATTCCAAAAAACTATAAAGGATTTTTATACATTGCTGGTCTGAACGTTTCAGCACTTCAAAGTAAATTAGTTAAAGTGCGCTTTAACTTTGGTCTTGAAGGCCAGTCAGTAACGTTAGATGCAACTGTTGGTAGAGCTCCTGGGATTATTCCACAAACAGACATTCAAGTCTTAATGGTTAACATGAACTCAAAGCCGTTTAGTAAAATGGTTTTAGGTTATGATCTTTATGACTATAACGATTACAATACTGATACAAGCAAAGAGCCGGTGACTGACCCTCGTGACAGTGGTCTTTACTGTCGTGGTTTAAAACTTGAAGACGATCCGACTTTTGATAATACGACAGCGAGCAATTCAACTTGTTCTCTTCCTGGTGATAAATGTCTTTATGCTTACGCAAAAGTGGCAGATGCAACACTTTACAATACAACGACTGGCTTTACATCAATTCCATCACGCCCTCAGGTGTGGTCATTGAGCAGTGGAACTAGAAGTCCTACTATTGCAACAAGTGCAACTTCAATGTGTCTTCCAGACTACGGAAATTTTAGCAGCTTTAACGATCTATTCTCATTGAGCCCAGCAATTACGGCCATAGGTAGTAATGACCCTATTCTTGGAGCTACTTATCACGGTCCATACAGAGCGATCAATCCGTCAGGATGGAAGATTCAGGGGAATGCGATTTTCAATGGTACAACAGGACTATTTAAAACAACGTTTCCAGGACAAACATACGTAGGTCTTCAATCATTATTATTCCCACTTGCCGGAAAAATAGATCTTAATCAAGACGTACGCTACCTTGGTTCAACGGATCGTTTCGGTGTGAGAAACACACTGGTAGCTGACTCAACTGGAAGATCAAAATACGTTGACGGTTGTAACCTGCGTGTAATGAATTACAACGTAGCAACAACTGAAAGTATCAGTTCATGTAACGTAAACGGATCAATTGATATTTTTTACATGAAAGATAATGCAGAAGTAAGCATTACAACTGATAGATCAATTAAACTTCAACTTCTTCGTCCTTCATTAACGAACTTCGAAGGAAAAGAAGTCTTAACTTCAGCTTTCAAACGTTGTGAGTCTTCTTCAACTTGTGGTTCAAGTGAATGTTGCTTCAATGAACGTTGTTGGTCAAAAGATTTAGTTACTCAATGTGTGGATCAAGTTCCGGGGATTGGTAACGAGCCAATCGGAAATAGTTGCGTATCTGATTTTGAGTGCTCAAGCTTATGTTGTGATCAATCAAGAGGTGCATGTGCTCCTCACAATCCAAACGGAACAGCTCCAGTATCATGTAACAAAACTTCAGGTCAGTCTTGTGTGGCCAAAGAATTCTGTAAACCTGAGTTCGTTGAAACTTGTAAACTAGTCAAACTTCCAGGTCTAGATGAGCAAGGAAGAGCAAAGTGTACTCTTAGATGCCCTCCGGTAGAGACTTACGGTGAGTGTACAGCTGGAAGGTGCGTACCTCCTGCCATTCCACCAGTTCCAACATTTGATCCAGCAAATCCTGACTGCAGAAACGCAGTTGACCCTTAGGATTTCAGTCACTAAAATAGAACAGTTATTATTATTAAAATAAGGCATACGAATGTTTAATAAAGACTGTTATCTGGATCACGTTGCTATTGCTGTTTCTAACCTCGACCGCGCTCAGAAAATATGGGAAGACATCGGACTCACTTTTAATTCAGAACGCGAAGAAGTGCCCTCACAACAAGTGACGACGGCATTTGCACACGTTGATGAACACGCTCACATCGAACTTGTTTGCCCGATCAATGAACAAGGTCCCATTCAAAAATTCATTGAAAAAAATGGGGAAGGAATTCACCACATGAGTTTTAAAGTTCCTGATGTTCAGAAAAAAACCGAAGAGCTCATCGCTGCCGGATATAAAATGATTTACGAAAAAGCAGTTCCAGGTGCGAACAACTGCCTGGTTAATTTTATTCACCCAAAATCTACGGGTGGAGTATTAGTAGAAATTGCGACGACACAAAAGGTTTAAGTAAATGAATGCTCAATCACAAATTTATCTTCCGAAACTTACGCTGGTTAATAAATCGTTAATCATTGTTTCAGCAGTGGTTTTTGTCCTGGATTTAATTCTGACAAAGATGACGAGCACGGGAAGTTTGTTTTCAATGTTTGGTCTATCAGCTAATAGCGTTTTTACTGGTCACGTTTATACGATGATCACGTATCCATTTTTCTCACGCTCAATTATTGAAGTGATACTAAATTGCTTGATGCTTTGGTTGATGGGTTCTGAGTTTGAAGCGAACTGGGGAACAAAGAGATATGTGAGTTTCATCTTAACAACGGTTTTAGGTGGAGCACTTTTATACTTAGGAATTGTTGCTTTATTTTTCCAAGGCAGCGATGTTTACTTTTTCCCACTAACGGGTTTTGCAGGAATCGTTGGGGCCTTGTGTTTGGCCTACGCTGTAATTTACCCTGATCGTATCTTTTCTTTCTTAATGATCATCCCGGTTAAAGCTAAATATTTTTGTATGATTCTGGTTGTGATCTCACTTTACCAAGGTATTGCGAGTCCGACGGGAGTTGGGGCATGGGGTCAGTTGGGAGCGATCGCTTCGGCGTATTTGTTCATGATTGCCATTTCTCACCGCAATTTTAAGACTCTTGCGGATAAAATGAGTAAAATGACGCAGAAGCGTCCGGTGAAAAAGAGCAAAGCGAAGCTTACAATTGTAAAAGACGACAATGATCAACCGCCTAAGTATTGGCAATAAGCGTTTTAAGTGGTACCTTTCCATTTCAAATAGATTTATAAAGAACCAAAAACTGGGGCATATATGAGATTAAGTAGAGCATTAACAGAAAAGCTAATGGACGTTCGTTTAAGAGATAAACTTCTTGCTGAAGATAAATTATCTAAAGAAGAAGTTAAAAAGTTCCTTGATTCTATTCCTGATGAAGCGAAGAATTCTTCGTACACAGAAGATCATTCAGAAGAAGAATAGTTTTTCAAAAAAAATTATATAATAAAAAAGCCACCTTTAAGGTGGCTTTTTTTATATCTACATATCATTGTATCCAAATTGATACACATCAAACGATTCTCTCAAGCTGCTATAATAAAACATATCATCACCTTTTATTGTACATGTCAGATTAACTGTTTTTAAAGATCCTTCATTATCTTTAAAAGTTACAACGGCATCACCAGTTGTTTCGTAAACACCAACAGGCTCAACTTGATCCAATTTATTTGCTAGATGTAATTTAAGCTTTAAATCATTATCTCCATTTTCAGCGGCATAAAGGCCACCTTCGCGCGATTGCTTAAGATTTTTTTTGGAATTTGATAATTGTAATTTAAAACGTTCGGTACGTTCTTCTAGATTGTAAGTGTTTTTGATCGTTGCTTTCACTTTATACTGTTTAGAAACGTCTGTGCACTTAGCATCGAGAGCTGTGTTGTGACGGTTATAGTTAAGGCTAAAGTTAAAGGCAAATGCAGATGTTGAAGTTGTAAGTGCCATTGCAAGGATAATAAGAGAGTTTTTATTGATAAATTTCATTTTATACCTTTCATTTGTGTTGTTTTAAATTAATAACACAATCAAAAAAAAGATGTTTGATTCTGAAAAATATTCAGAGAATTGTAAAATTTACAGGGGAAGTACTTAAAGTTGAAATAGGTCTTACTGAACGATGAAAGAAGCGAAAAAGATGTTTTTAACGACAGGTTTTTTCATGGCCTTGTTAATCTCACGCTTTAGTCTGTCTTCTAATAAAATTTTTCCAGATAATGAATTCAATTCATCCGGTCCCATTTTTGAAGTGATATCGATGATTCTATCTTGAACGATAGGGAGGCTAGCTTTCATTAGTTCGTTGTCGGCAGCATCGAAGAGTACAAGGTGCATTTCGATTTCTAGCCATCTCATGCGGCTGTTAGCGGCTTCGTTACGAGGTACTAAACTTACTGTCATCTTATCAACTTTAAAGAAAGTAGGGATCGCCTTGGCGTCGACAGAGTTTAGTAGAGCAGTCTTTTCTGCGTTCTCATCGATAGGTGGTTTTTTGTACATTTTTTCGGTGTAATAGAACAGGCCTACAACTGCGAGAGTTGCGAGCATCATTACGCCTAGGAGAATCATGTCGATTAATTTTTTGCCGGTCATTTTAACGATTTTAACACTTGCCTGACAAAAAGCAACCGAAGTTGCTTTTTGACTAGTCTTGAAAATCAAAAAGAGATGAACGACTTTTGATGAGATCAGGCAAGCATCGGACTAGTTTAAAATGTGTCTTGATCGAAATGGTCAGGTAGAAAATAGGCAAAAAAAAAGGGCCGCCAATGGCGACCCTCTATTTAAAACTAGAACGGAAGTTTTGTGTACGGTAATCCAAGGTCAGTTGCTACTTGTTCGTAAGCAAGAGTCCCTTTGTAAATGTTGATCCCCGGACGGAAAGTTTTATCTTTCTGAGCAGCTTCTTCAACACCCATGTTAGCAATCATTCGAGCGTACTTAAGAGTTACGTTTGTAAGAGCGAACGTTGATGTACGAGCAACAGCACCTGGCATGTTAGCTACGCAGTAGTGAACTACACCGTCTACTACGAAAGTTGGATTTTCGTGAGTTGTTGGCTTACAAGTTTCAATACATCCACCTTGGTCAACAGCGATATCAACAACAACAGATCCTTTACCCATTTTTGAAATCATGTCGCGAGTTACTAGCTTAGGAGCTTTTGCACCTGGAACTAGAACAGCACCGATAACAAGGTCAGACTCAAGAACAGCTTTTTCGATGTTGTCTTGGTTAGAGTAAATAGTTGTGATGTGTGATCCGTAAAGAGCGTCTAGTTCAGCTAATCTCTTAGTTGAAAGATCGATCGCAGTTACAGATGCTCCCATTCCCATTGCCATTTGAATTGCGTTTGTTCCAGCAATCCCAGCTCCGATAACAGTAACCTTAGCGCGTTTAACACCTGGAACACCACCAAGAAGAATCCCTTTTCCACCTTTATCAAGTTGAAGGTATGAAGCTCCGATTTGAACTGACATACGTCCAGCAACTTCTGACATAGGAACTAGAAGAGGAAGTGAACCATCAAGGTTTTGGATTGTTTCATATGCGATTGCAGTACAACCTGAAGCCATTAGGCCTTTAGTTTGTTCTGGATCTGGTGCAAGGTGAAGGTAAGTGTAAAGAATATGATTTGGCTTCAGCATCGCAATTTCTACGGCCTGAGGCTCTTTTACTTTAATGATCATTGTAGATTTTTCGAAAACTTCAGCAGCAGTATCAAGGATCTTTGCTCCAGCTTTTACGAATTCTTCATCTGTAATACCGATTCCAAGACCAGCACTTTTTTGAACGTAAACTTGGTGTCCGTCTGCAACTAGAGCGCGAACTCCACCTGGAACCATACCAACACGGTTTTCATTGTTCTTAATTTCCTTAGGTACTCCGATAATCATTGTTATCTCCTTTATAGGTTTTTTGACTGCTAAAAATGTAGATTGAGAATTCCATAAAACTCTCTAAAAAGAAAGAGGGGAATAATGTCTTTTTGGGGAGCAGGACGGCATAGAGTCAATAAAATAACTTTTGTCCGTCATACAGAGGAAATACGGCGTCGCCAAATTCCTTTTTTGCCAGGTCCAGAAGCACAGAATGGGACAAATCGTGGGCGATATGGATTAAACCGGTCTTCTCAGGGGCAATTTCCTTGATGTAGTGAAAACTCTTCTCCACGGTCAGGTGGGTTTTATGGGGCTTTCTTTGTAGGCAATCAAGGATCAAAAGTTTGAGCTTTTTTTCTTTGAGGATTTTTACGATGTGATCGGGGAGTTCAAAACAGTCGACGATGTAGGCGAATTCATCGTGGATAAATCCCATCGTGACACCATAGCCATGAGGGTAGTTGAAGAAGAAAAAATTTTCACCGTGAAGAGTGATGTTTTTTTCAAGCTCCACAGCTTCTAAATTTAGTAACGGAATTCCTCCGCCAATTAAGGGAAGATCTCTTTTTTTGAAAATATAAGGAAACTTTTCTGTCATTAATTCTTTCGTCGTCTCGTTCGTATAAACCGGAATCTCTCGCATCGGAGGTCCGAAACAAAAAGGCCTGATGTCATCAATGCCATGAAGATGATCTGCATGATCATGAGTGATAATCACAAAGTCTAATGCGGAGATCTTATTGGTCAGTAGTTGTGTGCGAAGATCTGGAGAGGTGTCGACTAAAATGTTTTTACCATTTTTTGTCTCAATGAAAATACTTGAACGCATTCTCTGATCGCGATGATCAAGTGAAGAGCAAACAAGACACGAACAACCAACTTGCGGTATTCCTGTGCTCGTTCCTGTTCCAAGAGCAGTAATTTTTGTTTTATTCAGAGATTTATTCATTTAATTATTCGCCCACTTCCACGATTGTGCGGAATCCAGTCTACGGTTATAATTTTAACTCAACTTACTGAGTTCGAGGAACAAAATATGATAACGAGTTTGTTTAAACAGAGTAAATCTCCACGCGTTTTAAAGATGTTGTCACTTATGACGGTCGTCTTTCTTTTTGATGCATGTTCCAGTATGGGCATTGGATCAAAAGCAGCGCCACTAAAAGCGGGATTTAATGTAAAAAAAGTCGTGTTAAAAAATGGTCTAACTGTTTTAGTTGCACCCAATCCAAAACTTCCGATTGTTTCTTATTATACATTATTTGATGTCGGTGGAAGAGATGAAGGTCCCGGAACAACTGGTGCCACTCACTTTCTTGAGCACATGATGTTTAAGGGGGCAAAAAAATACGGGCCGGGAGAGTTTGATACTCAACTTGAGCGCAGTGGTGGATCGACGAACGCTTACACGACTAATGATATGACAGTTTATTATCAAAATATCCCGGTGGGATTTTTAGATACCATCATCGATATGGAAGCTGATCGTATGCAGAATCTTTTGCTAGAGCCAGTTTCATTTGAAAGTGAAAGACAGGTTATCTTTGAAGAAAGAAAAATGCGTTATGAAAATAGCCCTGATGGATTGATCTTCTTAGAACTGATGAAAAAAGTTTTCGTAGGAACTCCTTACGGACAATCTGTTATTGGTGAAGAAAGTGATTTAAAGCTACTTTCACGCGATCAGATGATGAACTTCTTTAAGAACTTCTATGTTCCAAATAACGCCATCGTTGCTGTTGCAGGTGACGTTGACCCGGATAAAGTGATCGCGAGCATTGAAAAAGCTTACGGATCAATTCCTATGGCGACGAACCTTAAAGAATTAAAGAATGGTTCTTCTAATGAAGAGATTTTTAAATCAAAAGCAGAGTTTGGTCGTGAGTATAAAGTTTATGCAACTAACCCGATTCCAAAATTCATTATCGCTTTCCAAGGTGAAAAAGTAGGAACAAGAAAATCTTACGTTATGGATTTACTAGCGATGATTTTAGGTAACGGTGGAAGTTCTTACTTAACTCAAAAGTATGTTAAGTCTGACAATCCAATGCTGACAGAAATCAACCTTTCAAACTTCAACTTAATTCACTCGGGAGTTTTTTACTTCGCAGGGGATTTAATGGAAGGGCAGAAGATTGAAGATGTAAAAACAAAGATCGAAGCTGACTTTAAAGATATGTGTGACAACTCTATCAACAAAAGATCTCTGCAAAAATCTAAGAATCAAATCTTAGCTCAAGGCTACAATCAATTAAAAACCAATGCCGGTGTTGCTTCAACAATTGTTCGCAATGAAAAATGGCACGGGGATTATAACTACGGTCTAAAAGAAATGGAAATCTACAATTCTATCAGTGAGAGCGAAGTTGAAAAAGCTTGTCGTGAAACTTTAGAAGAGTCGAAATCAATCTTCATTTCTACATCAGATAAATATCCTAGAACAGCGGGGACGAAATAATGAAAAAGCCTGTATTACTGATGGCCGCAATGGCATTTTCACTTCAAGCGATGAGTGCGACAACAAAACCACCTTCGATTGAAGATAATATTAAAAAACTAAACTGGAATGGGATTGATGTTGTTTATATTGAAGACAATCGTTTCCCGACTTATGACTTAACCATTTATTTTGCCGACGGAGCTCTTAGTGAGCAAAAAGGTCAGGCAGGATTAAGTGTTCATAGTTTTAACTTAATGGACTCGGGGACTGATAAACTTTCTCAAAAAGAAATTTTAGAAGAAATGGAATTTTTAGGAACGGACTTCGGAGCTGACGTCACTCACGAGTACACGACAGTGAATGTGTCAGGTTTAACGAAAGATCTAAAGACTTCAATGACTCAAATTTGCTCTCTGATGAGATCGGCAACATATCCTGAAGCTGTGATTAAAAAAGAGCTTGAATTAGAGCGTGCGGGGCTTCAGAGCATGGTGGCCTCTCCTCAGGCCTTATCTGAGAGAGTGTTCCGTGAGATCTCAATGGGTGGGACTCCTTACTCTTATCCAGTTGCAGGAAAAATTGCAGATTTAAAAGCACTGACTCCAGCTGCTCTTCGCAACCAATTAAATTACTTCCTGGATAATGTTAAAAAACGCATTTATGTAACAGGCCCAAAAAGTGTTTTAAGTTTAGAAAAGATTTTAGCAAGTGAATGTCAGTTAAAAGGTTCTCCAAACGATTTCGTAAGAACAGTAGAGAATCCAGTTAAGCGTAATAGCAAAACGGAATTTGTTTTTGTACCAGTTCCAGATGCTAACCAGGTTCAGCTGCGTGTTGGTCGTTTCTTAAACTACGATGAAACAGGTGAGAGAAATTTAGATGCTCTAGCTTCTGACTTTTTAGGTGGAGGATTTACTTCTCGCCTGATGAGAGAAGTTCGTGTGAAGCGCGGTCTTACTTATTCAATCGGATCATTTATTTCTTCTCAGAAACAATATGGCCGTTCAGGGATTTCAACTTTTACAAAAAATCAGACGATTGATCGTTTGATTGAAGTGATTGATGAAGCTGTAACAAAGATTAGCAAAGAAGGAATTACAGACGAAGACCTGGCACGTTCAACTGATGGAATGATCGGAGCGTATCCCTTTAAGTTTGAAAATAACCATGCTTTCTTAGCTCAGCTACTTCTACTAGATCATATTGGAAGACCTTACTCTGATCTTTTTGATTTTAAGGAATCAGTAGCTAAGTACAATGCCAAAGACGTAGCAAAGAAAATTGAAAATGTTTTCAGTATGAAAAAGCAGACGATTTTTGTTTTAGGGGATAAGTCGATTGAACCAAAACTAAGAAAGTTAACTAAGAAATATGGACAGTTAAGAGTTGTTGATTTTAAGCCTTATTTATAAGTGAGTCGGTTGGTAGCTTGAATTCTTGAAAAAAGAGTTCAGCTTTTACTGATCTCTAAGCGAAGTAAAAATGCTCCTCTGGAGCATTTTTTCAAGCTACTCTTCCGTGTGCCCGTTGATATTAACGACGGCACCCGGAAGAATTTCCAGAGACTTTGCAATAATCTTCCCATTCACAACAGCAGTCGGATATAACGTTACATTTCCCGAAGCTTTAATCTCCCCAGTAAACTCCCCATAAATTTCCAAATCAAAACAATTAAGAACAGCATCCGTCATTGAACCAATCTCAAGCACCAGCTTAGAGCGTCCTTCCAATGTCACTTCACCAGAAAGATTTCCTAATAGGTGAGTGGTCCCAACGAAATTAAAATTTCCTTTTAGGACTGTAGACTTGCCGATAGTCGTGAACGTTTGATTTTGAATCATACAAAGTGCCTATAGTTTTAAGGGAATGTTTACTGATTGGAAGTGGATTAAATCTCCCGTGCGCGAGAAAATGAAAACCGTAAAAGAGTAGTTTCCTGACTTTCTAGGCTTTACAAAACCAGCGTCCACTGGCCTGAATCTTTGAGTGGCAAAGGGCTCACCCGCAGAGTAATTAATTTGAAAATCATTTCCACCCAATGCTTGAAGTGGGTAGGCCTGAATTGCTAATTCATTTTTCATAAGAACGATGATGTGACCTGAGATTTTTGAATCGTCAGTCACAGCAGGAATAATGTTGAACTTTAAGTTAACATTGTCGCGTCCGATTTCTGCTTTAAATCCTGAAAGGTTTAAAACAGCAGGGCGTGTACGGTCTTTTTGGCCTTGAATCGGTTTAAATAAAGACAGTGTTGAAAGGCCAATGGAGTTGATCGTTCCACTCACAGCAGGTGCTGGGCATGCTACCGGAGCAGGACATTGAGCTGAACCTGTCGTTCCAGTTGTTGCAGCGACTGAAGTCGTTGCTGCTGCTGCAGGAGCTGTTGCCGCTGCTTTAGCTTGTTCCTGAAGGGCCGCAATTTCCGATTTTAATTCTGAGTTTTCTTCTGCAAGATTTTCATTTCTTGAAAGATCAGCGCGTGTCTTTGAGGCCATTCTGTAATTTGTTAACAAATGAAATGGGCTGGTATTAACAAGACCAATCGCTCCGATGACCAGAGCGATTAATGTAATAGTAGGAAGTCCGATGAAGAATAAATAAACTCTGGAACGTTTGATCTCAAAGTGTTTAGGAGAGTCATTTCTTTGGTGATAAATAATCGAAATGCTATCTTTCTTATTCGAATCGTTGTTTTGTTCGCTCACTAGTTATTGCCTTTTTTCGACTCGATAGCTTCGCCTTCTTTGAAGAAACGAAGTGAAGGCTCAAACGATGCAACCTTATCTAAATTTTCCATACCATTCTTAGTGAAAACTTCGCTTACGATTTTCCAGTTATAGTTATCGTCTTGTCTTAAATAAAGAAGTTTTCTACCAGTGTCGTTGATAGTCTTTGATTGGTAGCTTTGAGTGAATGTAATCACTGCATAGTTTTTAGATTTTAAAATTGAAATATGTTCCAGGTCAATTTTAGGTTGTCCAGGATTAGAGAAGACTGCTTTTTTGTAATTTTTGTAGGCAGCAAACTTTCCTTTTGAGTCACTGAACTCAGTCGGGTGATAGAAGCTTGCATAGCTTTCGATATCTTTTTTTCTCCAAGCTTCAAGCCAGTTATCAACTAATTTTTTAAGTTCATCTTTTTGAGTGTTGTAAGTCTTCTCGTTTAAATAAAGTAGATCTTGCACGATGACGATTGGAGTTTTGTTAAGCTCTAAGTATTTTGAAACATCGATTAGCTCGTTGTTTGCAGTAACAACACATCCTCTTGAATCAAGACCTTTATCAATTCTTGTTTCATCGTTAGTAGAGTGAAGCCAGATTCCAGAACCAGTCTTCTTCATGTTTCTATCAATGACGTTTGGATAATCTGTAACGAAAGCTCCAGCTCCATAAATCGCAGCTTGTGGGCCGGCCTGAGAAAGAAGTTGTTTGTTCGTTAAGAAATCAGTGAAATTATAAATTCCTTCCGGTGTTCTGAAGTCTCCTTCAGTTTCCTTATCTCCCGCTTTTTTTCCAGTCGCGATTTGATAAGTGCGAACTAACTCCGGTCTACCATCAACATTTTTAAAAAGGTGAAGAGAGTGAGTTGATTTTTCTGCAACCAAAACATGGTGAGCAAAAAAGCTATCGGTCATTAAAAGTGGAGCAGGCATAACGTTATTTGTATTTTCTGCATATACGCTACTAATAGGTAACGACAGAAAAAAAGCGAACGATAAAGCTTTAGAAATCAAATTATTCATTGAAGTAACCCTCTAAAATAGTCAGGTAAGGAATAGGAACTTACTTTATTTTAGACAAATCCCAGCATTCGATCAACTTAAAAGCGCTACTAGGCAGTTAGTACTATGATTTTCCTCACAATCAACCGATAGGATAATAGATCAAATCAAGCAAACGTAGAAAAGTATTATCCTAAGGTACGATCATGAATGGTGCGAAGAAAATTGGGCCGGTATTTGACGATCAAATTAACGCTAAAATTCAGCGTAAATTCGATTTAGTTTTTACTGAAAAAACTTCTCCAAATACCACTTTCTCCAATGAGAATGGCGGTGATGATTTCAACGAATCGATTAATTTTGATATAGACGAGATGGTTATGGAAAGAAATGATGGCAGTAATAAAAATGATAAATCAACTCCCGAAATAGGATTGGATTTTTCTATGGATGATGAAGCTCCGGTGATTCCCGAGAAAGCTGGTCAGTTAGATTTATCTAGCTCAGATGACGATTTAGGGTTTTCTCTGGATTTTGATAACGAAGATGCGGCCCTGGATATCCCAGTAAAAACTGCGGTTACCAAATCATCTTCGATTAGTAACGATATGGACGGGGGATTTACCCTGGATGACAGCGATATTGGTGATGTGGACTTCAATGCTGATGCCACTCAAAAAACCATTGTCGTTAATATGGCCCAATTAAAACAATCTAATTTAAATGATTTTAAGCTGGATAAAACCAGCACAAATGCTTCTGTTGATATGATGAGTTCAGAAGAAGTAAAAGCAAATATCGAATCGACCATTAAAGATATCATTCGCCCTAATTTAGAAGGGACGACTGAAATTGAAGTGTCGAAAACTCATAGCGGTCTTAGTGATATCGAAGACAGTGAGCTTGATTTTAGCAATACACCATCACGTGGATTTGTATTAAGCGAAATTGATGACGGGGCCTTTGCACTGGATTCAACTGACTCTAGAAATAAAACTCTTGCCACGATTGAAGACGATAAAAATGATGGCTTCGATCTGGATTCTCCAAGTGTGAGTTCATCAATTTCAAATCCTGATTCCACTGGGGATTTCGATATTAATTCTCTGACAATGGGCACGCCTCAAGAAGTAGAGGAAGATGCAGCAACGAGAATTGCAGATTTTAGTTTTACCGAAGCACCTGTTCCGGCACCTAAAGCGGAACCAGTTCAATACCGTGAACCTCCAAAGGTTCATGAAGCAGAAATATCGACTCCAACTCCAATGCCTACAAGTGCAGGAATGGGTGGAACAAGTCTGAACGCCGAAGATTCTATGAGATTCCAGGCGACAATCAGGGCCCTTCGCGAAGAAAGAGAGGAGATGCTTTTACAGATTAAAAATCTAAAAAGTGACTCTAAAGAACTGGAGCAGGATAACCTGACTTTAAAAGCAAACTTAGATGAAGCAAAAATTGAAATTACGATTTTAAGAAAGCGTCAGATGGTAGAGCTTGAAGACTTGAAATACCGCCTTGCTCTGAGCGAAGAAAAGAAAGCGATGTCAGTTGAGTTGGCAAAACAAGCGGATATGCGCAGAGAAAAACTTGAGCAAAAAGTTAGAATTGACTTTAATCAGGTTAAACAAAGAGAAAAAGAACTTGAGAGCAAGCTTGAGTTGCTTTCAATGGATGTAGATTCGCAAGTTCAAAGTCGTGATCAGAAAATTTTAGAGCTGAGAAGAAAAATTGACGCTCTCGAATTTAACATGGAAAATGCTTCTATTAAGGAGCAAAAATCCCTTGATGATAAACGCAAACTGGAAGACCGTCTAAATAAAATCATGAAGACGTTGAGACATTCAATCAAGAACCTGGAAGATGACATTGACCAGGTAGAAGACGAAAATGACCACCAAAAGGATAAAAATTAAATGAATCTTTCTCTGGCAAATTTTTTAAGCGAGTTTGAATTTTTTGAAAATGAAAAAAATCTCATCGCCCATATTGAAGAGTTTCTTGCTAAAGAGCATCTGGTAAGGCCACTACTGGTTTACTCGATTCATAATAAGATCCCGCAAATTGATTTTAAGAAATGCCGTACGGTCCTTGGTAAATCAGACCGTCAGCAACTTTATAGTACGAAGCTTCTGGATGAATTGTTTATCAAAAGAACTGATATCAAAACTCTTCCATGTTTAAGCATCAAAGTCGAAAGCTGCTATTACTATTATTTGAACTTAGGGTTTAAAAAGAACCAGTTTCACTTTGCCGTTTTCTCAGCGCCAAGTGAAATTTCAACGGATGTACTGACATTTTTATCTCAGTTTGCAACTAGCCATTTAAAAATTATTCAACGCTTTGAAGACCTGTATAAAATGCACGACCTGATTCACATTGATGATGTCACTGGTTTATACAATCAAAGAAAGCTCTATAAAGATTTAACTCTTTTAGTAGATAAGTTCCAAAAAGAAAAAGACCCGTTTTGTATCCTGTTTATCGATATCGACTACTTTAAAAAAGTAAATGATAATTACGGGCATCTAGTGGGGACAAAACTTTTAGAAAGTGTCGCAAAAGACATCAAGAGTTTGCTTCGTGATAGCGATATCAGTTACCGTTATGGCGGAGATGAGTTCGTTGTTATTTTAGTTAATTCGGATGCGGACGCGGGAAAAATCGTTGGTGAACGTATTTTACAAGTCATCAAAGAAAGACCATACGATGTCGAACATAAAGGTGAAAAGAAGACCATCAATCTAAGTGTTTCAATAGGTGTTGCTGAATTCCCAACGGATGCAGTGAACTCACAAGAGATCCTTTCAATTGCCGATCGTATGATGTACGAGGCGAAAGAGTCGGGACGTGGTCTGGTGTTTAACACTCAAGATGTTTTCAAATCAAGCCTGCATAAAGCTCTGAAGGAAAAAAAGATCGGAAACGGGGAATAACTAAAATGATCATCCTGGTTTTGAGTGATCTGCATTTAGGAAAAGGAAAATTTCTTAAAAACGGACAGCTCAATCTGTTAGAAGATTTTTTAGAAGACGAAAAGTTTTTTGATTTTTGTGATTACTATTCAAAAGGAGACTTCGAAAAAGAAGAAGTTCATCTGGTCTTGAATGGTGATATTTTAAATCTTATTCAAATTGATATCGACGGCGTTTTCTCCAGCATTATTGATGATGAAGTCACTGTTCGTGCAATTGATGCCATCGTTAAAGGTCACCCGAAATTTTTCGAAGGCCTGAGACGTTTCTTAAAGATCCCTGGTAAAAAAATCACATACGTCATTGGAAATCACGATTCTGGTATGGCCTTTAAAGAGGCCCAATTGGCATTAAAACGCTACATCGGCGATGTGGAATTCTGCTTTGAAGTGAACCTGTGTGGAGTGCATATCGAGCATGGACACCGCTTTGAAGTAATCAATACAGTTCCAAGTGATAAGTATTTTATGGAAGGCCCGAATGGAAAGATGATCTTAAATCTTCCATGGGGAACATTGTTTTGTATCAACCTCCTGCCTGTTTTAAGAAAGGACAGGCCAAACATTGATAAAGTTAGACCGCTGGGAAGTTATGTCCGCTGGTGTTTCTTTTATGACTTTGCTTTTTTCTGGAAAATGGCCCGCATTGTTTTAACTTATCTTTTTCAAAGTAACTTTGATGAAAACATCAAACAAAACAGAAATATTAAAACCAGTCTTGCAATTCTAAAACAGATTACGATCTATCCACTTTATGGGAAGAAGGCAAAACAGATTCTAAAGCGCCATCCAGAAGTTCATACAGTTGTTATGGGTCACACACACGTGCAGGAATGGCTAAGATTCCCTGAGAATAAATACTACTTCAATACGGGGACGTGGAATACAACACCGTATCTTGATGCCGGACAAATGGAAGCCTCAACGCGATTTACATACGTACAGATTAAGGTCGATAAAGAGCATAGAACGCTTTTGACTGGTACAATGAACTTGTGGCAGGGGAACTGGAAGCCTTATAAAGAAGAAGTCTCTGCTGTTTAAAACAGAGACTTCTACCAATTCAAAAATTATTTCTTTGAAACTTTCTTAGTTGCTTTTTTAGCTGACTTAACAACTTTTGCTACTTTTTTAGTCGCTTTCTTAGCAGACTTTTTCTTTGCACCTTGTCTCTTAGAGATAGCTGCTTCAACTTTTTTCTGAATCTTATTCAGTTCTTTCTTTTGTTCAGTCATGAATTTTTTTGCTTTCTTCACTTCATCAACAACAGTTTTTTCGATTCTTTTTTCAAGAACTCTTTTTTCTGCGTGGAATTTATCAACAAGACCTTGAACTAAGTGTTTCTTTCTTAGGATTTCAATTTCTTTTTTCAGGTCCTGGAATGATTTCAATAATTGTTTCTTGTTCACTTTGAACTCCTATGGAAATGGTTAAAGCATTTTCTTACTAATCGGCACTCGGTGCCCGAAGCCAAAACTTTTTGGTTTCACTTTTATTATAGGGCAAAATTGTTTTCGTTTATACTCTGATTTTGATAAAAGTTGATAAACTTTTAAAACTTCATCTTGTTTATGGCCTCGCTTGATCAAATCCTGAGGGGTAAAACGAGAAGAAAGAAGCGCTTCAAGGATGGGATCGAGCCTGTCGTAAGGCGGAAGGCTTTGTGAGTCTTCTTGATCCTCACGAAGTTCAGCACTTGGAGGTCTTGAAATGATATCAGCAGGAATCAGGTTCCCATGGTGTTTATTGATGTAGTGAGCGAGCTCAAAGACTTCTAATTTGAAGAGATCTCCAAGAACCGACAGGGCCCCCACGGAATCTCCATAAATAGTCGAGTAGCCGACCGATAGTTCAGATTTGTTTGAAGTGTTCAAAACGGCCGAGTTCATATCGTTTGAGCGCATATAAATTAAGGCACCACGTAGACGACTCTGGATATTTTCATCGGCAATCCCTTTGAGTTCATTGCCAAAATTGTCTTTGTAAGCAGACCTGATCGTTGAGTGGATGAACTTAATCGGCATCGTCGTCAGTTTAATTCCGAGGTTGCGGCAAAGATCATATGAAAGATCATAGCTAATTGAGCTCGAGAAAAATCCCGGTAAAAAAATCGCTTCGATTTCTATAGGGTAAGTTTTTTGAAGTAGTTTTAGAATCGTGACCACTAAAGCGGAGTCCATTCCACCTGAAAGCGCGATGGAGAATTTCTTTAATCCATTTTTTTCAGAATAGTCGCGGATTCCCAGCAGTAGAGCATCCAGGACTTCACGGCATCCAGCTTCACCCATTGGTTGAAGTGTCAGTGTATCGCTTGAAAGGCGAGTTGAAAAAATAGTCGACCAGCTATTTGTTGATGAATGATAAGGACGAACGTTTTGTTTTTCCGGCGACTGATAAACTGGCAAGTCCAGGTTCACAACTTGAGACTTAAACCCAGCACCCATTTTTACAACGCTATTTCCATCAACGACAAAGCTATGGCCGTCGAAGAGGATTTCATCTTCAGCGCCAACACGGTTGACGTAAATAAATGGAGCTTCTAAAAATTGTGAAATTTCCAGTGCGCGATTAATTCGTGTTTCAACTTTTCCTAAATGGTATGGACTCGCATTGATAGCAATAACCGCATCACATTTTTGTTCGTGAGACTTTAATTGCTCAACCGGATCCATGTCATGCAAGTGAGAAAACCAGATGTCTTCGCAAATTAAAAGACCAAATTTTTTTCCACAAAATTCAAAAACTTCAGATTGATGACCTGCTGTGAAGTATTTTTTTTCTTCGTAAATATCGTAGTTAGGAAGAAGTTGTTTAGTATACAGAGAGCGAAGTTTTTTTCCCGGCTCAAGAATGTACATCACGTTTTCAATGTAAGATGGCCATCCCAGTGTATCAAATTCATAGCGTAGTCCGCCAAAAAGTAGGGCCAAAGGGCCTTTACTTTTCAATTGGCGCTCTGACCAAACAGATAAATCTTCCAGGAATGCCTGATAGTCATCAATAAATGTCTTTTTTAGAGGTAAATCCTGCAGGGGGTAGCCTGTAAGAAAGAGTTCAGGAAAGACGTGAAGTCCTTCGTGGTTTCCCTGCTGAAATGTGGCTGTAAGGTACTTGAAAATACCTTCGAAATCCGCAATTTCATGGTGTGTTTGATGAAGATTTAATTGCATGAATGCGTCCATTGATCTAAATTTACTCACTAGATAATAATACGATTTTTGATCTTCGGAAACCCATTTTATGTTAGGAATAGTTTTCGTCATTTTGGCCGGAATTCTCTGGGCAATTGACACCCTGATTAGATACCCGCTTCTTGGAGCTGGAGTATCGGCCGAAAAAATCGTCTTTATCGAAGTTCTTTTTCTATCAGTCCTATTCATTCCCTTAATTTTAAAAGATGCAAAAAAGTTTGGCGGGATTAAACTCTCGACCCTTTTCTATTTTATGGTGATCGGTTTCGGCGGGCAGGCGATTGGTGGACTGGCATTTACGAAAGCTTTCATGTTGATTAATCCTTCGCTGGTTATTTTATTGCAGAAGCTTCAACCGATCGTGGCGATCTCACTTGCTCGAGTCTTGCTTGGTGAAAAAATTAAAAAAGAGTTCGTGCTATGGGCAGCAGTTGCATTAATCGGTGGCCTACTAATTTCCTCAGTTGATATTCTTCCGGGCCTTGGGCACTTAGATTTTACAATGGGTCTATTAACGAAGAACGCTATCTGGGGTTACACACTGGCCTTGATCGCAGTAGGGTGCTGGGGAGCTTCAACAGTTTTCGGAAAAAAACTTTCTAATCAGGGATTTGATGAAATTCAAATCATGGGCGGGCGTTTTATTTTCGGGTTAGTGTTTATGACATTTTATTTATACTACCGTTTTGGTGGATTATCGCTTGAGTGGAGTGCGATAACTTATGGTAAAGTACTGGTGATGGTTCTGTTGTCAGGACTTGCAGGAATGTATTTTTACTACAAAGGGTTAAAGACTATTTCAGCTCGTGCATGCGCTATTGCTGAGTTATTTTTTCCTTTTTCTGCAGTTGTGATCAATTGGGTTTTTCTTGGGGCCAAGCTTTTGCCGGTGCAAATTTTAGGAGCAGTCCTCCTGATTCTTTCATCAGCTGTTATTCAATTAAAAAAATATTAAGAAATAGATAAAGAGATAGGAGTTATATGACAAAAATTATTCTACCCACATCAATGGAAGGAAAAACAGTATTAATCGCTGGAGCTGCGGGGTTCGTTCCTTCAACACTTGCTGAGCACTACCTTAATCTTGGAGCTAAAGTTATCGGCCTTGATAACTTCATCACAGGCTCGCAATCAAACATTGATTTACTTTCAAAAAATAAAAACTTCGAATTTCATAAGACAAATGTTTATGAAGCTCTTCCAGATTTTAAAAATCAAAAAATCGACTACATCATGTCGATGGCAAGCCCAGCTTCACCAATTGACTTCGCTATCATCCCAATTGAGATCATGAGAGTGAACTCTGAAGGGACATTAAAATTATTAGAACTAGCTCGCGAAAAGGGAGCAAGATTTCTAGAAGCTTCAACTTCTGAAGTATATGGTGACCCAGAAATTCACCCACAAACAGAAGACTACGTAGGGCACGTTAACCCGATTGGGCCACGTTCATGTTATGACGAATCAAAGCGTTTTGCTGAAGCGATGACTATGAGTTTTCACCACAAATATAAAGTCGACACGAGAATCGTGCGTATCTTCAATACATATGGACCTCGCATGCGTCCAAATGACGGAAGAGTTATCCCGAACTTCATCACGCAAGCGATGAGTGGGGCAGACCTGACTGTTTACGGAGACGGAACACAGACCAGATCATTTTGTTACTCAACTGACTTAGTTGCAGCTATTCACAATGTTTTAATGAGTGATGATGTCACTCCATTTAACTGTGGAAACCCTGACGAGTACACAATGCTTGAAACAGCTGAACTGATTATTAAGATCCTGGGAAGCAAATCAAAAATTAAACACCTTCCGCTTCCAAAAGATGACCCGAAGAGAAGAAGACCAAACATCGGAAAACTTCAGGCCGTTTCAGACTACGCACCACTTGTGAAGTTTGAAGATGGAATTAGAGCAACAGCTGAATATTTTAAAAGTTTATAAGAGTTAATTATGAAAGTTGCCATTACATGTGATTTTTTATTAGAGCGCTCTCACTATGTTGAGATCATCGAAAACCTTTGCGAAGTTTTTCCTGATGCTGTGATTTACTGTTTTGCTCACAAAAAAGGAGCGATCTTAGGTCATATCGAACAACGCTCAATCAAGTCGACGTTTTTAAGCAATGTTGTCTCGACTGAAGAAGAGTTCTACACGCACTCTAATAAACTGCCATCTCTTGCTAAAAACCTTTTTGTTTCTTGCGACTACGATTTAATCATCAACGTTTCAAAAGGCTTCTCTCAAGGTTTTGCAAAATGTGAGACAACAAAACTCATTACCTATTTATACGACTTGGATCTTGACCAAAAAATTAAAAAGACTTTTCTGCAAAAAGTATTCTCTCCATTTGTTCACTCATGGATTAAGAAAACTTTGGATCAGGCAGATATGGTTTTATCTTCGAGAGAAGACTTACTTAAAACTCTTGAAGGATTAAAAACTCAAACAGAAGTGGTTCCGCCACCATTTAGAGTTTCAGACTATGCACTTTTTCCAAAGACTATGTTTAAACACCATTTCTTTTTAATTGAAGCAAAAGGTGTGAATGAGGAGCGTGCTAAGCTTCTTGCCGAGTGGATGAAGGAGTGGGGATTCTCATTTCAATTCATCGGGCCGGACGCTCAACTAACAAACATCAAAAAAGATTACGCAGAAAATGTATTTTTCGGTGATAAATGTAGTGGAGAGCATGCTCCAGTTATGGCCGCTTCAAAAGCATTAATCAGCTTTAACGAAAACGATTTCCCGGCACTTGCTATGGGAACTCTGGCAGTAGGAAGACCAGTCATTCTTATCAGCTCACTTAAAAAATGGTTGTCTGGAGTAGGGATTGGATTTGTTGATTCGTTTGATAAGAACGAATTAAAAAAGGCGATTGATAATATCATTACTGATGAAGTTCTGGAGCCTCAGAAAGTTCGTGCCCATGTTATGGAGTATCACGATATCAAGTTCAAGGCCCAGATGAAGAGAACGCTAGATAAGTTCTATCACGAAGTTCATAAAGCAGATGCAGCTCACCCTAGTGACTGTTCTCAATGCAAGTAAATAGCTCATTCATGTTACTTCCAGTCGAGTTCTGAAACGGTCCAAAGTGATTATAGGCCCATCCACTATAAAAGTGTGGAGTCACACAACGCTGCTCAAATGGTTTTAATTTTCCATTCACTAAGTTTGATGGATGAGTCGCACTAGACTTTGTTGTGTTCACTTGAATCGCAAATGTCTGAATCATTTTATGGATCCCACAGAAAGCATTAAAGCTTTGAAGTGAGCTTCCTAAAACCTTAATTAAATCATTTTGAGAGGCCTTCTGATTAACCTGGCATGAGACTTTATTCGCATGAAGTTCGTTCCACGCTCTGATACATGGTTGAACATTTCCAGCTGAGTTCGGAGTGAATTGAAACATTCCAATATTTAATCTTGAAACGGCAGGTTGCTCTTTATCATCGTAAAACTCAACACCGGCAGGTTTTCTATAACCGGTAGGTGAGTTGCTAGCGGCCACATTTTTAGATGCAGTTGAATCAGCAGACCCTAGAGACTCCGAGTAAGCAAGGCATGAAAAGAACTTCGTCCATGTCCCAAGTAATTCTACTTTTGCACCTTGGTCACCATTTAAAACTTCCTGACGTAGTTGATTCACTGACGTTGAAAAGCGGTTGAGTTTATCAATCGTGGCCTGCGAGGGAACTTTTTTAATCGTTGATCCTAAACTTTTTGCAGACGACTCACAAAGTGGGTGTCTGATTAATGAAGTTGGAAAATAGCTGTCATCATTCGAGCTTGTTCCATATGAACTTCCAATGAACCCAACTTTCGCCGGAACATCGTTTAGCATAAGAGCACTGTAGTAGCTGATCTGATCGGCAAAATACGTGTGAGCATCGTTATCATCAAAACATTTATCAACGTTATCAGCATTCACCATCTCTCTGCTTTTTCCTGAGAGTTCATCATCACTTCTGAATGTATCAACTTTCGGTCCTACTTCGGCCGAACTATTTAAGTATTCATCTGCAGGAAGTTCATCACCAAAATCAAGCGTCGGAGTGATCGCCGGACTTGTCACTACTGGAGCAGTTGGAGTTGATGGTTCAACTGGTTTTGTTGGCGTCGTTGGAGTCGTGGGTTTTTTAGACCCCATGGCATTGGCCTGAGATGAAATAAACGACGAGCAGAGAATTGCTAGAATAAGTGTTGTTTTCATAGCTAGTGTTTCGGCACTAGAATGAAAAAATTAAGAGCTAAGTTTTAGAGCTAAAGGCGTCTAATAAAATCAATAGTTCGCTTTTCTTTAGGGGAATTAAAAACCTCTTGTGGAGTTCCTTGCTCAACTATTAATCCCTTATCCATGAAGATGACTCGGTCACTGACTTCGCGGGCAAAGTCCATTTCGTGAGTCACGATAATCATCGTCATACCGGTATGAGCGAGGTCTTTCATAACTTTTAAAACTTCACCAACCAGTTCCGGGTCAAGAGCACTCGTGGCCTCATCAAAAAGCATAATGTCCGGCTTCATCGCAAGAGCGCGCGCAATCGCCACACGTTGTTGCTGACCACCAGATAGATCGCGTGGATAAGCATTAATTTTTTCTAGGAGTCCGACGTTTTTTAATAATTCATGAGCGCGGGCAAGAGCTTCAGACTTTGTTACACCTAATGCTTCCAGAGGAGCAAGAGTGATATTCTCTAAAACAGTCAGATGAGGAAATAAATTAAAACTTTGAAAAACCATTCCAATTTTTGTGCGGTAAAGATCGAGAACTTTCTCTTTTGATTTCGGGTTTAACACCTGACCTTCAAAATTAATTTCACCACTGGTTGGAACTTCCAGATAGTTTATACAACGAAGAAATGTTGATTTTCCCGAGCCAGATGGCCCGATGATCACCACAACTTCACCTTTAGTTACACTGGTAGAAATATCTTTTAAAACTTCGTTCTCACCAAATTTTTTCGACAGGTGAGAGATCGTTAAAATCACTTCATTGGATTTCATTAAACACCTCCTTTAAGCTCAAGGCGTTTTTCAATTCTGCTGGCAATAAAACTTAATACCATCACAATAATTAAATACCCAACTGCTGCCCAAATATAAACTTCCCAGACGCGCAGGTATTTTGAACCAAGTCTCTGAGTCATATAAAGAAGTTCACCAAGAGAAATAACTGATACGAGCGAAGTCTCTTTCGTTAAAGCAGAAAGCTCATTGACGATTGGTGGAATAATTCTTCTGTAAGTTTGCGGGATAATAATTTTATACATGGTCTGATGGCGGGATAATCCCAAAGCGCGGGCCGCTTCAGTTTGTCCTTTAGGAATTGAGAGAATTCCTGCGCGATAAATTTCTGCCAGATAAGCCGCACTGTTAAGTGATAAAGCCAAAACTCCGGCCGAGAATGAATCTAAAACCATGTTGATTTGATAAGCTTCAAAAATTGTCGGAAGTGCAAAGTAGATGAAAAGGATTTGCAGCAGAAGAGGAGTTCCTCTGAACAAGGTAATATAAAAAAGTGAAATCCAGTTTAAGATTTTATACTGGGAAATTCTTAGCAGCGCTAAAACCATTCCCAGGATTAAACCTAGCGTGCCACTTAAAAATGTAAGTTTTAAAGTGACACCCATACCTTCGATCAAACGAGGGATAACAACAATTTTAGAAAAGGCCCAAAACCCTAATTCAGCTTCCACCTAGATTATAGCGCCGGAGGAGCTGACTTCAGCCATTCTTTGTAAATCTTTGCGTACGATCCATTTGCTTTAATCGTCTTTACTGCACTCTCAAGTGCTTTAAAAAGTTTTGCATCTGATTTTTTTACCGCGATACCAATTGGCTCTGGCTTCATGGCAATTCCAGAAACGACAAATGTTTTTGAATCTAGTCCTGTGTAGTATTTTCCAACAGCTTCATCTGTGACAATTACGTCAGCTTGATTTGCTTTAAGAGCACTGAATGTATCTGTTGCTCCCGGGAAAGTTTTGATTTCTTTAATTTTTACTCCCGCTTTTTTCATTGCTTCAACAGCATTGAAAGAAGTGGTGTCAACCTGAACGGCCACAACTCTTCCGTTAAGCTCTTTTTCATTCGTCACAGCTTTTGCAGAAGTTTTAACAACAAAAACTTGTCCCATTGAAATATAAGGAACGAAGTTTACCTGTGCAGCTCTCTCTGGCGTGATGTTCATTGAAGACATAATAACGTCGTAACGATTTGATTGAAGGCCTGCGAGAATTCCATCCCAAGGCATAACGATGAATTCAGCTTTAACTTTTAACTCAGCAGCAAGGGCGCGTGCCAGGTCAACGTCTAGGCCAATGATCTTTCCTTCGACTGATTCGAATTCCATTGGAGGGTAAGTTGTATCAACGGCAATGCGAAGCTTACCAGCTTTAACAACTGCGTCTAAATCAAGTGCAAAAGATGATTGTGCAAAAGCACTAAGCAATAGAACCGTAGCAACTAATAAACTTTTCATTGTTTTCTCCATAAATTAACAAAATCTAATTTATGGTAACGAAAAGTCGTATGAGTTGAAAAGCTTTATTGAATGACTGATGGCCCTGGACTCATATCTCTTGGTGGTCTGAAGAAGAATACTGGGACTGTGACCCAGAAACGCTCTCCAAACTGATCGATCATTTGATATTTCCCGCGCATGTTCCCATACGGAGAGTGAAGTGGACAAAAACTTGTGTATTCGTAGAATTCACCTGGAGCAAGCATTGGCTGCTCGCCAACAACTCCTGAACCTTGAACGTCGTAAGTTTTTCCATTTCCATCTTTGATTTTCCAATGACGGTGGATAACGCGACAAGCGGTCTGACTGTTGTTCGTGATTTTGATTTTGTAAGCGTAAAAGTACTGGTTGCTCTCTGGAGCAGATCTCTCAGGAACGTAGCTTGGAAAAACTTCGATTAAGATGTCTTGAGTCGTTTCAAAATAGTATTCGTTTGGCCCGATAGCTTCAGTCTGCTGTTCCATTTGATCCCCGGTAAATTTATACTTCGTAGTATCAGAGATTAATTAGTTTTTAAAGCGTCATAATTCTTTTTCTGTTTGAAGGCCAGAACCGTTGTTTGATGCCAACTACTTAAAATAACTCGGATTTTTGACCAGTAGAGGTGTTTCCTGTTAATGTAAGGGTATCAAAATTTCGAAAAGTTTTCTTAAAAGTGGAGTTTATATGACAGAAGAAAAAAATCTCAATCGTCGCTCATTTTTCGGAATGGTCGTAGCAGCAGCTACAATTGTTCCTTTCGTACTAAAATCTGTGAAGGCAGAGGCAGCAGCATGCCCGGCAACTGCACCAGCTGGAAAAGCTGTAGCTGTAGAAGGTGTGGGAATGGCAAAAGGCCTGGACTACGTTGCTGATGCGAAGTCATCAAAAAATGCTAAGCATAAGGCCGGTGATACTTGCGCAAACTGCAAGTACTACAATGATAAAAAAGCTGATGGTGGATATGCACCATGTACTATGATGGGAATGAAATTCGTAACAAATTGCGGATGGTGTAAGTCTCACTTAACGAAATAATTTAATATTGACCGAAAAACAGTCCACTGGACTGTTTTTCGGTCAATCCTTTTTTTTGTCTAAATAATTGGTCTGATAAACTTCTCGTCCCATCTTTTTAATCTGAAAATCTACCATCTTTTGAAATGATAAAATCGCAGCACTGGTATCAAGTGTGGGCTCTAGGTATTGCAAGGCCATTGTACTTGCTTCTAGTGTTGAAAGTGACTGATCACTTGGAGCTTTTCTGATTCTGTAGTCAGAAGTTGTTTCAGGAGCAAGTTTAATTGAGGGAAGTGTATGAAGGTTGTGTGAAAGCATAAAAATCTTTTTTGCTTTTCTCCACGTTCCATCTAGAAGAATCAAGTGAGTGATTTGTGCTTTAGGTGCATCCGCATTTAAAACAGTGGCCTCATCTCCAGGGTAGAGAAGAGCACACTCATTGTTTGGATCACATAAAAGAGTGTTAAGTATTAAATCACTCGTGAAGTTCTCACCCACAAGCACAGTCATCTCTTTAAAACTTTTTTTCATAATGCGAACAGTGTTCAGCGGGTGTTTGCTTTCACTTGGATGTTGAAGAACAATCAGGTGAACATTGTTAGGGATCACTTTTAAAGTGTCACAAAGGCATCTCGATTTTAGAAAGTCACAATCCTGACAAAATGATCGACTCTCACTCGTGAAGTTGTATTCGATATTAAGTTGTTCCATAAAATCCTATCTTTTATTTTTTAGTTTGGTTTGAATGCAGTTAAGTAATTTCGAGTTCACAATACGGTGCTGCTTCTGGCATTTGGCCATGACAACATTAACGAACTTCATGCACTTTGCTTCGTCGCCACCATAGGCCGGGTCTTTTCTGTGTTTCATACAGTAGAAGGCCAGGTTCTGATTGATTTCAATCAGACGCTCATCAGCTTTAGAAGTTGATTGCGTGTTTCTTAAAACCGGAGTGAGTTCTTCTTTCGGGTTTGAGCGTATTTCTTTGGTCAGCGGCTTTGCCTGATAATTGATTTTTTCATCGACCACAATTTCTTCGCGCCCATCTTCCAGAGGTGGGACCTGTTGCACTGGTACTGAGGGAATCGGGGCCACTTGCTGAACAGGTGGCTGCTGAACTCGTCTTCTGGTTGGCACCTCAATCTGAGGAGGGACAGCAGAGACCGGAGCTTTTTTTAAGTAATAAGATCCACCACGCTCAATCATTTCAAAAGCACGGTTAGTGTCTTCTGAGTAAGTTTTTGGCGGTGTTTTTTTCTCGTTGCCAGCACAACTGACAACGAGAATAAGAAATAAGTAGTGAGAGTATTTTTTCATTTTTTTATAAGCGACTTATCAATTCCGGGTAATCTACAAATGGGTTTCTATTTCCTTGAAGTTTCATAATGCGCTCATTGCGTTCTAATTCTTCTTTATCAACTGGATCTTCTTCGTTCCAGATTTTTAAGTATTTCGCCTGAGTTGCATCTATGTTCATTTTATACCGAGTTGAGAAATAATAAATGGCACGGGCCACATTTCCTTTATGTTCAATAGGCGGCTCAAATGATCGGATACTCGGGTTATCAATTGCAAAACCAAGTTTTGAATCCTGGCATTGAGCATGAGTGATTTTTCCTTCAACATCAGCAAACGGATTATTGCTTCTAGTAGAGTTGGCCCTCATGTCAGCTGGAAACAAGTGGTGAAGGTCGGACTTTTGAAGCTCACCTGGGAATTCTTTAGTGAACTTGCTCTGAGGCCATGTGTGTTCACAATTAATGTAATTTGCATTGGGGATTTTGTTTGGCCCGACCCCTTTCGTTTCATCAACCGTGATGTTGCAGTAAACTTCTTTAAGGGCGTAACGGTTTTCCCCAAGTGTTTCCAGGAATAAATTCCCGAACATGATCTTGCGGGCCTCAGTGTAGGTCTGATCTCTTCTTTGACTTGTGCATGTTTCATTTGTTGGGCAGGCATCGGCGAGAGTGTCGTAGGCATCATCATGGATGACATGAAATTTGTCAGAAAGGTTGAAGATTTCGTTTTTTAAATCATTGCTGCTGGCTTTCGAGTCCTGAAATTTAGCAATAGTCGACTGCGGATAGTAAGTAAGTGCCGCTAAACTTTCAAGGGAAGTTATTAGCAAGCAAAGTGCTAGCATCGTCTTCATAATTCAACATCCTTTTTAAATGTATTTAGACTAAAGTGCTTCGTTTCTTAAATATATTTTAATTGTGAACAATATTATTTCAGTCGGCAATGTTTTTTCATTGGAGGGAAATGATCAGGATTCTATTTGTATATTTACAGGATTTGATTAAAATTAAGTTACAAACATTTTCAGAGGACTAATTAATGACGAAATTTAGAAGTGAGATCACCGGTGTAGGCTCTTACGTTCCACCAAAAGTTTTTACCAATTTTGACTTGGAAAAAATGATGGAGACCACGGACGAATGGATTCAGCAAAGAACGGGGATCGTTCAACGTCATTGGGTAGATGAAAATACATCGACGTCTGATCTTGCTTTGCAAGCTTGTTTGAACGCTCTTAAAAATGCCAATATGGAGACTAAAGATATCGATATGATTATCTTCGCAACTCTAAGCCCGGATCACGATTTCCCGGGAACAGGGTGTTTTCTCCAGGCAAAACTTGGAATTCCAGAAATTACTGTCCTGGATATTCGTCAACAGTGTACGGGATTTCTTTACGGGATCAGTATCGCTGATAAATTCATTTTAAGCGGAAGCCATAAAAACATTCTGGTTGTCGGTGCAGAAGTGCATTCAAAAGGATTGGATAAAACTCCTAACGGAAGAAACGTTGGTGTCTTATTCGGTGATGGTGCCGGAGCTGTTGTGGTGTCTCGCCGTGAACTAGTTAATGAAAAAACTGATTCGAGAATTATCAATACGCATCTATATGCAGATGGAAATTTTGCCAAAGAACTTTGGATTCCAGCTCCAGGAAACGCTCTTGGAAGCGAGAGAATCTCTCATCAGATGTTAGAAGAAGGAATGCACTATCCTCAAATGAACGGTAAAACTGTTTTCGTTCACGCAACAAAGAGAATGGCAGAGTGTCTGCGACATTCATGTAGTGAAGCAGGTGTGACTTTAGATGAGGTCGATGTATTTTTATTCCATCAGGCCAATATGAGAATCAATTCAAAGGTTGCTGAGATGTTAGGGATTCCTGAATCAAAGGTCTTCAATACCATTCAACATTACGGGAACACGACAGCTGCAACGATTCCATTAGGGATGGACGATGCCATGAAAGCTGGTGTTCTGAAAAAAGGAATGTTGGTTGCTTCAGCTGCATTCGGAGCTGGATTCACATGGGCAAGTGCTGTCTGGAGACAATAACTAACTAAAGTAAAAAACTATCAAACCACCGACGTAAAAGCTCGGTGGTTTTTCTTATCTCAAGCCTAACAATTCCTATCACTCCTATAAAAGTTATTGCTAATCACTTTGAATTCGCGCGAACATATTTTTAAAACATAAATCAAGGATGATTATATGAATTCAAAATTGTTGTCAGTTTCTCTCTTGTCACTTTTTATTTCTTTCACAGCTCAAGCAACTCCATTCAACGGCTACATTGTTAAAGTAAAAGAAGGATCAAATTTTTTATCTTCTAAGGCCGTATCAAGTTACGGACAAATTACGAAAACAGCTGCAACGAATTTCGGAACGTTCGCTCGTCTGGAAACAAGTAAAGGGCTGTCAGATAAAGCGATGCAATCACTTGCTAACAATCCTGAAATTGAATATATCGAACCAAACTATATTATCTCTCTTCATAGCAATAGCAAAAAAGTGGGAACTCCAACTGATGCTATGTTTGCTAAGCAATGGGGTCTGCTAAACACTGGTAAAAATGGCGGTGGAATTTTCTCTCCAGGTGTTGCTGGTGAAGATATCAACGTGGCAAAAGCGTGGGACATCACTCAAGGGGCAATTGGGGATAAAACAATTAGAATTGCTGTCATCGATACAGGTGTTGATTACACTCACCCTGATTTAAAATCACAAATCGAAGTCAACGTTGCTGAACTTAATGGTAAAGCAGGTGTTGATGATGACGGAAACGGATTTATTGACGATGTTTACGGATACGACTTCGCTAATAAAGATGGTGACCCAATGGATGGTCATGGGCACGGAACTCACTGTGCTGGTGTGATTGGAGCAAGTCACAACTCTGTTGGTATCGCAGGTGTGATGAGCAACGTAAAAATTGTTCCGATTAAATTTTTAACAGACGCTGGTTCTGGTGAAACAATCGATGCGATCAGCGCGATTGATTACGCGATTAAAAGAGGCGTAAACGTTATGTCGAATTCATGGGGTGGCGGAGAAAAAGAGCAGTCTCTATTAGACGCTATCACTGCAGCTGAAACAGCAGGTATTACTTTCGTTGCTGCTGCTGGAAATGAATCAAGCAATAACGATTCAACGGCAAGTTACCCAGCGAACTACGATGTTTCAAACGTGATCTCAGTTGGTTCTTATACAGCAGCGGGAGCAAAATCAAGCTTCTCTAACTACGGTGTAAAATCAGTTCACGTGACAGCACCTGGTTCATCAATCCTTTCAACTTACAAGAACGGTGGATACGCAAGTCTTTCAGGGACTTCAATGGCCACTCCACATATCGCGGGAGTTATTGGGCTATTATTATCGAAAGAGCCTAATTTAACACCAGCTCAGATCAGAGAAAGACTTGTTAATACGTCAGTTAAGACTGATAAATTAAAATCGGCGTCGCTATCTGGCGGGCGCGTAGACGCTTTCCGTGCACTAACGAATAAGTAGTCAATAGACATTAATTTTGCTAAAAAGGCCTAAGTTTACTTAGGCCTTTTTTTTTGGGAAATCACAGTGACGACTGATACAACGAAGCCATTTACATTGAAAAAAAGCGTGCAAGAGGGTGATCCTCTGGTGCTGATTGATTTTTTAGAAAAACATACAAAACTATCAAAGAGTGTTTTGAAAAAAGTTTTAAATAATGGTGGAGTCTGGTTTAGAAAATTAAGTTCATCAAAACGATTGCGTGTAAGAAGAGCGACTGCTCCACTAACACTTGAGTCCCATGTTGAATTTTTCTTTGACCCTCGTTATGTGAATTTAGAGGTGCCGGACTCACGTGAAGTTTTCGCCAGCAAAGAGTGGGGACTTTGGTACAAGCCACCAGGAGTTCTTTCACAAGGAACAGACTTCGGTGATCACGGAAGTATCCTGAGACAAATTGAAAAGACGAAAGGGAAAGCTTACCTGATTCATAGACTAGATCGTGAAGCTCATGGACTTATGCTTTTTGCTTACACTCACCATGCTGCAGGAACATTTTCTAAGTTATGGCAGGATAATAAGGTAGAGAAGTTTTATAAAGTTGAAGTGGTTGGAAATATCCAGGCAAAGTATCCGGATGGCGGCGATATTCATTTTAAAATTGATGGGAAAGATGCTCATTCAACTTTTAAAATCACAGAGCAAAAAGAGCACACGGCCATTTTATTAGTTCAGATTCATACAGGACGCCTTCACCAGATCAGACGTCACTTTGAAGAATTAGGGTATCCAGTTCTTGGAGACCCAAAATACGGAACAGGAAATAAAAACAGCGACGGGATAAGACTGATGTCTTATCAGTTAAAGTTCACTGATCCATTATCTAAGAAAGCAATTAATTTTGAATTGTCAGACGTAGTTTTTTAATTCGGTTTTGATAAAACGCGATTAATAAAACACACATACATGTCAGACCAATAGCAAGACCAACCCACAATCCACGGGCCTCCATATTTCTTTGGTACGCAAGATAAACTCCGAAAGGAAGTCCTAATACCCAATAAGAAATAAGGCCTAACACCATTGGAATTCTGGTTTCATTTAATCCTCTCATCACTCCTGACAAAACCACCTGAAGACCATCTGGAAGCTGGAAGAGTCCAACCCAGAATAAAAGAGCTCCACCGTAAACAATCACGGCCTCATCAGTTGTCGCGAGTCCCATAACTAAATGAGGAATCGTTAAATAAAGACAAGCAAAGAAAACCTGAATGAAAATCGTTAATGTCATAGCTCCACGGCATAGACGAACAATTCCCTCGATAGATTTTTTACCAAACTGTTCACCAACTAAAACTGAAATCGCACTTCCGAGTGCCATAGGCACCATGAAAGTCAGAGAGGTGATGTTCATAACCAGGTTTTGAGAAGCAGAAGCAATTAAGCTCATTCCACCAACTAAAACAGTAACGGTTGCAAAGATTAAAACTTCGCACAAGATAGTGAAGGAGATAGGAAGGCCTAGTCTTAGAATTTTTTTAATTGTTTCCGGATTTCGTCTCATTTCAAAAGGCGTAACTGATTTCATATAAAAGAAAATAGAAATAGCCATTAAGAAGCGGCAAATCGTTGTCGCAATCGCAGAACCTTCAATTCCAAATCCTTTGAAGTTAGTAGTTCCAAACATCAAGAGGATATTTAAAAGAACGTTCACGATGTTAAAAAACCAGATGATTGAATTGGGAATATAAATCTTCCCCTGAGCTTGCAGGTATTCTTTTGAGGCCTGGAAGACAAAAGCAGGAAATAGTGAGAAAGAAGTCCATTTTAAAAACAGCACCACATGAGGGACGATTTCTGGATTGAGTTTAAAGTAACCAATATAGAATTCTGAGAAAAACAAAGCTGTTCCCAGAGTCATTGCGATCACTAGACTTACGAGATAAGCGTTATATAAGAAAGTCGGGTCTGATTTCCCTTCACCTTTTAATTGTGAGGCCAGAGGTCCGGTGCAAAAAAGAACTCCAATCCCTACCATTAAGAATGGTGCAAAAATCATTGCGGCCACACCAATAGAAGCGACAGCTAGGCTTGAGTAGCGTCCTGCAACGATGATATCTCCTACACCAAAAAACATCTGACCGATTTGGCCTGCGATGATGGGCAGAGAGAAGATGAGTATTTCTTTAGCGGTTTTAATATTATTTTTGAATGACATAAGGGATTAGTTTACAAACTTTATTAAACTATAGAAAATGAAATCATTAAAAAAGTTCCCAATGAAAAAGCACGGATGTTTATGGCCGCTATTGAAAAAATTGATATCAATTCTTCTGACTCAACAAAAAAGGGATGGGCCGCAATTGTCGAAAACGTATTTAGACGCTTCTCAACAGTAGGTTTCGCGCTATTTCTTATCCCAATTGTTTGCGTTTTCATTTTCTGTATTGCTGTGGCACTAACTCCTGGAATCATGTTATTTCAATGGGCCTCGCTCCAGATGGTTGATACTTCATTTGCTTTAAAAGCTTTTTGCTATGGTCTATGTGGTGGTGGAGCTTTCATTTCGTTTATTCTAACGCTGATCTTTATTGTTCCCATTATGAATCTTCCTTGCCGCCCTTTCGTGAAATCCTATAGAGGCGCATGGTTTTCAATTGAATCGATTCCCTGGTTTTATCATAATGCCCTAACTTATTTAGTCCGCTACACAGTTCTAGATTTTATTACGCCATCACCACTAAACATTTTATTTTTTAGAATGATGGGAATGAAAATCGGAAAGGGTGTTCTCTTGAACACTTCTAATATTTCTGACCCATGTTTAATCAAGCTTGGGGATTACGTCACAATTGGCGGATCGGCCTATATGATGGCCCATTATGGAATGAAGGGATTTTTAATTATCGACAAACTCGTGATCAAAAGAGGAGCGATGGTTGGTCTTTCAGCAAAACTTCTTGGTGGTGTAACGATCGGTGAAAAAGCAGTTGTTGCTCCAAACGTGGCCGTTCTTCCTAAAACAATCATTAAAGATGGTGAGAAGTTTGGTTTAAATATAGCTGCTAGTCCTTCTTCTCATCCTGAAGCCGCTGCTACTTAACAGCTTTATACATCGCTAAAGCGCGGTCTCGTTGTTGTTTATAACCAACAATCGGGGCCGGATAATCTTTACCTACAAAACATTTTGCTTCTACTTGCTCAAAGATTTCAGTGTCGTGAGGAGAGTGAATGGTCTTGTTTGAAAATCTGGAAAGTTCAGGACACCACTGTCTGATATAAATTCCTTCGGGATCAAATTTTTCAGACTGATTATAGGGATTAAAAATTCTAAAGTAGGGTTGAGCATCAACACCAGTTGAAGCACTCCATTGCCATCCCCCATTGTTGGCGGCCATATCGTAGTCGAGAAGTTTTTCAGCAAAGTATCTCTCACCTAAGCGCCAGTCGATTAAAAGAGTTTTCGTGAGAAATGAGGCCACAACCATACGCAGACGATTATGCATCATCCCTGTCGTATTTAAACATCTCATGGCCGCATCGACGAGAGGATAGCCTGTCTGGCCATCACACCACGCTTGGAAATCTTTTTTTGAACCCAACCATTTGATGTTGTCATATTCCGGGCGAAAACAGTGTTTATCCACGCGAGGGTAGGCATCAAGAATTACCTGATAGAAATCTCGCCAGATAATTTCAGAAAGCCATGTCTCATATCCTGAATTTCTTTTTTCTACAGCAAGTCGGATCATATCTCTGACTGAGAGATTCCCCATTCTGATATAACTTGAAAGATTTGATGTCTGCTCAAGCGCCGGAACATCGCGGGCCTCTTTGTAGTTTTCAATGAATTCTCTAAAAGTATTTAATCGTTTGAGTGCTTCTTTGCTCCCACCAGTTAGAACACAAGGTGTTTCTAAAAAAGCGATTTCGTGAAGCCAATCGTGATCAATAATATTTTTAGAATTTTTTATAGGGTAGAGTTTTTTCAAATTACATTTGTATTCAGGAATAAATTCTTCCTGTGCACGAAAAGTCTCTAGCCATTTATTTTTATAGGGTGTGAAAACCTTATAAATTTCACCTGAGCCGTTTAAAATTTCATTTTTTTCAAAGAAGACGTGATCTTTAAAAGTATAAACTGCCTTTTTTTGAGCAAGAAGAATTTGCTCAATCTCAGAGTCGCGCTTTTTGGCATAAGGTTCATAGTCGCGATTAAAAAAGAGTCCATCAATTTTATATTCAGCGATCAGTTTAGGAATTTCTTCAACAGGATTTCCAAAACGGACAATTAAGCTTGAACTATATTTTTGCAGCTGAGTTTCCATCTCCCTAAGAGAGTCCATAATTATGGACACTCTTGGGTCATTTTTGTTGTGAAGCTTTTCTAATATAAGTTCATCAAAAATAAAGGCGACAATGGTTTCATCTGCATTTTTAAGTGCTTCTGACAGGGCAAAGTGATCGTGAAGCCGTAAGTCTCTTCTGACCCAACATAAGGCACGTTTCATTGATTATCTCGTCTCAAAAATTTTATTCATTGCTGATTCAATTGTTTCATACTGAAGTGTGATGCCTTCTTCCGGAAGTCTTTTAGAAATGACTTTCTGTGAATCTAAAATCACTGAAGACATTTCTCCAAAAGCAATTTTAAGTGCAGCTGCCGGAACCGGAATTAACGTTGGTTTGTGAAGTACTTTTCCCAGGGCCTTAGTGAAATGGAAGTTGTCAGTAGGATGTGGGGCAGCGGCATTATAAACTCCAGACATTTTTGGATCTGTTGCTGCTTTTGTGTAAATGTTGACTAAATCGTCCAAATGAATCCAGCTCATATATTGATTTCCGTTTCCGATCGGTCCACCTAATCCAAGCTTAAAAGGAGGCAGCATTTTTGTCAGCGCTCCTCCATTTTTTTCTAAAACAACAGCAGTTCTAATAATGACGATGCGTTTTACTTTTGTAAGTGTATAAGCGGCAGCTTCCCAATCTTTGCAAAGTTCAGCGAGAAAGTTTTTCCCAGTTTTTGAATCTTCGTTAAGGCAATCAGTTAGACCTACGGGATAAATTCCCACAGCACTTGCTGAAATAAAAAAATCAAGAGGAGCTGTTAAGTTATGATTTAATAAATTGGTAAGATTTTTGGTCGACTCGACTCTCGAAGTATGAAGTTTAATCTTTTGCTCATTACTCCAGCGTTTTGCTGAAATATTTTCACCCATAAGATTAATCACTCCATTTATTCCGGAGATGCTTTCAATGGGAGGAGCAACACTGGTATCTTTCCATTCAAAAGCAGTGACTCTTGAATTTTTAAAAACATCTGGAAGATTTTCACGACTTCTTGTGAGGATATTTAATTCATGCCCGCTGTCTAATAGTTTTTTTGCCAATGCACTTCCGACAAATCCTGTAGCACCTGTGATTAAAATTTTCATTTGTTTGACTCCTGTTCAACTGGAAACTTAAATCATTATAAGTTTATGTTTTGTTTTTACTAGCAGGTTGATGCTATAATCTCTGAGACATTACATAGACGCGAAGGAATGATAAATTTGAGCAGTACTACTTATACAATTCAGATGGCGTCAAAAATTTCAGGAGTGGGGGTTCACACCATCCGCGCCTGGGAAAAACGATACAAGGCCCTTGTTCCTGTTCGTGATGCTTCTGGACATAGAACTTATTCTAAAACAGATGTTGAAAAACTTATGTTGCTTAGCGAGCTATGCTTGCTTGGGTATACTATTTCAAAAGTGGCGGGTCTCACGATTCCTGAACTTAAAGATTTACTTAAGGATCTCGGGAAAACAGAGGCGAGTTTTGAAGCAACAGATTTTAACCTGATCAATGACACTAAGCTCACTATAGACCCAGCTCAGTCACTTCCCATTTTAAATTTTGCTTTAAAAAGTTACAAACTCGATGTCATCTCACAAGAGTTGGGAAAATTAAAAATCCTTTTATCTCCAAAAGATTTTGCGCTTGAAATTCTTGTACCTCTTTCTCATTCACTAGCAGAGGCCCATTCAAGTGGTGTTTTTACTTCTTCGCAAGAGCAGGCGACGCGCTCCCTTTTAAAATTTCATATGGGTTATAATCTTTATCACCCTCACGATAAGAAAGATAAAATCAACATCAATGTGATTGTCAGTGGAATGGAAGGGGATTTAAACGATCTCGCTTTGGGGTCAGTTGGACTTCTTTGCGGCCATTACGGTCTTCACTATACTTATTTGGGTGCTGATATTACTTATGAGGCCTTAAGCGATACAGTGAAATCACTGGAGGCCAATGTGGTGATCGTAGGCCCGTCAAATGTTCACAATCAATTAGGAAAATCTCATTTCCAAAATTACATTGAAAAACTCTCTGGAAAATTAAATCCATCAACTGAACTGGTTGTCGCTGGGAAATCTGAACTTGATTTGGATAAAATCCCATCAAAGCGCCTGGTTATTTTAAAAACTCTAAGCGCAGTTGATGAATATCTCTCTCATAAAAATCACTAAAGTATTTTCTTAATATCTTTTAAAATTGAAAGCGGCTTATCTGTCGGAGCATATCTCTTGATTGGTTTTCCATCTTTACCAATGAGGAATTTTGTAAAATTCCATTTGATGGCCTTAAGTCCAAGCAGACCAGGAAGAGAGTCTTTTAAATAAGTATAAACTGGAGCAGTCGTTGATCCGTTGACATCTACTTTGGCAAAAATAGGGAAGCTGACATCATAAGTAAGAGAGCAAAAAGATTTAATCTCTTCAGCGTCCCCAGGCTCCTGAGCACCAAATTGATTACAAGGGAATGCCAGGATCTCAAGACCTGAGTCTTTGTATTCTTTGTAGATTTGCTCTAGCTCGGTGTACTGCGAAGTGAATCCACATTTAGAAGCAACGTTAACGATTAAAAGTGTCTTACCCTCATACTCTTTTAATGAGTGAGTGGCGCCGTTAATATCAATGACGTTAAAATCATATAAACTTTTGCTCATAAAATCTCCTTTATAGGCATTAATTTTCTTTAAAAAATCGTAGGGGAAGAATAACATAGAAGCTAGTATTTTTTCTCTTATACAGAGGTTTTAATGGATATTATTCAAATTAAGGATATTTCAAAATCGTACGGCCCAGACTTCGCTTTGACAGACATCAGTCTTAATATTCAAAGAGGAAAGGTTTTTTCTCTTCTTGGACCCAACGGAGCTGGTAAAACGACTTTAGTTAAACTTATGCTTAATCTTATGCACACTGATTCAGGATCAATTGAAATCAATGGCCTGAATGTTAACGATAAAAATTCAAGAATGGGCGTGGCCTTCATTCCAGAAAAATTCAGCTTCTTTCCTTTCTACACAGCAAGAGGAGTTTTAGAATTCTTCGGAAAAATGAAAGGCATCGAAGGGGTTGAACTTACAGCTCAAGTGAACTCTGCTTTAGAAGAACTTCAAATCAGCGACCTTGCTAACAGAAAACTTTCTAAAATGTCTAAAGGGCAAATGCAGAGAGTGGGGTTAGCTAGCATTCTTATCGGTAACAATGACCTGATCGTTTTAGATGAACCTTTTTCAGGATTAGACCCAATCGGGATCAGAGACTTGAAAGAAATCATCAAAAAATTAAAAGAACAAGGTAAGACAATGTTCATTAACTCACACATCCTTCTGGAAATGGAGCAGATTTGTGATGAGATTGCTATTTTAAACAAAGGTAAACTTCTCTTTGCGGGATCAGTTGCTTCCGTTTTAGAAAAAGAAAAATCACTGGATGATTTTTTCTACAGAACCGTTAATGAAGGGAGAGCACAATAATGAAAGCTCAATACAAAGCACTTATCGTTGATACCGTTTTAAAAGAAATCAGAAGTAAAACGTTGATTTTCATTTTCGTGGCGACGACATTATCTATTTTACTGGCAAACCTTATTATTGGCGCTGTATCGACTCAAATGGGTGGAGACCAGGCCTTAAGCATGACGGGTGTTAATATCCTTTCATTAAACTTCAGAATTATTAACAGTATCAATTTTATCGTTGCTGCGATTTTTGGTGTGAGTGTTTTTAGATCTGATTTTGAAAACAACATAATTTATCAATACCTGTCGTTTCCAATTAGCCGTATTGAATACTTCTTCGTAAGAGTATTAGGGACTTGGTTACTTGTACTTGCTTATTATGCTTACTCTTATATTTTATCGGCGCTTTTGTTTTCTTATTCATTTAAGAAAATCATTTTTACCACAGGACATTTGTACAGCTTTTTAGTTCTAAGTATTTACTTGTTATTGGTTATTTTTATTTCAATCTTCTTTTCACTATTGCTTAACAAGATCGGAGCCTTATTTGCGACGTTTGCAAGTTGTTTAGCGGCAGCAGCAGCTTATTCAAGTCTAAGCACAGTTCCATACAATGAATTGTTTTTAAATTTCAGTGGATTTAAATTAGCTGGGATTTTGGTTTATTTCCTTTTTCCAAGAGCGTCTTTTTTAGACAGTATTTCTTCTAGTTTATTGATTGGGGAGCCGATTGCAGTGAGTGTATTACCGCAAATTCTTCACCTTATCGTAATCAGTGGAGTTTATGTTTGGTTGGCGAGCTATTTTGTTAAGAGGAAGGACTTTTAGTAAAATATCTAATTCAAGTTGGTGTCCTTTGGGATTTAGATGAAGGTCTTTTAAAAGATATTTCTCATCGTCAGTTACAAAGGGCATAACGACGAAAGGGACTTTGTTTTTTTTCAGTTCTGTTTGTAGGTCTTCCAGTCTTCCAGGTAGTGGCCAGTGAAAGTTATAATTGATGGCCACCAAGAAATTCCCTTCAGGAAATTTCTTTTTATACTCTTCAAACATTTTTAAATAGACCTTCGCTAGAATGACTGTGTGTTGGTAGCGAGGACGAGGTAAAATAGGGAAGAGGTTATTAATCCATTTTACATAATTCATTACCTGAAAAATTCTGGTTAAAAAGCGTGTGTTAAAATTTCCCTGATAAGTTGCAACTCCTTTATCATTTAAGTTGTAGTAAGGACTTTTTCCTTCTGACCATTGAATATAGTCTTTAAATCCAATGACTCTTTCGATAAGAAAATCATAATGATTATAGATAAATGTTCCTCTCGACTCATGGATCGTCTTTTCCCATGGAAGAAATTCCATCATTGCCAATGTATTATTTGGCCCTGCCCCCCTGATGCCCCAATTATAGGGGCGAGTGCCGGGGATTTTTTGTGATAGCAGAACTGGAAGCGTGTTTTCAATTGAAACACCATCACCGAATGTATTTGAGTCACCGGCAACTATAAGATGCTCACTAGGTTGTTTTGGAATGAACTCTGCTGGGATTTTTCTCAATCCTAACTCTGCACTTTCATATGTGACATCAAAGGTCACTTCATTACCCACTTTTGAGATATGTCGAGTCGTCGTAAATGGGGAAAAAGTATTAATTGAATATTCGATACTGAGACCATAGTCACGAGGGAGCGGTGGCTGTTGGGTGTAAAAAGAATTTTCAATTGTGTAGCCGCGGACTGTATATGTAGAGTGGTTCTCAATAATAGGCAGTTTGGAAGGTGAATTTTCCTGCGCGAATGAAACGTAGCTCAATAAAAGAGAAAAAAGTAGAGTCAGGTATTGCATAAAATAATTTTAAATAGAATTGATGAAAATGTATACTGAGTTTTTATTTATTGTAAGTTGCAATTATGAGTAATAGACTTAAAAGATTACAACTCTTCGATAGAAAATTATATGTATACACTGGGCATTTCATGTTTCTACCACGACGCTGCGGCCGCTTTACTTAAAGACGGCCAAATCATTGCGGCCGCAGAAGAAGAACGCTTCACCAGAAAAAAGCATGACAGCTCTTTCCCTGAACACTCAATCAATTACTGCTTAAACGAAGCCAATATAAAGCTGACTGACATACACTCAATCGTCTTCTATGACAAACCCATCTTGAAGTTCGATCGCTTACTTGAAACTTATTTCACCAGTGCTCCATCAGGACTGCCGTCTTTTCTAAGAGCAATCCCTTTATGGATAAAAGAAAAAATCTATTTCAAAAAGCTTTTAAAAGACGGACTAAAAAAGTTTACGACTGGAAAACACCCACCATTATTTTTCAGTGAGCATCATCTTTCACACGCAGCTTCGGCCTTTTTCCCATCTCCTTATGAAAGCGCAGCTATCCTTTGCATTGACGGAGTCGGAGAGTGGGCAAGCACCAGCGCCTGGGTAGGACATAGAAACGACATTAAACCATTATTTGAAATCCAATACCCACATTCATTGGGTCTGCTTTACTCAACATTCACAGGCTTTCTGGGATTCAAAGTAAACTCTGGCGAATATAAAATGATGGGTCTTGCTCCTTACGGAAAACCAATCTTTAAGGATTTAATCCTAAAAGAAGTCATCGCTATTTTTGAAGATGGAAGTTTCCAGCTTAATTTAAAATATTTCAATTTCACTTCAGAAACTGGAATGTACACGGAAGACTTTGTTGAACTTTTCAACAATCCCCCGAGAAGAAGCAATGATCCTATTACTCAATTTCACAAAGACCTGGCGGCTTCAATTCAAGCAGTCACTGAAGAAGTAGTGATTCATCTTGCTCGTGCCGTAAAAAAAATGACGAATCAAAAAAATCTCGTCATGGCCGGAGGAGTGGCATTGAACTGTGTGGCCAACGGTGCACTCATAAAATCCGGTCTCTTTGACAAGATCTGGGTTCAGCCAGCTTCAGGTGATTCAGGAGGCGCACTTGGTTGTGCTCTGGCCTATTACCATTACCATTTAAAACACGAGCGAGTTGTTTTAGAAAATGCTCAACAAGGCTCACTTCTAGGCCCGGCATTTACCTCTCTCGAAATTAAGCGCATGTTGAATAAATATAATTTTAAGTTTACGGAATTTCAAACCTCAATGGAGTTGGATGAAGTTTTAGTAAGAGATCACCTGACAAAAGATAAAGTCGTAGGATTTTTTCAAGGCCGTATGGAATTTGGTCCTCGTGCCTTAGGATGCAGATCAATTATTGGAGATGCAAGAAGCCCAGATATGCAGTCTGTAATGAATTTAAAAATTAAACAACGAGAGTCATTCAGACCTTTCGCTCCTATCGTTTTGAAAGAAGATGTAGAAGAGTATTTTGACTGGAAAAAAAGCGATGAGAGTCCTTATATGCTTTTTACTACGCAAACAAAAACTAAAAACCTTCCAGCGATCACTCACGTAGATGGTTCAGCAAGACTTCAAGTGGTAGATCGAAATATCCATACTCGTTTACATGAACTTCTGATTGCTTTTAAGAAGGCCACTGGTTGCTCTGTCCTTATCAATACTTCATTTAATGTCAGAGGTGAGCCTGTCGTATGCACGCCTTTAGAAGCATTAAAGTGTTTTATGACCACAGATATGGATACACTTATTTTAGAAAATGTTCTGATTGTAAAAACGAATCAACCCCAATCTGTTTTAGATACTAAATGGGAGAGCGCTTATGCAGAAGACTAGAAAAGCACCTTCTAAAAAAGACTTAAGAGTTTTTGCATTAATTGTTGCAGGCGGTTTTTTATTAATTGGTTGGGGAATCCCAGCTTTAAAGAACCATCCGATGAATCCTTATCCTGTAAGTGTTTCAGCAGCCGTTTTTATCTTAGGCATGTTAGTTCCAAATTCTCTTATCAAACCAAGAGAGTATTGGATAAAAATCGGCAATGTTCTGGGGAGAATCAACAGTACGATTCTCTTTACACTCGTTTTTTTCTTAGTGTTTACTCCTATCGCACTTCTTTTTAGACTCTTTGGCAGAGACAGACTCCATACTCATTTCAGATCAGTCAAATCTACAATGGTCATGAAACAAGAAATTTCGCCTTTCAACGAACCTTTCTAAAAGAATGTATAAACGAATGGTGCAACGGCAGTTCCTTGAGCATAAATAATCAAGGCACCAAATAAAATCAAAAATACGAGGATTGGTAAGAGCCACCATTTTTTATGGCGGCCCAGGAATTTAAATAGATCTTTAAAAGTTTCAAACATAAATAAAGTTTAAAGATTATAGTTTAATAGTCAACCCATCTTGAAGCGAATTTAAGTAAGCTTTTATCGCTGGAATTAATCCGGCAAGAGTTCCTACAACGTAAATTGCACCAAGGTACATCCACTCTGTTTTTGATAGAGCTTCGATTGGTAAATACACTGAAAAGTTTGACTCAAGCCATGGAGAAACGAAGTATAAAAGTCCGTACATTGATAGCACACCTAAAATACATCCCATTAAAACCAGGAAGCTTGATTCGTAAATCAGAAGTAAGAAAATATGGCGGGCACTTGCTCCAAGTGATCTTAAAATCGCCATCTCACGTCTTCTTTCATTGATAGAAGTATAAAGTGAAATAAGAATACTCATTACACCTACTAAAAGAACGCATAAACTTACTAAGAAAAGAATCTGTTCAACATAACCAATCGTCTCCCACATTTCTTGTAATGAAAGAGCAGGGATGATGGCCATAACCGGCTCAGCTTCGTATTGATCAATGTTTCTTCTCATACGCAAAACTGCGATACGCGACTTTAGTTTCACCATAAAAGAAGTCAGCTGAGTCACTTCGATGTTTTCTTTTTTGAATCGATCAGGATTAATCGCTTCTCCACTTGGCATACCTGTCTCCCATCCAAAGTGGATCGCTTCCATCCCTTGAAGAGTGATGTAGACCCCAGTATCAATCGGAGTTTGAGTAGGAGAGATGATCCCTACAATTTTAAAAGGTGTATTGTCGTGAGAAAGAATCGATTCAGCAGAAAGACCGTGAGAGATAACAATCGGGTCTCCAACTTTATGCTTATACTTTTTTGCGACTTCAGATCCAATCACAACATCGAATGTATCAGTAGGGACGCGTCCACCTTCAGAAATTTCGACTTTGCGATCTCCTCTGAAGCGGTAGTGTTCATAAAAGTTCTCATCAGTCGCGACAACTCTGAAACCTCTGTATGCATCCCCTAATGAAATAGGAATGGTCCATTCCACCTGTGGATTGGCCTTAATATCATTATATGTCGATATTTTGATGTTGTTGACGGCACCACCAATATGAAAAACAGTATAAAGAAGCAGCTGTAACGGGCCACCTTTTGCACCAACGATTAAATCCGTTTTACTAATAGTATTAGTAAATCCATCGCGGGCACCGTTTCTGATACGCTCAATTCCTAAAAACAATGTCACTGACAATGCAATCGAGAGAACGCAAAGAAAGCTGGTGAATTTTCTATTTTTAATTGATTTATAAGTTAAAAAATTAATCATGGTGGTTGATCTCAGGAAGGGAAATTGTTCTGGAGAAGTAAGACTTTAAACGTTCGTCATGAGAAACAAAGATAAGTGTAAACTTTTTCTTTTCCCAAACGCTCATTAGAAGTTCCATAAATTCGCGTGTATTTTTTTCATCGAGAGCACTTGTGGGCTCATCAGCGATAATCATTTCAGGATTACCGATAAGAGCTCGTGCTGCAGCCACTCTTTGCTGTTGCCCGATTGAGAGGTCTGTGACTTTTTTGTTGATGTGTTCACGAAGCCCAAGGGAGTCGATTAATTCCTCAGCTTGTTTATCGTAATCTTCCAGCGCTCTCTTCTTATTAATCAAACAAGGAAGAACGATATTCTCCTTTACTGTCAGATAAGGAATTAGATTAAAAATCTGGAAGATGTATCCGATTTTTTCTCCACGAAGGTGATCGCGTTTTGATTGCGTGAGTTTCGTCAGGTCTTGCCCCAACACTGTCACTTCACCAGAATTTGCTTTTAAAACACCGGCGGTAAGATTGAGTAGGGTACTCTTCCCGTGACCTGAAGGGCCGTAGAGGAAAACCCTCTCGCCACTTTCAATATCAAGCTGGTCAATATTAATGACCAGCTTGTGAGATTGATTATAAGAAAAAAGACACTTTTTAAGACTGATAGCTTTCGTCATTTTGTACTTCTAAAATTTATAGTTTAACTTCTTCAACTGCTTTAGCATTAATAGACTTAACTTCTGATCCAACTAGATCAATAGAGAGTTTTTTAATGTGTGGGTAGCTCTTCTTTAATGAAACAACAACAGTTTGACCTTTTAAATCTTGAGTACAGATGATTTTAGCTTTTGCTTCAACATCACTGTGGATTCCAGATTCTTTTCTCTCACCTTTTTTTAATTTCGCTTGAGCTTCTTTTGTCTCTTCTTCGTCAATTTCTTGTTTGAAAGAAACTTCAGATGATGTGCATCCTAGTTTTTTATCAAGAACAAATAATTTTGTTAAAAGATCTTTAGTCCAAAGAGATTCGGCATCATTAAAGGCCTTTTTTTCTTTAGCTGTAGAAGGCGTATATTCAAAACCAAAAAATGATTCTGCTGGCCCATCAAGGTCTAAGTCAATCGTTTTTCCTTCGACTGCCATTCCTAATTTGATGGCCCCATGCTCATGAGCGCCAAGACCTTTTGCATGATCATGGTGACTTGCTGCTAGAGCAACTGAAGATAGTAGTAGTGTTGAGAGAATTAAGGACATTTTTTTCACGGGTGAACTCCTTTTGGTGCCGCGGTAGGCGGCGGTGTAAAATCTTTTAGTTCTCTGATTTTGATTCCTTCCATTTTAAAAGAAGATTCAAGGTCAGCATTCGCTTCCACAGCGAGCGTTCCCGTAAGCTCGATAGGATAGAATGAAGGCTTAATTTTTGCGCCTTTTTTCATTTTTACCAGGACAAGTTGATTAGCTGGTGGAGGTGGTACGTGCATACATGCAGGCACGTATGGCATGAATAAAAACTCCACCACTTCCTTAGCTTCGTAATCAAGCGGCATCATAAACCCTTTGATGCTGATTTCTTTACCTAAGATTTTTTGTAGTTCTGGTTTGATAACATTTTTTTTAGTTTTAGTGTCGAAGTCTAATGACTTTAGTGTTTCCCAAGGGACTTCAGCAGCGAAGAGAGTGTTTGTCATGATGACAACAAATAAGGCAGCAATAAATTTTTTCATGATTTTATCCTTTAGAACAAGACTCGCATACTGCGAAGAACTCCAGTCTGTGTTGAATATCTCTGTAACCTTTCTTTTGAAGATTCGTTTCGATTTTTTCCATTAAACACTCATGAAAAGATTCGATCTTTTTACAAATTTTACAAATGATGTGGTGATGGTGGTGGTGAGGATCGTTAAACTCGAAATGGGCCATGTCTTTTTCAAGAAATGACGTATTCACTAACTGGACTTCGACAAATTGATTTAGGCAGCGGTAGATCGTGGCCTGGTCGCAAGAATTTTTTGGCAATTTTTTCAGGATTTCTTCTGCTGAAAACGGACCATGTTCTTTTAGTAAGAGACCCAAAATACTTTTTCTCGGGGCCGTCACTGACAGTCCTTTGTCTTTAAGAAGTTTGATGCACAAAGCATCTCTTTCTAGGTCTTTTTTTGGATTTAATATCCCCATATGCACCTCAATATTAGGTTTATACTATAGGGAAGTGCGGGAGTTTGCAAGTTAGTTGCAAAAACATATTTTACCCATTTCAACACTTTTTTTAGTTTTGGTTTAATATTAACGGTATGGAATTAAAGATACTTTTAGTCGAACCAAATGAATCAGTAGGCGATGTAATAGCGAAGAACCTCGAACGAGAGTTCGGGGCCAAAATTGTCCATTTTAAGAGTGGGTCAGAAGCTATTGAGTCTGTGAAAAAAGGCGATTATTACGATCTTTATGTCGTTAGGAATAGTTCTCTGGAAACAGTAGAACACCCAATTGAGCAGATTGCAGCGCTCTTTTTAAACGTCATTTACGATAACTCTTTAACAACTCCGCTGATTGTTATCGGGGAATTCGAGCACACTTACAAAAAATATGCGATGGTTTCAGACCGTCTACGTATTGAAGAGTTAAATCGTCTGGTGCTTAAAGCGCTTAATCTAAAAAAAGAAGATTTCAGTCACATGAAACTTCCGGATTACGTTTCTTTTCAAACTAAATATTTTTATCTTATGACTTTATGTCCATGTGATGTCTACATTAAGCTGGTGAAAAAAACCGGTGATGAGTACGTAAAACGCCTGCACTTTGGCGAGAGTTTTACTAAGGACGATTTACATAAGTATGAAGACCTGGGACTGCAGGAATTTTATATCTTAAAAGAAGAGCGTGAGCTTTTCATGAATGGACTCTTAACTCAATCTCTAAGAAATTTACGTGCACCACACACGATGGATGAAGCTGTTGTGATGACAGGTGACTCTTTCGTCATTAGTAGTGAGTTGATTAAATCTCTGGGAATCAGCACGACTTGTATCGCGATGGTTGATCAGACTGTTCATCAAATGAGGGCGCAGATTACAAAGACTGATAAGTTGGGAAGTCTTCTTCGCAAACTTTTAGATAATCAATTAAGTTATTCATACCGCCGCTCTTACCTTATATGTCTTATGGCCCACGCACTTATGCCCAAGATGGAATGGGGAAGCAGTGACCAGCAGGCAAGTTTGTTAGAAAAAATTTCGATGGTGAGTTTTTTCCACGATATTTACTTAGAAGATGAAAAGCTTTTAAAGATCATGGATCTTGAAGGACTTCGTAAAGCAAACCTTTCTCCGAGAGAGCGCGACTCTGTTTTAAATCATGCCAACAAAGCAGCTCTTCTTGCTCAAACTTACCCAAGACTTCCTCAGGGTGTCGACATCATTATTAAGCAACACCATGGTGTTTCAAATGGTGTAGGTTTTCCAGAGGCCTTAACTGCAGGTATTTCTCCGATGGCCGTATTTTTTGTGGTTGTTGAAGACTTCGCCACATGTATTTTAGAGCACAACGATTTAGACAATTTCACGAATATTCTGAAATATCTAAAACAGCGCTATCAATTGCCGACCTATAGAAAGATCGTGGCGGAAATTGAAAATCTTGTAACGAAGAAATAATTATAGTTTATAGCTGTAAGAAAGAATCCCACCAAATTCAAATCTTGATCCTTTCATCGTCGGTGATTGACTCACTTCTTTTGGAAGAATTTTTGAACTTATGACAGTGACGATTGAAGATCGTTCTGAAATTTGGATGATAGGCATGATGGCCATACCCGGAAGAAAATAATTATTCAAATGATACTCGCGTCTTGAAGCTGTGACTTCGTGTGATCTTACTCCATAGTAGTACTCAGCGTACTTATCATCTAACCAATCTAAACTAAGAGCTGCACGCAGGATCAATGTTTCTGAAACAGGGAAGAATTTTGCATAATTCGCAGTCGCTATATATCCTTTCGAGCGTCCGTTAATATCGTGAGAAAGAGTGAATCCATAATTAGCAAATTTAGCACTTGCCCCGACAAAGACTGAGTCTTTTCTTGGAGTCATTCCCAGTCCGTGATAGCGGTCGCCATCTCGTTTTATGAAAGCACTGACATTCGCCGTATGATCTCCAAAAGCGAGTACAGAAATTCCTTGAACTCCCAATGAAAATCTTCCATAGCTGGCCTGGATAATAGGAATTGGTCTTACTACATAACTCTTATCCATATTTTCATAAGTGTTTCCAACGCGTAGATTTTTTCTAAAGGCGACACCTGCACCAAGAGATGCATTCCATGCACGTTGATCTTCAGCGAGTGCTGTAAAAGAAAGAAGTATTGAAGCGAACATTAGAAGAATATTTTTTGTCATGGCATAGATGATAGGTGAGTTTTTAAAAAAACTAAAGTGAGCTGAGAGAAAACTAAAGTAATTTAGTCAGCGGTGTAAACAGATTCTCTGCAAGAATTTGACAGATTTATTTTGTCTCAAATTATCAAGATCGTGTGAGGATTGTTTATGCGATTTTAATTTCATACACGTTACGGAGGACATAATGAAAAAATCTATCTTGGCCCTTACAGTATTATCAATGTCACTTTCATCAGTTACTTTTGCTTGTGATAGCAAAGGACACACTGGATTCTTACCAGAAAACAATTTAAACATTTCAGTTGGCGATAAAATGGCCGGTGATATGACTGAAGAAAAATTCAATGCAATCACGACAAGAGTGTCTGATGTGTACGCTCCAATCATTAAAGAAATGGGTGGAAATCTTGTTATGAACAATAACTGGGCAAACGGAACGGTAAACGCTTCAGCTCAACAGACAGGATCTACATGGCAAGTAAACATGTACGGTGGTCTTGCTCGCCATAAGCTTACAACTGACGATGGTTTCATGATGGTTGTTTGTCATGAACTTGGTCACCACATTGGTGGAGCTCCAAGATACGGAAGAAATACTGACTGGGCCTCAAACGAAGGACAAGCAGACTATTTCGCAGGTTTAAAATGTATGAGAAGAGTTCTTCAAAACGACGATAACATCGCTATCGTTGCTGGAATGACAATCGATGCAGAAGCTACAAAGCAATGTGAGTCGATCTATAAATCAGCTTCTGAAGTAGCTCTTTGCCAACGTGTTTCTATGGCAGGAAAGTCTCTTGGACAACTTCTTGGATCACTTGGTGGAAGCTCAAACGTAAACTTCAATACACCTGATAGAAAAACTGTAAGACAAACAAATGATGCTCACCCTGCAGCTCAATGTCGTCTTGATACATACTTCGCTGGAATGCTTTGTGATAAATCAATCCTAGAAGACGTTTCAAAAACAGATGCAATCCCAGGAACATGTATTAAAAAAGATGGATACGCTCAAGGTGTTCGTCCTCTTTGCTGGTACAAACCAGGTTCTAACGAGATCTAATTTGATCTAAAAATAACTTTTTTCGCTAAAACTTAGCGCCAAAAATTTGACAACGGGACTCCTTCAAGGGGTCCCGTTTTCGTTTTTCCCCAATGAAAAAATATTTCTGAGAGATCCCGTCAAGAAATGTCAGGTAATGAAAGATTAATTTATTTTTCAACACGTAATTAAATAGCAAGAATTAACACATTCCTAATATTTGTTACGGAGGACTTTATATGACAAAAGGGATTTTAGTTGCTTTGATGGCGACAACTTTGACTTTCTCTCAGGCTTTCTCTTGCGATTCACTAGCTAATAGTGGATTTGCTCCAGAAAATAATCGTAGAATTGAAGTAGGTGATAAAGCTTCTAACAACATGACGAAGGAAATGTTCCTTGCAGCTGTTGGTAGAGTGTCTTCTGTGTACGAGCCAATCGTTGCAGAAAAAGGCGGAAAGCTTATCATGAACAACAGATGGGATGACGCTACAGTTAACGCGTCTGCTCAACAGTCAGGAAAAAACTGGCAAGTAAACATGTACGGAGGTCTTGCACGTCACCCTCTAGTTACTGTTGATGGATTCATGATGGTAGTATGTCATGAACTAGGTCACCACATTGGTGGAGCTCCTAGAAAAGGTGGATTCGGATCTGCATGGGCATCAAACGAAGGTCAAGCTGACTACTTCGCTGGTCTAAAATGTATGAGAAGAGTTCTTGAAAACGATGACAACATTGCAATCGTTTCAAAAATGGAAATTGACGCTGAAGCGACTACAAAATGTGAATCTATCTACAAATCAGCTTCTGATATCGCTCTTTGCGAAAGAATCTCGATGGCAGGTAAATCACTAGCTATGCTTCTTGGTGACCTAGGTGGAAACTCAAACGTAAAGTTCACAACTCCAGATACGTCTAAAGTTGCTAGAACTAACGACAACCACCCAGCAGCACAATGTCGTCTAGACACTTACTTCCAAGGATCTCTTTGTGATAAAGCGATCTCTGACGATGTAGATGGAAAAGATGCACTAAAAGGTGTTTGTTTAAAGAGAGATGGATACGAATTAGGTATGCGCCCTCTTTGCTGGTACAAGCCAACTGCAGCTGAACTATAATTTTTTAAATTAGAAAATTAATAAAAAGGGCCAGATTTATTCTGGCCCTTTTTTTTTGCCTACGTGTATAGCTTCTTCTAATATATGAAGATGAAAACCTTAATTCTCACAGAAAAACCATCAGTCGCTCGTGACTTTGCTCTCGCTCTAGGCGGAGGCAGTGCTGGTCAAGACGGTTTTATTGAAAATGAGAATTACGTTATCACTTGGGCCATTGGTCATCTATTAGCTCCCTTTGATCCTGAGGATTACGATCCGAAATATAAAAAGTGGAACTTGAACACTCTTCCTATTTTACCTGAAGAGTTTAAATTCAAGGCCCAGCCAAAAACTAAAAAACAACTTGATGTGATTAAGCGTTTATTAAAGCGAACGGACCTTGATCGTCTGATTGTCGCTACCGATGCTGGACGCGAAGGAGAGTTGATTGCTCGTTTGATTCTAAATGATGGGAAATCAAAACTTAAAGCTTTCCGTTTCTGGACATCAGCTGCTCTTACGAAAGATGTAATTCATACTGAACTTAAAAATATTAAACCGCTAAAAGATTACGATCGTCTTTTTATCGCTGGTCGAGCTCGTCAAAAGGCCGATTGGTTAGTAGGGATGAATCTTTCTAGGTTAGCTACGCTTAAGTTGAATGATCTATTTTCAGTGGGACGAGTTCAGACGGCTGTTTTATCCATGTTAGTTGAAAGAAGAAAGGCGATTGATGCCTTTGTTCCCGTTGATTATTTCGAGTTCAAAGCAAAGTTTAAATTCAAGCATGGCGATGTCTCGGCTTATTGGTTCGATCCAAAGAAGAAAGAAGATCTAAAGAGAAAAGATACACGCGCCGAGTTTGATGAACTTTTAAAAAATCTTCATCAGAAAGACGCTGTCATTAAGGTTTTAAACCAAACTGAAAAGACGTCGTATCCACAGGGATTATACTCACTGACAGAGCTTCAACGTCAGGGAAACATTCTCTACGGTTTTTCAGCGACAAAAACGCTGGAAATTGCCCAGACTCTTTATGAGAAGTATAAGTGCCTGTCTTATCCTCGTACTGACTCAAAAGTTATGGCCGTATCGTCTTTTGATATGGTGAAAGGTCTGGTTTACAAATTTAAAGAACTTTATCCTGAACATTTTGAAAAGTTCGCTGCTTTTAAAGTCAGCGCTAAAAATAAAACTGTGTTTGATGATTCAAGACTTACGGATCACCACGGTTTAATTCCACTAAAAGATTTTAATGGTGATGAGAATTCTCCTGAAGGAAAAATCTATCATTTAGTTTTAAAACGCTTCATTACAAACTTCTTAGAAAACCACCGCTATCTTGAAACAGATGTGCAGATTGAATGTGAAAAAAATCAGTTCATGACTCGCGGGAAAAAGATCTTAGAGATGGGGTTTAAAGTTTTAGAAGGATCAGATCGTGAAGAACTGCTTCCTGAATTAGCATTAAATGAAGTTGGGATTTTAAAGAGTGGGGAAGTTGAATCAAAAAAGACTAAACCTCCATTTGAATACACTGAAGCCTCACTTCTTTATGATATGACGAATCCAGCAAAGCTTGTGACTGAGTCTGATTTGAAAAAGATCTTCAGGACTGAAATTGGTCTTGGGACACAGGCAACACGTGCTCAGATTATTGAAACTCTATTAAAGAGAGATTACGTTAATCGCTCTGGTAAAAACCTGAATGCAACTGACAAAGGAATGCTTCTTGTAGACCGTCTCAATGACATGCCTACGACGAAAGGACTAACAAGCGTCTCTCAGACAGCAAAACTTGAGCAGTCTCTTCAAAGCATGGCAGAAGGTGAGACAGACGATTTAGCGTTTATGGATAACATCAACGATTTCATCAATAGCGCTACTCTAGAGTGGAAAGCAACTGAAGGGATCGCAAGAGATGTAACAAATCCTAAATCTTATGGTGGAAAAACTTACGGGCCGAAAGTTGAAGCGCAAGTTTCAAATCTCGGGCCTTGTCCGGTTTGTGGTGCTGAAATAAAAGATTTCCCGAAATCATATAGCTGCTCTCGCTGGAAAGAAGGGTGTGGATTCACAATCTGGAAAGTGGTAGCGAAGAAGAAGCTGTCTGAGTCTCAAGTGAAGAAACTCATGAAAGAAAAGAAAACGGATGTGATTAAAGGCTTTAAGTCTAAAGCTGGGAAACCATTCGATGCCATCCTTGTTATGAACAAAGACGGCAAAGTTGAATTTGAGTTTTTACCTAGATAATTTAATTAAATAATTCATAAGCTTGTTTTTGAAGCTCTTCACGGTGCTCTGGGGCCGCGATATTAATCATGGCCAGTGCACGCTCTGATAATGTCTTTCCATATAAATGGGCCACACCATGCTCGGTGACAACGTAGTGTACGTGAGCTCTAGTTGTGACAACTCCCGCACCAGGTTTTAAGAATGGAACAATTTTAGTGGCACCTTTTACAGTCATTGATGGAAGAGCAATAATTGGTTTTCCACCTTTTGAAAGAGCTGCCCCTCTCATAAAGTCCATCTGCCCGCCAATACCAGAATAAATTTTTGATCCGATAGAATCAGCACAAACTTGTCCTGTGAGATCGACTTCAATGGCACTATTGATGGCCGTCACTTTTGGATTTTGAGCAATGACGTGGGCACTATTTGTGTAAGCACAGTCGAGTAAAAGAACTGATGGATTATCATCAATGAAGTCGTAAACTCTTTGTGAGCCAATAACAAAACTTGAAACAATTTTTCCTGGGTGCTTTTTCTTAAAAACATTATTAATCACACCACGATGGTAGAGTTCGATTACACCATCAGAAAACATTTCAGTGTGAACACCAAGATCTTTGTGGTTCGATAAACTTTTCAATACAGCATTTGGAATCGCACCAATTCCCAGTTGGAGAGTGGCACCATCTTCAATCAAAGAAGCGATATTGTGACCAATCTGCATTTCACAAGGAGTGCTTTCTCTCACTTCTACACAGTGAATAGGTTCATCTACTTCTATGTAAGAGTGAATTTTAGAAATATGAATCAAAGAGTCCCCGAAGGTGCGAGGCATCTGCTTATTGACTTGCGCGATGATCACTTTAGCAGTTCTCACCGCAGAAATTGAGACGTCGACGGAAGGACCTAAAGTACACATTCCATGAACATCAGGAGGAGAAACTTGAATGATGGCCACATCAAGATTGATGATGCCGTTATAAAACATCAAAGGTATTTCACTTAAGAAAATAGGTATGTAGAGAGCGGAAAGATTTTTTGCTTCTTTCCTCATGTTGGCACCGTTGAAAAAATTGTGAACATGAAAACTATCTTTATACTCTTCGCGCGCGTAGGCCGCACTCCCTTCTGTGTGGATTTGATAAGTTTTAACACCGCGAAGTTCGGGAGCGCGATCGACCATTGCTTTTAATAATAATTGAGCAGCTGAAACTCCTGAGTGAAGAAAGACACTGTCGCCAGATTTAATAACTGAGACACATTCTAAAGCGTTCGAAACCAGGGCCATAATTTATCCTCGTAAAAATAATTCATGACTTCATTCTAATGATTAATGAGGGCGAGGGAACTGATTTGGAACAGGTTGTAAAAAAAATTATATTCGACAGAATTCGCTGTAATTGAAAAATGCCACACTTTAGTCAGCACTATCTGCGTCTTGTTTCTTTATTAATAATAACTTAAATATTTGCGTTATTTGTATTCCTAAAGCCTTGAGTATTGCCAGACCATTTTGCTTTGTTAATGATTGTGTCGTTATTTATATAAGGAGATACCAATGAAAATGACTAAAATTTCAGTAATGGTGATTGCTGCTTTCATTAGCACTTCAGTCTTTGCTGGTCTGACAGGGCCAAAGCTTAAAACACGTGCAGACGTTATCGTTCTTCCAGATGATTCAGTTGTATTAGCTGATCCATTCATCGATGCAGACGCTTCAACACAATCTGGAGAAGGGCCACTTCTTCAACTTTTAAACCCACGCATCTATCAAACGATTGCAATTTACAAATCTGTAAGTGAAAACATCAATTCAAAATTTGCAGCAAGACAAAGTGCTATCAATGCTATTTTAAATCAGCTGCTAGATAAGAGAACGAACCTTCGCTTTTACGGACTACCTTCAGCTGAAGAAATGAATAAGTATTGTTTCGCTGGAAGACCTATCTATACAATTCCTTCTGGAGCTAAAGTAGAGCAGGCCGCTTGTACAAGAGGAAACGATACATTCATCGTGAAGCCACTTTTCTTAAAGTTGAGCCTTCGTGACCAAGCAATGCTTTTAATTCATGAAAGATTAACAACAATTGCAGATGATCGTGGATGGATTAACTTTGTAGCAATTGCAAAGTACACAACAGGATTAAATACTTACTTAAACCTTTATAATGATCAGGTAAAAAGAATTTACCGTGAACTAACGGATGATGAGCAAAAGAAGTTAACTAACTTTTATGCTTCAATCGTAGAGATTGAAAATAGAAATGAAGGTTATGGAGCTCCATCTGCAACTTTCAACTGGCTTGTGCATAAAAATGGTGGGGGATTATATCACCCAAGAGCTATCGTAAGTGAGAGTGCTTTTATTTCTTTAAACACAACGATTTTTGAAGAGTCTGAGTTAGGTGACAATTCAAAAGTCATCAATGTGAATGCTGTAAACACTTATAATCCAGGTAGATATTCTCCAAATATTACAAGTCTTATAGGATTTCCTCTTAAATTAGGAGCAAACTCAGTATTAGAAAACGTTTCATTTAATTATCAACCAGCTTCTGATTACAGCAAAAGAGTTATCAGAATTGGAGAAAATTCAAAAATCCAAAATACAAACTTTGCTGAACTAAGAAATGAAATTACGATTGGTAATAGCGTAACAGTAAAGAATTCTAAGCTTTATCAGTATAATACTTACCTTGGTAACGATGTTGTAATTACTGATTCAGAAATTATTATGCCGACTTTTACACTTGGAAATGGAGTTGTAATTCAAAACTCAAAAATTAATTACAATTCTAAATCTGTGAAAATAAACAGTAATGAACAGTTAATTAATCAATCTATTGTAGAAGCAGATATGAATAAATTTCTTCCTGTAGGAGTTGTACCTAAACCGATTTCTCAATCTCTTAAAGTTCCAAATTTTAAATGTGTCCTTGGTGATAAGTTAGAGAAAAAGAGCTTTGGATGGGAAGCAAACCATATTGATTCTGCAGGTAATGGAGCTAAGATTACTGGATGGGGAACTTATAATGGTCGCAATGGTCTTAAAAAAGAATACGAATACAATTATTCTGATGTTGTGATTAACGTGAACTACTCTAACTTTCAAAGATCAACAGTGCCTGTAACTTTTTTAAGTGAGCAAGGACAGTTTGTGGTTGGTGATTATTTAAAACCTCAAGTTGCGTTTGATTACGGGGCACAAAACGTATGTGTGTCTCAGGCCATTGGAAATGTTTTATCAAATTCTGGATATAACACGAGTAATGGTAGAGCAGTTTCGACACTTTCACTTTAATAAATTGTTTCAAATGAATAAAAAAAGGCCCGCTTTAAGCGGGCCTCTTGATTAGATCTTAGTACTTTCAGAGAAGAAATTCAGCGGCTGTCTTACGTCAACCAGACCACCACCCTTAGGCTTTGGAAAGTCGATGATTCGTAAGATATTCGACATACAAGAAACCCCTTTAGGAGAAAATTGTGTCGCTGCTGTCTTAATGTTAACCGTAGAAACTTTTCCATCACCCTCGATTCTAAAATTCAGGTCTACAATCCCTTTAATTTTTTCTGAGTGCTCTTGAAGCTCCTGTTGGTAACAAAATTTAAATTGCGGTAAATACTCTTGTAAAATCTTTCTTAACAATTCAGGTTCAATCGATCCCATGACGACTGTATCTGCTTGCACGAAAGCGGTATCAATACCTTTTTTATTCGCAAGTCCACGAGTCGTTGTTGAGCGGTCGTAGTTTCCGACAGCGTCTTTTCCTAGTAGATGTCCTGAACCATCACCGATTCCGGCAGGGGCACGATAGTCACCAGTTAAATTAGAACCCTTGTTTCCAATACCGGTACCACTTGTTAATCCGCGACTTCCCTCAGTCCCGGCACCTGCAGCGATCGTCATGGTCGCACTATTTCCCATTAGTGCCTTAAGTCCCTTTCCTTTGAACTCATATCCTTTGGCAGCTGAATCACCCAGGCCTGTGGCCCCGGCAACGTTAGGACTCGATAGAGGTCCTTTTTTCGCTGAACCCGCTTTAGACTTCTGAACTTTCTGGTCCAGTGCCTGTTTTGGGTCTCCGGTTTTTCCGGACTCATTAGTTGTCACGACTTTAACCCCAGGGTCAGTCATCGTTGCAACTTTTGCTGCTTCAATTTTTTCAGCTATCTTCTTTTCTCTTTTATACGACTCTGGAGGCGTAATAAAATTCATCTTAATAGAAGCCAGCTTTTCTTTTTCAACCACCGGCACGACGTGCTCAGGAGTTTTTATAATGAAGATCGCAGCGTGAAGAAAGAGACTGGCCATGATCGCTTTTTTAATGAAATCATGATTCGACTTATCTTTGTGATAATGTCGTGCCGGTAACACTAACTTCGCGGCAATCTTGCCTCGATGTTCGTTAACTTTTATCGGTCTTAGTGTTGGTATCATCAGCGCACCCACATATTATACAGTCCAAATTAGTTCTTTTTGCCTTCTTCTGCCGCGATTGAGAAGTTCTTTGCACCAGCGACTTTCGCCATGTCCATCAACTCAACTGCACGTCCAAGGTTTGCTCCAGTATCACCCTCTAAAATAACTGAATCAGTTTTTAGAGTTTTTAGATCACTGGCGATCTGTCTTGTAATGTCTGCCGGTAAAACTTTTTTACCTTGAACGGCCACATTCCCATCTTTTCCAAGCGAGATAACCAGGATCTCAGCTTCTTTTTTCTCATTCGTTAGTGCAGTCTTTGGTAGTTCAATGTCCATTCCCGATTCAAGGGCGGCCGTTGAAGAAACCATGAATACAATCAGAAGAACAAGCATGACGTCGATTAGGGGAGTCATGTTGATTTCTGCTACGATATCTGAATCATCGTCATCATTTCCTATTTTCATTGACATAAATTAGCTCCTGAACATTTAGATTTAATTCCAACCACAACAAGAAACATTGGCCAATTAGCGTTTCAGTGAATTAAACTGATCGGCCATATCACCTAAATTATTTTTAAATTCTTTAGCTGTAGCTGACACTCTAACGTTTAAATAGTTGTAGAACATAACCGCGATAACCGCGACCAAGATCCCTGAACCCGTAGCAATTAGTGCTTCTGAAATTGAACCGGCAACAACTGCGAACCCTGCTTTACCAGATGATCCGATTTGTTTAAACGATTCCATGATCCCCCAAACCGTACCGAATAGACCTACGAAGGGAGCAGATGAAGCGATTGTACCAAGCATCCACATATTCTTTTTAAGTTCTGTGTTTGTTTCATCAAGACGTCTGTGAAGTCTTTGCTCATAATCTTCACGTGAAAGAGCTTCATCAAAGATTGCATAGTGAGCTTTAGCGATAACTTCAGGACAGTTCTTATATAAGAATTCCATTTCGTTTAGTTTTTGAGACTGAACGATGCGAGTTGCTTCGTTTAGATAGTGTTTTGCTTCCTTATTAAACTTCGTCAATGCTAGGATTTTATGGATTGTGATAATCCAGATCCCGATTGAGAACGCTAATAACGGATACATGATAAATCCACCCTGCTTAAAAAGTTCAATAAGATGCATACGTACTCCTTTAGACATAATTCACTAGAACATGTGCTCTAGATTTGGGATTAATATGAAAGAGAAATTTTACTTCTTGGTAGCGACAGTTGCTTCTTTAGGCATATCTTTTATCTTTTGATTCACTTCATCTAGGATCAATTCATTTCTTTTGTTGTACTCGGGAGCATAAAGTCTTTTTTCCAAGATAGTCTTTGCTTCGACCAGACGATTTTTCTTCATCAGGTTGTAAGCGTAGAGTCCTACGATATCTGCTCTGTTCAAGTAGTCACGTTGGATACGAGAGATATATTGGTACGACTTATCCATGTCGTTTAGTCTAAAGTGAATTAAAGCTAGAGAGTAGAGAAGATCGATATCTTCGTTATTCTTTGCTTCAAGTCTTTTTAAAATTTCAAGTGCCTTCGCATTTTCATTGAACTCAATATACAGTTGCGCCATGTTGAAGTCCGGAGTGAAGTAGCTTGGTACAATTGTATTCGACTTTTTAAATGCATCGTAAGCTTCGTTGTAACGTTTAAACGTTAAGTGGATCAATCCAAGGTTGTTGGAAATAACCGCTTCCGCCAGCTTCTTCTGGTTATCGTTAAAGTCTTTGTTACCAGCTCTCGTCGCTTCTAATCCAAGCTCATAGTAAAAGATGGCCTTAGTGTAATCTTTCGAAAGAGAGTAACAAGTCCCCAATGCATTCCAATAGAATGGATTAGACTTGTTCTGTTGCATTTTCTCTTCAAGAATCCCTTCACCCTTTGTCACTTTTTGTTGGTGACAAGAAATCAGCGATAAAGAAATAAAGTCACGCTTAGGAGAGTCCATCGCCGCCAGGCGATTAGAGTTGTATCTCATGAACGATTCTTCAGCTAACAGGTCGTATTGATCCTTCTGGATCTGGTTATTAAAGCTTGGCCCTGCACAGCTCGCAAGCATTGCAGTAACCAAGATTGAAAGAGAGATGTTTGTTAATTTTGACATATTTTTCATACTCATTATTGTCCTGCAACTACTCTGTTATTACTTGTTGTCCCAATATCCAAAGTGCTAGAGAAGAGAATTGCCGAGTGAAAATTAAGTGCGTTTACCAATGAATTATTTTTTTCTAACCCGACTATATCATTTTTCTGAACTTCAAAAAAATAATTATTTTTCTCTAAAAATGCCACTTTTTCTCTATCAACTTGTAACCCTTTAGCGATCAGTGACTCAGTAACTTGGCGCATCCCTGATTTAAACCCCTGTAAATAACGTTCGTCTACCCCTTTAGGCATGTAATTTCTCACGGCTTTTTCCAATGAAAAATAAGGCTTTCCAAGGACATTTCGAATCATGATCACTTCTTGAGGGCTAGAATTCTTAGATAGTGCTACGGCCTCGTTATTAAGCTCTCCAATCATTGCAAAATACTGCTCTAATTCCAGGTTGAACTTATCTTCATTGAACTTTTCTTCAGACGTAAATTCGAACTTCATATCGTGAGCTTTTTTAGCGAAGTCTAGTACGTATTCATACTGAGTTTTCACAGCAGTTAAGTCCATTACTGACGTTAAAGAATCGATGTCTTTTTTCATAGCAATTGGGTTCTGGTAGAATTTATACTTTACGTATTTATCCATCATTTTTACCAGACCTACGTTTACTGAGTTCGCTTTGAAGTAAGTAATCGCGTCCTGGTATCTGTCAGCGTAAATTAAGCGTTCCATATTTTCTGTCTGAGTTCTCGAGATTAGTTTTTCGCTTAAGTCACATTTCTTAAATTCATCTTCAACCTTGATAAGGTTTGAGATATTTGTTTTGTGGATAATGGTGTTCTCGTTAATTAACTGGTAAAAGTCTTCTTTGTTCTTGTAGATATCTTTACAAAATTTTCTAGCAGTGATTAGAGCAAGTTCATTTGAAACTTCGAAATCCTGAAGAAGTCTGTATCCTTTTGCCAGAACAAATAGAGAGCTTGTTACTTTGATTAAATCTTTGTTGTCATACAGGTCTAAACTCTTCTTTAACCACTTGTATGAAAGCTTCACATTGTTTTGCTCAAGAGTTAAAGCAGCGATCGCGTAAGCAGCTTCCGCTTTTGTTCTCTTTGGGTATTGTTTTGAATCGTAGATCGACTCGTAACCTTTAACCGCTTCTTTCACGAGACCTTTTTTCTCAAGGGCCTGGTATTTGTTAAACAGAAGATCTCCTAATACCGCAATTGAGTTCTGGATATATTCGCTGCTGAAGCTTAGGTAACCTTTTTCAATTTTCCCAATCCAGAAAGCAAGTTTATCTGTGTTTTTAGCTTTGATGTATGAATCTAAAATCTGAGTTAACATCTCACGGTGAATCTTGTCATCACTTTGGTAGTTCATTTTATAAACCATCAAAATGTTAACTGCTTTCTTAATGCGTCCAAGTTCAAAATACTTGTTAAATAATTTCTGGTAAATCGCTTGTGACTTATCAGATTGAGGGTAGAAGATAACAAAGTTTTTGAAAGCGAAGATTGTGTATTCGTCTTCTTTCGCTTTTGGAAGTTTTGCGTATTCAATTGTTGCAAGCATTGCATCTAATGCTTTTCTTGTTGTTTCGTCTTTATCTTTTGTAAGTTTCGCGTTCATGATTGCACGAACGTAGTACTTAAGAGCAACCTGGTAGTCTTGAGCTGAAAGGGCCGTTTCCCCTTGGTAGTAACGGTATAGTTTCTTCTTAGGACGGTCTAAGCTCGAAAGAATATCAAAGTAGCGCATAATTTTCTTGTAATCATCTTTACTGTAAACAACCGGGTCCTTTGACTTGTCTTTGATTAAGTTGATTTGCATGAAACCTGCAACTTCCTTAATTTTATTTTGGGCCATGAATAAATCGTCAGCGTCCAATTTGTTTTTCTTATGAAGATCAAGAATGCTGTTAGCTGTTTCAAAGTATTGTTCGTCTTTTTTACTCTCACGGTAAACGTCAAGTTGAGTTAAACGAACTTTCATTTCTCCGTTAGCATCTTTTCTCTTTTTTGTATCTCTTAGAGCTGCTTTTAAAACTTCATCTGTCATCTGGAAGTTACTTTTGTTCATTGAAGATAGAGCAAGAGTAAGTAGGTGAGGAGCAGAAGGACTAGCGTTTAATTCAAAGAACTCAACCCCTTCATAAGTAGCGTCGGCCTGAACAAAGAAAATCCCGATAGCATTGTAAACTTGCTCTTTCATTGAAACGTATTTTTTATTTTTAGTTGTTTCAAAAGATAACTTCATAAGCTCCAGAGCTTTTTTGAAATTTCTTTCTTTCAGGTGACACCATCCAGCGTTATATAAATGCTTCCCGTACCATTCGTCTTCCTGGTTTTTTAAAACGTCAGAATAGTAACCAACGGCTTCGTGGTATCTTTTGTTGTTATAGTAGTATTCAGCAAGAGCAGTCTTTGCGTTGTACATAGTTTTTGATTCACCAGTACTGCGAGAGATTGCCAGCTTTAAGAATTTTTCTGTTTCAGCACTTGTCCCGTAGTCACGAGAGTTGATCGCTAGAGCGTAGTAGATCTCAGCGATGCGTGCATATTTTGGGTATTGGGTAACAATCGACAGCGCATATGATTGAGCTGTTTTATATTGATCTTGAGAAGCTTTGAAAAAAGATTCTTTCCCATTTTTAATAACGGCAGTTGATTCTGCTTTAAGCAGGTTTAAGTTTTCCTTTTCTTTAATCAGTTTAATTTTTTCTGAGTAAAGTTCAAACATACGGTGTTTTAATTCCGGCCCTGAATAACGATTACCCTTGATAGTTTTAATTTCACTATCAATAAGCACCATTAATTTTTTCCAGCGTTCCTGGTCAAAACTAGGAGACGCCATCTGAGGAGCTGGTGCCGGCATTGGCTCAACAACTTTCGCTGGAGCAGCTGCCTTATTTTCTACGTTTTGAAGCGCAGGAGTTTCGGCAAATACATTATTTGCCGAAAGAATTGAAACAAGTAGAATGATTTTTTTCATGATAGACCTCAACAGGTGATAGCAGGTGAAAGACTTTGATCATTAACGAAGGTTTTCTATTTCTCTTCTATTTTCAAAGTCGAAGTTGTTTTTTTCTAAAAGTGATCTCTTAAATGACTGGCGCTCACGTTCGTTTACAGTTAAATCACCTGGCGCCATGATCTGACCTTTAATTTCTAAGGCCCCTAAGTCAATCGCTTCATACTCTTTATATTTGTAGACAACATTTTTCTTTTCATCCTGGGCCTGAAGCCCAGTTGTGAAAAGAATTGTTAAAATTGATAGTGCTAATATTTTCATAAAATCCCCAATTATTTATTTGCAACCTTAGTCGTATCTTTACAAGAACTCTGTAATCCGAAAGAGTAGTCTCCTAACTCATCCGCCCAGAAAGAACCGTTAAAGTCGAAAAAGTACTGGTTTGATTTTCTATTAACGTTTGAATCCGATCCACGTTGTCTTGGTGCTTCAGCAAGGGCCTTAGCGTTGTAGATCTCGTCACGTTTTTTAGATAACAGTTCCAGTTTCAGGTTGAACATTGAGAAGCTGTGCTTGTGAATTTCGTTAATAAACGTAAAGATCTCTTTCTTGATGTAGAAGTTAATCTTCGCGCTGATGAAACCAATTGTTGAACCAAGATTCGCTTCCAGGCCTTCAGTAAAGTCGTTTTTGTTTTTAAGGCGCTTTAATAACTGCAATTCGTCTTTTGCTGCTTTTAAGCTTGCTAAATCCAGGTTGAACTTTACTTGTTTTCTAGTCTGAGTGATCAGGTTTCTAATAAATGGGTTCAGGTTTTCTCTCGTTTCAGTATCAGCATAGTAAAGATCAAGGAAGTAAGTGTGAGAGGCCTTGTTCTTTCCTAGAATGTCTTTAAGAGCTTGAGCTTTTGGTTGGTAAACATCGTAGAAGTGGTCAACAACTTTAAGCGAGTCATCCCAAAGGCAAAGGTTGTAGTAAGAAAGCGCCATTAATACTTCAGCTTCTGGGAAGAAATAACTTTGAAGTAGAGGAGCTTTGTAAGTAACAGTTAAACCAAGAGCACGGTTATAGTCTTTTAAGTAGTAGTTTGCCCAAGCTTGATCCATTAGGATGTATGGCCATTTGTATGAACGTTTATCAATTTGTTCATAAATCACTAGAGCTTCATCGTATTTCTTTTCTTCGATCTTGACTCTTGCAGTTCTGATAATACATGTTTCTTTAAGGTAGTTGTAATATCTTTTTAATTTCTCACCGTTGGCACTTGATTCCAGTGCTGTCGATTTATTTACACAAGACTGATAAAGATTGAGAGCTTCGATATTTTTTCTTTCTAAGTTTCTGATTGTCCCTTTGATAAGGGCCGCTTCGCCAGAGAACTGGTGAGTCTCAGGAATGCGAGATAAAATTTCGTAAGCTTTTGCGTTTTGATCTTTATTAAAAAGTCTTGTTCCAAGTATGAGAGAAATTGAAGGAATGTTAAATCCCTCAAGACGCTTTTCATCCAGGTTTAAAACGGCCATTGTTCCGGTTTTAATAACCAGAGTTTCAATGTCAGCTTCCAACTCAGCATCAATCTCAGTGTTGTTTTCAAGGTAAGTGTTGATATAGGGAATCGCGCTGAAGTAATAATTCCCTTCGATCAGTTCGTGCGCGATTTTTTTATCGCGAGTTTTCGACTTATCTTTTTGATAAAGTTCATACGCACCTTTAGCGGAAGCGGAAGCATCAGCGGCAACAAAAAGGGCGATTAATAATGCTATGTATTTCATATGACCTCTGTCCAAATATAATGGTGAAATTAGAACGAAACCCCAATCGTGATCACAGCATCCATGTTGCTTCTCATTTTAGAAGCAGGAGTGTTGTTGTTGATCGTAGGCCCTGGCGCTTTATAATTATTCATGATCAGGTCGGCCCCGATGTGAATATTTTTTGTCGCGTGAAGGCTTAATCCCGTTTTTGCGATTACTGAAGTGTACTTCTCAGTTGAGTAAGTGTTGGCAGAAAGAGGGTTGGCAACCGATGTTGCGTTCGACTTAGTATTCAACTTCCCAATCCCTAGTCCAAATGACCAGTCAAAGTAGAAGATCTTGTTAAACGTATTGATCTTTCCGTAGAACGGTGACCATTTCGCAAGAACTCCCATGTTGCTTTCTGTTTGTCTGATGAATGGAATCGCTCCATTTAATTTTTTTAAATTTTCAAATGCGTCGTTATCTTTGTTGCTGTACTTTGTGTACATTAATTCAATACCAAGCTCTTCTGTGAAGAAGTAACCAGCATTAGTATGAATCATTGAAGTATCTTGAAAGTTCGAAGAAAGTCCTGTCCCGTAACCGATGTTAGCGTAAACAGTGTTTGCTTTCTTGTGAACTTTGTTTTGAAGAACATAAACTTTTTTATCTGGATCTAACCACATAAAGTCGTATAAATCCTTCTCATCAGCCCTAAGCGCGGGTGCGCTTAGGGTGAATGAAACTAGAGACAATGCTATAATATTTCTGTAATTAACTTTCATTAAATGGCTCCTAATACAGTCGCTTTAACTTTGTAGCGAACTTCAACTTTTGAACCTTCAGCAGGAAGTGCGTTAGCATCAAATTTGATCGAACGAGATGATGCATTGAAGGTATACCCAGAATTAACTTTAACTCCACTTACTAGTACTTCGATCTGGTTTTGGTAAGGAGATTCGTTTAGAGCGAAACTATCCATCAAGTTAACAATCGTTCCACCCATATCTAGTAATACGTTGGCGAAATCTTTTTTAATGTCACTTGTTGTACCGGCCGTAGCTGTTGAGATCTCAGCATAACGTTTACCGATTGTTTCCCAATTTGCCGCTGAACTATTTTTCAACGCTACAATTGAATAGGCCTTAACCATACCTTTGTTTGTTTTTAGCGCTTGAAGTTTTGTAAGATACTCAGAAACTTTTTTGTCTGATTGGTCTTCTTCATCTGACAGATAAACCACAACCAAGAAAGCATCTGGTCTTAAAAAACTTGAAGCATAACGATCCATAAACGCTGCAGATGTTTTTAACCCTTGCTCAACTCCAGAACCTTTAATCCCAACGTTTACTAACTTCTTAAAGTTAGCGATAAAAGTTGCTTTGTTCTTTTTAGCTGCAGTAGAAGTTAATAGAGCACTATCACCAACCATTTTTCCGTTTCTTGATGAAGTCCCGTCTGTTGTTGTGATCGCCATTTTAAAATCGATGTCTTTAACTAAGAACTGATCGATGAACGATTGAAAATTTCTTCCTAATGAATCCTGTTCATCTGCCATTGATCCAGAGTCATCAATAACCCATAGGATGTCTACGTCGCCTTTTTTCCCAGTGTTTTGAGTAAAGATTTCTGAACGATCATTTAAAATAATCGCTGGTTCAGTCGGAGGTGTTACTACTGGAGGAGTAACAACTGGAGGAACGACTACCACTGGAGGAGTAACCACTGGAGGATTGACAACAACTGGCGGATCGACAACCACTGGAGGATTGACTACGACAGGAGGATCAACAACCACAGGAGGATTGACGACAACTGGAGGATCAACAATAACTGGAGGTACAACTACAACAGGAGGAGTAACAACCGGAGGGTTAGTAGTTCCACCACCTCCGCCAGTATTGCCGCCGTTATCACCAGTGTTCCCACCACCTGTGCCACCGCCGTCTCCACCAGGAACTAAACCACCGCCGTTTCCGCCGCCAGTATCAGTACCCGTTGCAATTTCAGAAAGACCTTGTTTTTCGTAGAACTCACTTTGCTTACACGCACCAAAGACCAGAAAGCATAGGACAAGAAGCATGTGCTTTTTGCCTTTCGAAAGATTTTCTAACATGAACGTCCCCATCTAACGTCAAAGATTCTATCTTTTACGAAACACCTATTTTGATCTCAACAGACGTGCAGCTTCTGAATACGAACAACTTCAAAAAGGGTGGAATGTAGGTAAGTCCGATTATAGCGATTTAAGTGACGAGAACTCGGCAAGCTCAAGTTTTAGATAGAATATCCGACAAGATTATATCAATATTCATAACTTATTTGCGCAAATTTTTGGAAAAATCGTGATAAAATTACTTTAAGAGACTTCCCGAAAAGTGCCATTAAAGATTGTCACCGGTATTTGAGGAAGTTGTTTTAGCAGCGAAATGTAATTGAAGGTTGTGAAAAAGGAGATTCGTATGTGCCTTATATGTGTAGAGTTTAACAAAAAGAGAATGACTCGTTCAGAAGTTAAAAAAGCTTTACCCGAGATGGTTATGTTTGCTAAAACAGAGGAAGAACGAAATCATTTTAAAAAATTGCAATCTTTAGGTGACTCTAATAACGAACAGGACCTAGAGGATTTTGCGAATCAACATTTAGACACATCTGTAGTAAGTAAATATGGGAAAAAAATTAGCTGATCTTCATTTCACCAATAGGCTTTATAAGTCTGCACCTTTTCTTTTTGCAAAAGTAAATCCGACTGCGCTTAGTAATCCAAAACTATTGCATGTGAACACTCAAATGCTTCATAGACTCGGTCTTGACGAGTCCATGATAGGGAATCCCTCTTTTTTGCGTTTTTTAAATGGCGATCTTGATTTCGAAGGACTCTTCTTCGGAGCAAGTTTTTACTCCGGCCATCAATTCGGCCATTACGTTCCACGCTTAGGTGATGGACGTGCTATCACCATCGCTGAAATTAAGAATGATTATAACGAACACTTCGAGCTGCAATTAAAAGGCTCAGGACTGACTCCATTTTCGCGAATGGGGGATGGTAAGGCCGTTGTGAGATCGAGCATCCGTGAGTACCTTGCAAGCGCTCATATGAAGGCCTTAAGTATTCCTACGACTGAAGCGCTGGCGATTATTACCGGAGCTGATGATGTTTACAGAGAAGAAGTTGAAAAGAGCTCTATTGTTTTAAGAGTGGCAGAAAGTTTTCTGCGCTTCGGGCACTTCCAGTATTTTGCTCACACCAATCAATTAGAAGAATTAAAGACACTGGTTGAATTTGCCATTGAAAATTATTTTAGTGCCTATAAAGATCATCCAAATCGTTATGTTTTATTTTTCCAGGATATTGTGAAGAGGACAGCAAAGCTTTTTGCCGGCTGGCAGTCAGTAGGATTTTGTCACGGGGTTTTAAATACCGACAACATGTCTATCTTAGGCCTGACTCTGGATTACGGCCCTTATGGATTTATCAATCACTTCGATCAGGATCATGTGTGCAATCACTCGGATCACGAAGGACGATACAGTCTTGGCAATCAGCCTTCGATTGGAATGTGGAATTTACAGATGTTAGGAATTGCTCTTGAGAGTTTAATTCCGGAAGTTGATAGAAAGAGAACGCTTGAAACATACCCTCAGATTTTCTTAGTTGAATACAGAAGACTGCTTTTAGAAAAATGTGGTCTTTATAAACAACAGGCGGAAGATGAAGATTTCCTGCGTACAATGTTGAATATGCTGGTGTTCACTGAACTTGATTACACTCAGTTTTTCAGAGGTCTTTCTCGTTATGAAAAAGATTCTAAAAAAATAGCAGGGATTGAGACTCCAGAAAATCTAATCAATTGGCTTGATAGCTATGATGCCCGCTTGAATCTCGAAGAGACAACGCAGGCAGATCGCCATGCGAAAATGCTTTTAGTGAATCCTAAATTTATTCTAAGAAACTATCTTGCTCAAATGGCCATTGATGATTTATCTCTGGTGCCAAAAATGTATGAAGTCATGACGAATCCATTTACCGAATGGAGTGAAGTCGAGGAGTGGGCAGCGCCTGCTCCATTAAAATATAGAAATCTCTCAGTGAGTTGCTCTTCGTAAATTAAACCAAGGAAGTGTTTATGAAAGTTTTAGTATTTGGTTATTCAGAAAATCCAGATCGCTATTCTTATATGGCGGCCGAGCTTTTGAAAGATTATAAACATGAAACGATTACGATTAATCCACGTCAGGAAGAGGAACTAAAAAAAATTAATACGGACTATCATACCCTGACTTTATACGTGAATCCCACGATCTCTGATAAATACCAGGACATGCTCTTAAAATCGAAACCTAAGCGGGTTATTTTTAATCCTGGGACGGAAAATCCCGTACTGCAGAAGAAGTTCGAGACCATGGGGGCCGAGGTCGTCATTGGCTGTACACTCGTCATGCTAAGAACCAACCAGTTTAATTGAGTATTATAACTGATCAGATCACTCTCGTTATTTATTCTTGCTCAGAATCAAGATTGGCCTTTTAATTAGTGTAATAAACTTTTTCACTTGGTGAGGTCTATGAAATTAACTGGTTTAATAATGTGTCTTATTTTGAGTTCTCAAACTAGCTTTGCCCAAAGTAAGGGACCAAAAAAACAATTTCATGTGAACACGGCCGTTCGCCATAAGATGAATGACATCTCTGGAACCATCAGACAACTTGGGCCATATATTGCTTCTGAGCAGGAATTCGTCAAAGAGAAAAATAAGAAGTTCATTCAAAAAAATCTTTTAGAGCTAACAGAGTTATTTAAAAATATTAAATCTCATCCGGTTATCGCCACTCAAGGTCTTTCTATCAACCAGACTGTTATGACTGAACAGTTAGAGCAGACGGTGAACCTTTTTAAGACGGATAAAAGATCGCAGGCGAGAGCTAAGTTTACGGCCGCCCTTAATCTTTGTGTGAATTGCCATACGCAATCCCCGGGACAGGCACTGCCAAAACTTTTCCAGGATAAAGACATCAATAAAATGAAACTTACGAGTTTTGAAAAAGCAGAGCTTTATTACATTGGGCGCGACTATGAAAAGGCGATGCCATTGTATGATCAGTTTTTAATGAAGAGTAAAAAAACAGATGACGATGAGTTTATTTTAAAAGCTCTTGAGCGCGAACTTATCTATTTTGTGAAAATTAGAAAAAGTTTTGCTGAAGGGAAAGCGCAATTCGATAAATACTTAAAGGCCGGATTATTTAACGAAAAAATCCAGGAAGAAGTAAATGAGTGGAGCAGAACTTTAGGTGGCAAGAGTTTATGGGAAAATTATCACCCGGAAACAGCACGCGAAGAAGAAATGGAAAAATTCATGAAAGGCTTTATCGCTGATGATGAAGAAGGTCCGATTTTTACTGTAACGAATTCATCAGAAGTTTACGATTTGAATTTATCGACGATTCTACTTGATTATTACAATTCTCACCCAGAGACAAAACTAGGTGGAAAGATCCTTTATTGGCTGGCGATTTTAGATAAACGTATCAATGACGATTTATTTTTCTCAGTCGGGGATTACTATTTACTGTCATGTATGGAAAAATATAATAAGGATCCGATTGCGAAGGAATGTTTTGATGCCTACCAAGAGGACCTGGAGATTAACTACATCTCTAAAGACAGAAAGACTTTTCCTCCGGAAGTTATCGAAAGATTAAATTCGCTTAAAAAATTAATTAACTACGTCGACGCTGAATAAAAAGCGAGGGGCGATATCTTATTCTTTAAAACTGTTTAGTAGAATAATGGATGACTAATCCAAATATAAATTTAAGGTGAAATTAATGTCAAAAAAACTGCTTTTACTGTCTTTCATTAGTTTCCAGATTTTCCAGGCCAGTACTGGTTTTAGTGCAGACACTAAGACAGAGGCCAAGCAGATTATGGATGGTGTCTATGAATCATTTGTAAAAGTTGTGCCTTATGTTTATTCGGATGAAAAGAAACTCGAAGGCTTGCGTACTGATGCCGATCAAAAAGAAAGACTTTTAAAAAACCTGACAGATATTTCTGAATTTTTTAAGAGTGCCCGCCACGTTGAATACTTTCAGCGCCCGGGATTCAGACCCAGCCTGGAAACGATCAATCACCATATGAGTGATACGATCAATGCTGTGAAGGGAAACAATTATATCTTCGCTCAAAAACGTTTAAAGGCCCTGACTGCATTATGTATCTCATGCCATTCTCAGCTTTCAGAAAGTGCTGCTGAAAACACTTTTGGTAATGCTATCAAGAAGGTGAAGAGAGATAACTTTGATTCTGATTTTGCCTATGGAAATTACTTATTTTTAGTCCGCCGTTTTAGTGAGTCTGAAAAGTACTTTGATCTTGCCATTGAACAATCTCTTAAAGATCAAACAGAAGAAGAGTTGTATCCATCACTTCGTCGCTTGATTTCAATTAATACAAAAATTGAATTGAATCCTAAAAAGGCCAATCAGTTTATTGATCGTTATATCTCTAATCCAAAACTTCCACCGCTGGCGAAACATACTCTTCAGACATGGAAGAAATCTTTAGGGAAGTGGAAGAATTTTAATACTAAAAAAATTAAATCAATTGATGGCTTTATTAAAACTTACCTGGCACCTCTTGAAGTAGAGAAGGGAGAAACGGCCGGTGGGGAAAATGATGTTACACTTTTAGTTGGTTCAGGAGTCCTTTCAAAATACTTAAACGACTCACCAAAAACCAAACTTGCTCCAGAAATTCTGTACTGGTTATCAATTGCAGAGAGACGTTTAAGTAACACTTATTTCTTTTCACTAAGTGATCTCTATTTAAAAGACTGCGTGAAACTTTACCCGAAATCAAAGTACGCCCGTAAATGTTTCAACGAATATGCTGAAAATATCGAATTTGGTTACAGCGGCTCAGGAGGGACGGATATTCCCATCGAGGAAAAACAGGAACTTGAGCGCTTGAAAGGCTTCTTGAAGTAACTTTTTCTTGATGTTTTTGCTCCGCCTGATTAAGATGAAAAAAACAAATTAAAGGACACTGTAATGAGCGAAGAAACTAAAACTGAGAATACTGAACACGCTACTGGCCATGCTGCTGCTGTAGCTCAAGAAATGCCGAAGGAACCTGAAACAACGCCTGAAGGGCTTAAGATTTATCCCACTTCATTTCTCCCACAAAAGTCTCATATGGAGCCTTCTCGTATCCCGACAGCTAAGATGTCTGGATTTGAAATTGAAGTTTCTCACGTTATCATTTTCTTCATTCTGACTATTGGACTTTTCTACAGCATGTGGAAGAGACCTAACAAAAGATAATAAAAATGAAGGCAGCTTAGGCTGCCTTTTTTATTTACTCTTATCAGATAAAATTCTCTGAGCAATATCATTATTAAAAAAATTGTAACTATGCCTTGATCGCAACTAAAGTTATTTAAAAAAAGTAACGGAGCAAAGTTGTGAATTGGTTTCATCGAATTGGACTTAGAGAAAAAGTTCTATGCACAGTTGTATTCACTTGTATTATTTGTGGAGGAATTTCATTAGGTGTAGGGATTATTTTTAATGGTCTGGAGTTTAGAGATGGGCTGATAAAGAAATCCCAGACTATTCACTCGCGAATCAATGTAGCGAGCCACTACGTCGCCGGCCAGGGCGGTTTAGGGCCGATGATTGAGCGTTACACAAAAAAATACAAATCTCCTGCCGAGCTTACTGAAGAAGATAAAAACATCATTCTTCAACAAGTGCCTATCTATGCAGCGATGAAAATTGGTGAGAATGATTCTGAAAGTGAACATTATTCTTTTAGAGTCTTTTCTGATGAACCTAGAAATAAGGATCATCACGCAACAATTGAAGAAATGAAAATTTTTAATAAGTTTCAACAAGATCCTAAATTAGAGGAATACATTTTAGAAAACTTCAAAACAGTGGCCGTTTATCGGCCAGTGAGAATCAGAAAAAAATTTGGATGTATGACTTGTCATGGAGATCCTAAAACTAGTCCATGGGGAAATGGCGAAGATATTCTAGGGCACAAGATGGAAAACTGGCCAGAGGGGAAACTCCACGGGGTCTTTGCCGTTTCCAATGATATTTCTATCATTAAAGGATTAGATAAAGGTTTTTCTTCCACGTCTTATCTTGGAATGTATATTACCATGGGCGCTTTAGTGGCCATCTTTTTTGCTGTTTTAATAGTGAGAACCCCCTTGGCGATACTCAAGGAAGTCACTAAGAGTTTAGATCAATCAAAGACATGTGTAACAGATGCTTCCGTTCAAATAGGGGAAGCGTCAGCTGATTTATCACATGCTTCTTTACAGCAGTCGGCATCACTAAAAAATACAACTATTTCAATCAATAATATGCATGACCGAATTGCAAAAAATATTTTGAATGCGAAGGCCGCGGCGTCAGCGTCTGATAAGTCTCAAGTCGCAGCGGAAGCCGGTAAGAGTGTTATTCAAAAAATGATAACTTCGATGAAAGATATCAATTTAAGTAATAATGAAATTATAGAACAAATCAAAACTTCAAACTCCGATCTCACTGCTATTATCAGCATAATTAATGAAATTGAAACGAAAACTAAGGTCATTAATGAAATTGTTTTTCAAACCAAGCTTCTTTCATTTAATGCTTCTGTTGAAGCGGCCCGTAGTGGAGAGCATGGGAAAGGTTTTGCTGTTGTCGCAGAGGAAATCGGGAATCTTGCACAGATGAGTGGTAAAGCTTCTTTGGAAATTTCAGACTTGCTGGACGAGAGCACTGTTAAAGTAAAAAAAATTGTTGAAGAGACAAAATTTAAAGTAGAAGAGCTGGTAGATCGTGGAAATGAAAAAATTAATAGTGGCGTAAATACCGCTTATGAATGTGGAAGTGTACTGGAAGAGATTTTTCAAAATATCAATACAGTCTCTAGGATTGCTCAAGATATTCACTCTGCAGGAGTCGAGCAGGCATTGGGAATTAAAGAAATAACGAAAGCACTTGATGAACTTCAGACAGTGACAATAAAGAATCAGCAAACAGGAGAAGAGGCAGCGGATGCTGCCTCTAAACTATCTTCTGAATCGCGTGCTTTAAATATCATTGTCGGAGAGTTGAATGGAACGATTTACGGCAAGGAGATCAAGACTTAGCTGGCCATATCTTCTTTGTAATGGGCAGCATACTGCATATCTACACCCATGATGTGGCTGATAAGCCAGTTTCGTAAAAAAGAAATGAGTTTTTGATCATCAAGGGTGCCGTTTTCAATTTGTTCGCCATATTTTGCCACCTGATCTAGTAACTTTTCATGGATTTTTTTATGAGATGAAAATTGCGGATAATGAATAGACTGCATGAATTTTTCTTCGTGAGAAAAATGCTCACGCGTATAGGCCGCCAGATCTTTGAAGGCATTAAAAAGAGTGATCTTATTTTTCTTCTCATATTGAGATTCAAGATTCACAACCAAGAAGTTGATTTTATCAACCAGAATTTTATGTTCGTCATCCATCGTATTTACACCTAGCATGTATTTCTCACTCCAGATGAACTGCTGCAGTCTAATTTTCTTATTTTTATCTTTTGGCAGAAGAAACTTCATGTCTTCTGTAATCCTGATTAGTTGTTTTGCCTGAGCTGCAAACGAGTGGGCGTGTTCTGTCGATTGGCTAGCAACCAGCCTGTTTCTATCAGCAACTTCCTGAAGATTACCAATCGCGTGATCGAGCTGTTCAACACCAATTGACTGCTCGTTGGTCGCGGTTGATATTTCTTTTACCATCGAAGTAATTTCAGTGATTTTATCGTTAATAGAAGAGAATATTGTTTCACAACTTTTTGCCTGAGTATAACCGGCCTCGCTTCTAATCGCCGTGGCACTAGTTAAGTCTTCAACTTTCTTTTTTGTGGCCTCTAATGCTTGATTAACTGAAGTTACACTTCTATCAACAATCTGTGCAATTTCAAGAGAAGAATTACCACTTACCTGAGCAAGTTTTCCAATCTCTTCCGCAACGACTGCGAACCCTTTTCCATGCTCTCCAGCACGTGCAGCTTCAACTGAGGCATTAAATGAAAGGAGCTTGGTTTGAAAAACAATTTCATTGATCAACTTGGTTTTATCAGCAATTTCCTGAATTACTAAAAGAGCATTAGATAACTCACTGATGCTTTCTTGCATTTGATTTTTAAAATGTTCGCTGCCTTCTTTAATTTCTAAGCTCGAAGTAACCATATTTTGAACGATGTTTTTTCCTTCATTTGCCATATTTTGCAGATGAACTGCATTCTCGCTTAATTCTTTAGCATTATCGCTGGTTCTCATGATCATTGAATTGATTTCATGACTTGCTGAGACCGTCGAGTTTAATGTATCAAGCTGCTCTTGCGATGAAGATAAAAGATCAGTGCTTACAGTGCTAACTTGCTCCGCTGAGCCGGTTAAATCAAAACTAATCGTTGTTACATCATCAAGATTGAGCTGCATTTTTTTGCGCTCTTTAATGAATTTAAAACAAAAGAAGAGTCCTATTATAAAAAAAATAATCAGGACCGTCAGGAGAATATGCATAGGGAAAATCCTTGTTAGTCATTAGCAATTTTGCTTAATTATCGTCTACAAAATCAAGTTCTGTAGAAGAGAATAACAAATGTGATTATTATCATGTTTTTGGAGGTGTCGAGTATTATACTTTAGAGCAATTTTTTGCCGCCAGAAGAGAGGATTCAATAATTTCTTTGTACTTGTCCGGGGTCATTCTCCTGTCTTTTAAAAGCTCAAGAAATTTTATTCTGCCTTTTTCTCCGACTTGAGCAAGACGTAGTAAAAACATATCCAATTTCTCTGCTCCACTAATTCCAATGGCCGTCACAATTTCCTTAAGACGGGCCGCAACTTGAGTGTCCCCAATGTATTTTAAAATTTTTGTTGCCGCATTTAATTCAGTCGCAGTGGCCTTTCCTGATTTTAAAATATTAAATACACTTCCCACATTGACCAGGTTTAGTCCCATACTGGCCATCGAAAGTCCGGCCAACATTCTTGCTTCTTTAAAATCGACTAAAGCATTTTTAGCTTCCGTTAAAGCAGTGGCATCAGAGTTTTTTGTCAGGTAGGCCGATTCAAGCTGATCCATTTCTTTGTAGTGATCAAGGGAGCGTTTAGAATTGTAACCAAGACTGACGAGTTCAACCGCACTTCCTGCAAGAGCAGAGTAACCTAAAATAGAGGCACCAGCAGTTCCGGCAGCAACACCTGCGGTAAGAGATCCCGTGACGAGGTAAGCACCAGCAACGGCCCCTACACCGGTTAATACCAAGGCCCCACCGATCACTGCACTTCCAATCATAAAGTATTTATCCATATTGGCATCGTCGATATCGTCTTTATTGATTTTATTGATTGAATCACACATAAGGCCTGCGTACTGTGGTTGGTGAAGCAGGACTTGCCCGGCAGCAAAAGGATTAATTCTGACCAGGTTTGAAATATCATCGTCATCGGATTTGATAATGTCTTTTCTAAGTGTGGCCTGATTCGCAATCGTTAAGGTATCACGTGCCTGATCCATCATTTTGCCTTCGGCCTCTTTGATTGATTTAGTCACATCTTCGAGTTTAATTTTTTTGTGAGGAGTGAATTGAAACTGAGAGGATTTTTTATCTTTGCTGGTTTCATCACTGTTAAAACGCTTGATCGAGCCCGAACGATCTTTCATGGTGCTTGTTAACAACAGGGCACCGGCATCTCTGGAAACTTCCTGAGTGTACTGATTGATATAGTTATCAAATTCCTTTTTTGCCTTTTCGTCTGAGAGGTTGGCAGAGTCATAAATATATCCGACATCTTTTTTAACTTCGACCTTTGCAAGTGTGTTATTTAATCGGTCAATAGAAGCATTAAGTGTGGATACTGCGGCTTCAGGAGACATTTTGTCAGAAGCTTTTTGATTTTTAGAAAATTCTATCAGTTCTTTTTTTAGTTCTGATTTAAGTAGCGGATCCATTTTCTGACAGACATCCGTATAAACCATCTGCGCCTTTGGAGTCTGTGATTTTCTCACACAAACATCATTGATTAATCCATCCAGCTCACTTGAAGAAAGACTTCCTGAACTCATAAACTCAGGATTAAATTTCTGTCTAAAACCCAGGAGGGACTTCGCGGTATTGGCCATAATCTTTTTGCTTAAAAGGTTTTGAAAATCCGGTTTCACCATTTTTTTCATGGCCTTCGCTACGTTATTATTGAAGTCCTCGTAAGACTTAAAAGCAGCAACGTTGGGAGGAAGACAAGGTGAGGCATCAAGATCAGACATGCCTTGAAAGCTCGATTGTAAAATGCGATCTTGCAGTTTTCTTTTTGCGTTTTTGTCTTTAACACATTTCTCAAAATGATCTTTGATCGCCAGATAATTTGTTAAAAGTTCTTGATGCTTTTTTAATTCAATGCCATCCGGAGAGTTTAAAAAACTTTTATTTTTTGGATCGCTCATCAGTTTATAAGTCGCATCGGCAAGTTCTTTTCCATGCTTCTCAATTAACTCCATACTGCCCACACCAATTTTTATGTCACGATGTTGAATAAGCAGATCGGAGAGGGGATTTTGTAATCCGGACGCAGCAAATCCCTCAAGCGGAAAGGCGAGATTAAAACAGAGAATAATTATAAGAAGTTGCCTCTGTAACATACGTCTTCCTCTTCGGTTTATTTCTTGAATTCCTCGAGGGCAGATGCTATAAATCACTCATGAGCGAAACACCAAAAAAACCTTATAAAAACGATCCTTTAACCCTTCTTATGAAAGAGTCCGATGCCTATAATCATCTGGACCAAATTGAAAAGTACGTCGAAGGTTCAAGTGACCTTTCGGTTTTACCTGTTCAACCAGTCTACCTGGCCCTAAGGAAATTACCTTTAGAGAAGGTGGCCGAGTACCTTCCTAAGTTTTCAAAAGAGCAACGCGAAGTCTTTATGGACATCGACTTGTGGCAAAAAGATGAAATTGATATTGAGCATTTCACTTTCTGGTTACAAGCATATTCCTTGGTCGAGTCGGATGAAGTTAAGCTGGACTTTGTAACGAGTGAGCAATTTCTATTATTCTTAAAAAGCAGATTCAATGTCTGGACCTTCGATGCAGAAGATCCAAACTATCCTGATCATGACAATTATTTTTTAACTGACGACAACATGCTGCTACTGGAGTTTGATGAAAACTTTCCGTACGTCGATGAAGCAAGAGCGCTTATCCGCCATTTATATTTTGAACTTGGTGTTGAAAACGCTTACACATTTTTATTCAAGATGGTTTCTGATTCTTTCTTGATTCTTCAAGAAGAGCAGTACCAGTTTAGAAAAGAGCGCATGCGCGATTTTGGTTTTGTCGATTATATGGACGCTCTGGAAACAGAAAATCCATTTATCAATATTGATTTCTTAAATCTTTTCATCAGAAAGAAAACTCCTGCGACTGGTGGGATTGATGAAGTCTCGAAGAATCAAAACCTGCACAACTCATCTTTGGTTGCTTTCAAGGATCACTTTAAAAAAGTTATCGATGAGCTTTTATTAGTCTCTGATCAAAAACGTGCAGACTTCCTGCAGTTTAACTTTGTTCGTTTAATTAACGCCCGTCTTGAGTCACAAGGGTCTTTGAAAAAAGGATCTATTGCGATGACAAGAACAGGAGCACAGACGAAGAATCTAGTTCTTCTGGGATTTAATTACATTAAGTCGACTGACCTTCTAGAGTCAGCTCCGGCCGAAGGGATTTTTACACTATTTAGTTTCAGCGACCTTTATAAAATTGGAAACTCTCTGATTAAGTTCAACCTGAAAGACTTGAAAAAAGCATTAAGTGCTAATGAGTTTGAAGGGGATAGAGAAACGTTCCTGGGCGATTACTGGAATGACTTTTTAGATAATGCTTTCGATGCTCCAACGAAGTTTCATTCTCCGAAAGATGATTCAGCGAAAACTATTATTGAATATGAAGAATACCAGATGTGGACTTACAAAACGAAGACATTGATTCAATTGCTTCCTTTTGCTAAAAAGTTTTATGAAACACTGGACGCTCTTAAAAAAGATAACCGTTTAATGGATAGTTATTATTTAAACTACACTGTGGATGATATCGATTTCGAAGCTCTACTGTTAAGTAACTTTGCAAACTTCTACTTAAGCTCTTTCAGTGAAACAAACTCACATGTTCCCAATGGTAAACTTGGGTTAACTGTGGATGAATATAAAACTTTTTCTCAAGGGATCATCTCGAGCGAAGAAGGGAAGTTTGTGTTAACTCCGGAGCTATTTAAAAAGATCCAGAAGTTTACTGAGAGTTATGGCCTGAATCAGGTTTTTGATTTTAATAATTACTTACAGGATTTATTAAAGTCACAACTGGAAGGTTATGACTTAGATCATATGGAAGAAGACGAGTTCAAGCACATTGGTGGACCGATTATTCTGAACATGAAAAAACACTAAGCAAAATGCGAATTCATTAATTGAGCAAGATTCTTCTGCAAAGGAGAGTCTAGCTTGATTAAGTCTCCCGATAATTTCTCTTTTAAAACTTTCTTTCTATCCATCTGAACCAAAATCAACTTCTCTGTTTGAGAAAAATTCATAATCAGCGGAATCTTTTTTGTAAGAAAGATTTCCAGTGCACTTAAACGTGAATTTTCCTGTTCTAAGAAATGCTGAAGTTCGTATTGTTCACCGACTTTGGCCGTGTCGCGGTCTTTTCTTTCGTGTTCTTTGTACTCTTCACTTTTCACATAGTCTTCAAAGACATCTTCAAAGCCTTTAAGGCCTTCAAAAACTTCTTTAGAGACATTGGTCGTTCCGATTTTTTTACTCATCTATTAGGCCCTTTCTTTCGTTTTAGTTTTTGGTTTATCGTAGAAAGCAGAGTTGAGCACTTCTAAAAAATGCAGCTCTTTAGTTTCAGAATACAGTCTTCTTTGAGTGTCAGAGGAGTCTCTTAGCTCCTGGATGATTTTATAAAGCTGAAGGTTTTTAATTTTATCCACTTTAAGGGAAAGCTTGTTTAGGAGCTGCAGCTCTTTGTTGTTAGGACGTTTGACTTTTTTAAAGTAGTGTTCCGGCAAATCTTTCACTGATCTCACAGTTGGGAAAAGTGTTCTGACAGTTTTTGTAGTGATGATATAAAGCGGGTAAGGGAAGCGTGGATGCAAGGCCGCTTCGAGAATCACTTGCTCGAGGTTAATGATGGCATTTTCCAGGTCTGCACCAGTGTAATTTGTAAGATTGATATAGCAGGGAACCTTCCCGATGCGGGAGTCTTCCACTACTAATTGTATATCTGAAAGAGCAGCTCCCTTTAGGAGTATTTCTTCAAAAATTGGGATTTTCATGCGCCATCCATTTCGTTATTGAGACAAGTTCTACTTCAGTATAAACTAAGTGAAAGTGATCTCCAATTGATGGCAATTTTAAGGGCAACATGATCAATTTTCCCTACATCTCGCTTCCCGAGTATTATACTCGATTATTAGTGAGCAATATTCAAAACAGCACTCAGGTAAATAACAACCTGGAGATGTACATCAATGAGAACAAAGAGCTCAATGCTATCGTCAAAAAGATCTTCCGCGATATTGATCCCGATGGATTTTTAGGAAAGATTCTTTCGATCTCTGGATGGAATGGCATCAGAAACCGTCTGGCCGCTGTGTTCTTAGAGCACGCGATGACAGGCAAGTTTCCAGAGATGGCCAACTTGAACCTTGTGACAGACTTAGTGTCTGTCGAAAATAAACTCCGTCACTTTACTCCCGCAGGAGGAAACCGCGCTTTTCTTCTGGCGTTTTATGCCAAGATGTCACTGATTCATATCAAGATGAAGAGTGATTCAAGAGAGCTGACTCCGCTGATTATTAAAGACGAGCATATCGAGTTCATGAAGCTTTCAAAAGCGAAGTCAGTTCGTATTGACTGGCTGATGTTACAGCTGATTCAGTTCGAGCAATTTTTAGGACAAGAAAGGCTTTATGGCCTTTTAAAAAATGAAACAAGATACGCCTCACTTTTTTCTCTACTATCAAGAGACGAACAAACCCAGATGATGAACAACTTCCTGGCGTATGGCGCTTCGATCAACGATCCCGAAATTTTCACCAGTGATGTCTCAACTCAATAGGAATTTTTATGAGTAACAGTATTTGGAATTTACTTAATGACCTTAGTAAAAAAAATGGCATTACAGAAATTCTCATCAATGGCCCTAAGAGTGTATTCGTTGAAAGAGGCGGAGAGTTCATTCAGTTAAATGCGAATATCCCGGCCAGCGATATCAAATTATTCATTAAAGAAGTTGCAGACCTCAATCATAAGCACTGTGATAACGATAATCCGATCATGGATGGAACTCTTCCGGATGGGTCGCGTATCAATATCATCAATGAGCCTTTCGTTAACGGAAGCCCAGCGATCTCCATTAGAAAATACTTAAAATTCATTTCTAGTTTTGAAAACAATCCGACAGTATTTGGATTAACTCCTCACTGGATTGATTTCTTAAAGGCCATTATGGCCTCGAGATTAAATGTGGTTGTTTCAGGTGGAACAGGAGTTGGTAAAACAACTTTTTTAAACCTGATGATCAATGAAATTTCTAAACAAGAACGAGTGATTGCCATTGAAGACACGCCTGAACTTTCGATCAATATGCCGAACGTGGTTCGTTTAGAGTCCGGTGCAAAAGCAATGCAATCAAAGTCAGCTCTTTCAACCAGAGACCTGGTGAAAAATACTTTGAGAATGAGACCTGACCGAATCATCATCGGTGAGACTCGTGGAGGAGAGTTGTTTGATTTACTTCAAGCAATGAACACAGGACACGATGGAAGTATGACCAGCGTTCACGCCAGTAGTGGTGGTGAGTGCCTCTCTAGAATGGAGACATTGTTTTTACTTTCAGGTATAGAGATCCCTTTGAATGTTGTAAGAAGACAAATGACTTCTGCGATTCAATTTATTATTCAACTTGGACGAGACAAAGAAGGCAATCGAGTTATAAACGAAATTATCGAAATATGCGGGATGGAAGGTAATACAATGCTTATTCAACCTATAGCAGTCAGAGAAGAAGGCTTCCTTGAGTTCAAAGGTATTGTTCCTAAGAACATGGAAAAACTTCATCGCATTGGTGGACTTCCACTGAATTTTTTTGAAAACATGTAGTCCTTTTTTATTGGTGAGATAATTTTACCGATTTGATAGAACAAAGATGCGACGTATACTAAAGTATGTAGTTTTAGTAGGAGCTCTTAATGTCTTCGATCGTAAAAATGGGTACAGCGCTTTATTTAAAAGTTAGTGTTTCTTTGCAACGTGAAGACATGGATCGTCTCGAAGAGATCTACAAAGAATTTCAAAGAAGCGGGGATGAATCCTTCGTATTTGATTTTTCAGATCTAAGATCAGTAAGTGAAAAGGCCTGCTACTTATTGGCCTCTATTCAAGAAGTCGCTCGCAGTAAAGGCAAAGTTTACGTCCTTACACCAAAGACGGTAGTGCTCGACCAGCTACTCGAATTAAAAATTATTAAAATTTCTGAAGTTTATGAAAACCGAGCGCTTATTGCTCAGGCCATGAAAAGCAAAGTGAAAGGAAATATCCCGGAACTTTAAGCTTAGTAGAAGTCTTGAGTAGTGAATCCTTTTATAATGGCCACACCCGCACTTGTACCTAATCTTGTCGCTCCAGCGGCCAGCATTTTTTTAGCTGTTTCAAGATCTTTAATTCCACCACTTGCTTTGATTTCAACAGTTGTCGAAACACTTTCTTTCATTAAAGTGATATCTTCAATCGTTGCCCCACCACCATTAAAGCCGGTAGATGTTTTAACAAACTTTGCCCCTGCTTTTTCGGCAAGCTGACAAGCGACAACTTTTTCTTCGTCAGTTAAAAGTGACGTTTCGATGATCACTTTAACCACTTTTCCTTCAGCTGCGGCCACGACATCACGGATATCTTCTTCAACTAATAATATTTTTTGTGATTTTAGCGCACCGATATTGATCACCATATCGATTTCATCAGCACCATCTTTTATGGCATGAGCAGTCTCAAACGCTTTAGTGGCGCTAGAATTGGCCCCAAGAGGAAAACCGACCACTGTACAGACCTGAACCCCAGAACCTTTTAAAAGCTCTGCACAGGTCGCTACATAAGAAGGATTTACACAGACCGAGAAAAAGCGGTAGGTTTTTGCTTCTTCAATCAGATTATGGATCTGAGTGATGGTAGCGTCTGGCTTCAAAAGAGTGTGATCAATGCTTCTCGCAATTTTCTCTTCAACAGTTGCCGTTTCCATAGTGCTCCTTTACAAATTCAGTGTATTTCACAACACTTCTAGTATGATAAAGTCACGGTGGTTTTACCATCCCTTATTTATTTTTATTTTCTCGCTTCTAGCGTTGGCGCTGTCGCTGTTTCTCTATATCCGCTCGTATTTGCAAGTCAACGAGGCGCTGCAAGACGTCGTTCTCAAATACAACCTGAATGCCAAGCAGATTTTCCAGGGAGAAACCTGGGTTCTCATTTTGACATTGTCACTTTTAGTATCAGTTATTCTGGCAGGACTTCTGATCATTTATATCTACTACCAAAAAATGATTCAGCTTTATCGGTTACAACAAAACTTCATTAACGGGTTTACCCACGAGCTAAAAACTCCCATTGCCTCCCTGCAATTATTTCTTGAAACATTTTCTCGTCATGAATTAGAGCGCACTGAGCAGCTCCGTTATCTCGATTACATGAAACGCGATACAAAACGCTTGTCTGACAACGTAAATCGCATATTACAGCTTGGCCGTCTTGAAGACCGCGACGTGAAGGCCGAATTCAGAGATGAAGACGTGGTTAGCGTCATCAGCGATTTTATTAAAAATACTCCTCATCTTTTTGATGAGGGCAGAGTACTTTTTGATAGTTCTTTAGAAAGTTATTTCATGCAAATCGATTTTGCTTTGTTTGAAATGCTGCTGATGAACTTAGTAACCAACGCTTTTATTTATAATAAATCCCGCGAAAAAATCGTTACGATCAAGCTTGAAGTTATCGGTAAAAATTTAGTGATGGATATTATCGACAATGGTATTGGTTTGGATAAAACTGAATTAAAGAGAATTTTTAAAAAATTCTACCAGGTGGGGAAAACTACCAAAGGATCCGGTCTTGGTCTCTACATCGTTCAAAGTATCGCCAGACTTCACAAAGGTGAAATCACGGCCTTCAGCGATGGCATAGGAAAAGGGACGACATTTAGAGTAATTTTTAAAGGAACTCAGTAAGCATATGGCCATCGTTACACACAATACAGCTAAGAAAATTCTCATCATTGATGATGAAAAGCATATCGCTGAAGCGATTAAACTCAACCTTCGTATGTTAGGCCATGATGTTCTTCACGCCATCAATGGACTTGAAGGATTAAATTTCTACAGCGAATACAACCCTCAATTAGTCATCGTCGATTTGATGATGCCAGAAATAGATGGTTTCGGAGTTATTACCGAAATCAGAAAGCGCGATGCTAAAATTCCTATTTTAGTTATTTCAGCAAAAGAGCAAGTAAAAGAAAAAATCAAATGCTTAAGCCTTGGTGTTGATGACTATTTATCAAAGCCATTTGACCTGGATGAATTTTTATTACGAGTAGATAGACTCTTAACGAGAATGGAGTGGAACAATTCAACTCCCGAAGGAAAACACGAAATTGAAGTTAATGAAGTAGAAGCATTAGGGGAGAGTTTTGACTTCGGTGATCACACTGTAGATTTTAAAAACCTTAAAGCATTCTGTTTTAAATCGACTAATCCTCAAACCTTCGATCTGACATTACAGGAAATAAAAATCTTAAAAGTCTTTTTCGCCCATCCTAATTTGCCAATGACCAGAGAAGAGATTCTGGAGACCGCTGTGGGGTATCAGCCTGGCGTGAGTACGCGAACTTTAGATAATTTCATTGTGCGTTTTAGAAAGTATTTTGAAACTGATCCTAAAGATCCGAAGTTTTTTAAGAGTGTCCGCTCTGTAGGCTATCTTTTTGATAAGTCTGGCGAGCAGTAAAGACTCTGTTTCTCCACAGATTACGCACCCGCACATCACTTCTTTTTGACAGACAAAGTGATCTAAATTACTCTTTCCATCACATTATTATTAAGGAGTTAAAATGGGTCTTCTCACAGGGAAAAAAGCATTAATTCTAGGCGTTGCAAACGACATGTCTATTGCATGGGGAATTGCAAAAGCTCTAAAAGCTGAAGGCGCTCAAGTTGCTCTTTCTTACTTAAATGAAAACTTACAAAAACGTGTTGATCCACTAGCGGCAGAAGTTGGTGCAGATTTTACATTCGAAATGGATGTAACAAATAACGAGCACTATGAACGCATTCAAAAAATCGTTGAAGAAAAATGGGGCAAGTTCGATATTCTTGTTCACTCACTTGCTTTCGGCGATAAAGCAGATTTAAAAGGACGTTTTGTTGAAACTTCTCGTGAAGGATTCAAGATGGCCTGCGATGTTTCTGCTTTCTCATTAATTGGTCTATGTAATGCTCTTAAAGGCAACATGAACGATGACTCTTCAGTTATCGCGATGACATACCACGGATCAACTAAAGTTCTTAAAGGATATAACGTTATGGGAGTAGCGAAAGCTGCACTTGAAGCGTCTGCAAGATATTTAGCTGACGATCTGGGTCCTCAAAACATTCGTGTAAACTGTATTTCAGCAGGTCCAATTAGAACTCTTGCAGCTTCAGCTGTTCCTGGTCTAAAAGACTTCTTAAAAGTTATCGAAGAAAAAGCTCCGATGAGAAAAAATGTCACTCAAGAAGATGTGGGCGGGACAGCTGTGTACCTGTCTTCACGACTTTCTTCAGGTGTAACGGGACAAGTTATTTATGTTGATTCAGGTATCAACATTATGGCGCAATAATACAATTAAGTTTTCGTCTTAAATACGTCTCCTGAGGCCTTGGCTTCAGGAGATTTCTAAACCACTCCGTTAGACATTTATCCAAATGTGAATTAAACTTATTTATATATTTAAGCTTAATGCGTGCATTTTTTTAAAGGAGTATGAAAATGTTTAACAAAAAAAACTATCTTATTGCTGCGGGAGTTATCTCTTTCACAGCGCTAGGTACATTCTTAGTTTTGAAACCTGTGCATAACAACACAGGAAGTACTCTTCTTTCAAACATTCTTGCGGTTAAAACTTACTCGCTTAACGAGTTGGTGAAAGGTCTTGATTGGAATAATGACGGCTACGAGATCATGGTTAATCAGACCATGACAGATGAGCTGACTTTCCAGCAAGTTCAAAAAAGTCTTTTAAACCCACTTGAAAAACAATTTACAAAAACTGGCGAAAAAGATTTTCAATCTTTCTTCACGAAAGAAGGCGTACAGATTTTTGGTATCAATATTAATCCTTCAACTGTAGTTGATGAACATGATGGAATAAAAAGACTTTCATGGAATGAAACAACTCCAACAATTACAAAAGAAATTAATTTAAATAACTACGCTGCTAAGTTTTCACATGTTGAAGATTTTAGACTGGATATAAAAAACTTTAATATCTCAATGGATGACAGAAGAGATTCGGATGCCACGACTTCTAAAATGGTTCTGGAAGGATTCATGGATCTTAGAGGTCAAACGACTGAAGGCACTCGCCGTCAGGACGTAGGGCCGGTTAAACTGGTTGTAAAATTAGTTGATGGTGAATGGAAAATCCAGGAAATGGCCTTCAAGAATGTCGTGACAACTACAAGCAGTAGAGCACCGGCATTTAAATCAGAAACAGCAACCGCTTTCAATGAAGGAGCACCTTCTGTTTATCTTCGTCGTGAAGCGATTAGAAGAGGTGGGTATGCATTATCTCTAACAGACATCAATCAAGATGGTGTTTTAGATATGTACGTTGGAACTCAACAAGAATCAGAAATCTGGATGTTTGATAAAACAAAAAACAAATATGTCAGAAGTATGCAAGAAGCTTTAAAAGGCGAGAAGATGGTAAAGACTGCAATCTTCACTGATCTTGATAACGATAAATTCGAAGACCTTTTTCTAACGACATTCAATCCAATTTATCAAGGTGATGGACAGAATGAAGACCTGGTTCTTTATAAGAATAGTAAAAACACACTGACAAAAGTGGTTGATCCAGCAAAAGGAATGAGAAAAATTTCTACTTATTACCCAATGCCAGCAGTGGCCGGAGATTTTAACGGAGATGGGCTAACTGATATCTACGTAGGATTTCCAGGGAAAAAAGATTTTACGTTCACTAATTTATCAGGTCATGAAATTGACGGTGATATCGCAGTTCAAGGTTTATTCATGAACCGTGGAAGCATGACCTTCAATGGAAATGAAGCACATTTTCCAACGATCAAAGAAGGTAATAGACAGCACTTGTTTCCACACGCTGCTTTAGCAGTAGACTGGAATAAAGATCACAATATAGATATCGTCGTTATCGATGATCAGGAAAATTTAAGTCCGTTTTATTTAAATAAAGGGAATGCTAAGTTTGAACAAGTCGCAGAGAGAATCGGTATCCGTGATACATTAAATGCTATGAGTATCGCGGCCGGAGATTTTAATAATGACGGTCTGATGGATTTTGTAATGACATCAATCAGTCTTGATGCCGGACAGAGATCTGAAAATGCGATGATTAATCACTGGCATAAAGTAAAGGACAAATTTAGAACTGGAGTATCTGGAAACGGAATCAGATTATTTCAACAAGCAAAGAATGGAAACTTCGATGAAGTGACAAATATGGCGGGACTTAATTATCCAGGTCAGGGTGCCGCTGGAGTTGAATTCGTAGACTACAATAACGATGGTAAACTTGATATCTATCTTGCAAATGGATTGTGGTCAGGTAACGATAGAAACCAAGAGGTTGGTCATTACTTCATTAATATGATAAGAAAAGAGTTAGGTGCAAATGAAGCTGATTTAAAAGACCGCGCTGACAAGTCAGCAGCTTCGCCATTCATGAACTTGCTGATCGACTTTAGAGGAGATATTTTCAACTCAAATCTATCAGGAGATAAAACTTTATCACTTGGTGGATACCAACGTAATCGTCTTTACAGAAATAACGGCGATGGAACTTTTACAGATGTCGCTTTCATGGAAGGCGTAGATTCAATCAGTGACGGATATGTTGTAGCATTAGGTGATCTGGATAGAGACGGAAAAATGGATATGGTCCTTAGAAATGGTGACCCTGCTCAAAAGGATTACACATTCCCGGCCGTAGAAGTTTTACATAACAATGGACCGTGGGAAGGAAAATCAATTGATCTTGCTCTAAAAAATAACAGAGGCGTAGATGCTATTGGTGTTGGTGCGACGATTGAATATGAAGGTACTACTCAGTACAGACAATTAATTTCAAATAATGGTGCAGCTCAAAGTGAAAGAGTTCTGCATTTTGGAATTGGTAAAAGGGACACGGTTCCAAAACTTACGATTCACTGGGCGTCGGGCGATAAAGTTTATACAAACTTAAAGGCAGGCAGACATGAGTTTTCAGAAATCTCATCTATTTTAAGTCAGCAATAAATAAACTCCCTCTTGTTGATTAAAATTATCAGCAAGAGGGATATTTGATAGTTACTTGCATTTTCATCATCTTATCTAGATAAAATCTAACCAAATCCCATTTTCCATTGGACCTGGAACCTTAAAAAAATGCTATAATAAACCTATGGCGCTTATACGAGTGCTATAAAAGGAATTTATTATGAGTGAGAGCTGTTCACACGATCACGGAGTTGGTCACCACGATCACAATCACACTATCGAGTATGATCCAAAAAATACCGCCTTCAAACGCGTCCTTTGGATTTCACTTATTCTAAACTTCGGAATGTTTTTCGTTGAACTTATTTACGGAGTTCTTTCCGGCTCATTATCACTTCGCGCTGATGCCATCGATTTTTTAGGTGATGGAACAAATTATTTCGTCACACTTTTTATTTTAAACTCGGCCATTCAAACGAAAGCAAAAGTCTCATTAGCTAAGGCCTTTTTTATGATTGGTTTCGGAGCATGGATTTTGGTTGAAGCGACAATGAGATTTTTTTCTCATCAAGTCCCCGAATCATCCATCATGAGCTGGGTAGGATTTGCAGCTCTTTTAGTAAATGCTTTTTGTGTTCTTTTATTATACAAATTTAAAGACGGCGACAGTAACATGCAGTCCATCTGGTTGTGCTCTAGAAACGATGCTATCGGGAACGTGGCCGTTATTGGGGCCGCGGGAATGGTCTACTGGCTTGGAACTCAATGGCCCGATTTAGTGGTCGCTATATTTATGGCCGGTTTAGCTGTGCACTCAGGTTTTCAAATCATCCGCTCAGCTAGGAATGAATTGACTCATGGCCACCACACAGGTAAACCAAAGCTCAAAGAACATAAGCATGGTGCCAGCTGTAACCATGATCATTAAAGACTAGAGTGTATGGTAAAAAAACTTCATCAATCAGGCCTGAAGCTAACAGGTATTGCTCCTAATATTCTTCTTACTCACGTTATCAATACGGCACCTTTTTTATTTGCCGGTGAATTGGATACGAGCGGACCAGAGCGCGAGTTTTTAGCAAAACTCGTGTTCTACAAAAAGAATTTAAACGCTCTAAAAAATATCGACCTGACAGAATACTTTCATATTTGTATGGCCGCTCATTGGACGACAGCAGGAACATTTGTTCCAACTGACGTCGACAACCAAATCCGTGAAGGACTTTGGAAACACTCTGATATCAAAAAAAATATCGAAAGAATGGCGAAACTTACGATCGCTTCATGGACTTGGGATTACGAACAAGTCACAAATAGAAAATCATACAACCCTGAGCGCGGACAAGTGATGAGTACGCACGAAGGAACATGGTTGTCTGTGGCCATCGGTGCCTATAATGCTTTGATGAAGAATAAACTTTTTGATCTGGCAAAAGATGTGGCCGACGTTATTCTTGCTGAAGCTGATAAAGAAGAAAAACTTTTATTAGAGCTTCAGGAAAAAAGAGATCACGTAAATTTTCTTAGATCGTCAGCTCTAATGGCCCACAACTTCGGCGACCTTGATCGAGTGATTGATCAATGGGAAATGCCGGAAGACGATGCTTTTAGAAAACGCATTTATAAGTTAGGCCATAAACTTAACGACGCTCAAAACCCAATTCTTGTTTTCACCGGACAAGTTAATAAAGCATTCTGTTCAGTTGAAAACCACCGTCACATGTCGATGAGACAACCAAAATGTCTTCGTCGTTCAAATAAATTTTTAATTCCAGTTGGACCATTCATGGACAAGTGGGGAAGAGATTTAGGAGAGTCCAAGAATCTCACGTTAGATGAGAAAGGCGAGATCATTGCGGCCTTCGTAGAAGGTTTTAAACGCCAGGATACAGCACTTGGGTATGTTCGTGCTTATCATGGATTGTTGAGTAAATTACCTAATGGACTTGAATCTCTTGAGCAGAATCTTTCATACGATTTCGTACAAGAATTAAAAACATCAAAGTTTGGTGAGCTCGCAAAAATTTCTGAAGAAGAGATGATAGCGGATTACAAAAAACGTTTGGATGACTTCATTTGTCCAGTAACCAATATGAAATTCTAATGGAGTCGCATTTGCATTAATCTTATTGATTGCCTGAAAAAAGTTTTTTCGGGGCAAGAAAGGAGATTTGTATGTCACTCAAAGCGTGGTCCAGTTCACTAACTCCCGGTAGAGCAGTACCAGAAAATTATATTTTTAATGGTATGGGATGCTCGGGAAAAAATATTTCACCTCCCATTGAATGGAAAGATGCCCCTGCAGACACCAGAAGTTTTGCAGTCACTGTCTTTGATCCAGATGCCCCTCAAGCTGGGGGATGGTGGCATTGGGCAGTCGTGAATATCCCTCCTGAAGTCCATCTATTACCTGAAGGCGCTTCAACTAACGACGCTCTTCCAGAGGGCGCAGTCGAAGTTGAAACTGATTTCGGAATAAAACATTACGGTGGCCCTTGCCCGCCAAAAGGAGATCGTCCACACCATTACATTTTTACGGTGTACGCTCTGAAAAATAGACAAGTGCCAGTCACGCCCCATTCGACGCCCGCTAGCATTAAAAAGCTCCTTGAGCAGGATTATTTAGATAAAGCGAGCTTTACAGTTGAGTATGGCCGAAAGTGAGATGTGAAATTGATGATTTACGTTTTTATAAGCGATTGAAGCTTACACCTGATTCTGGTAAAGTAGACCTATGAGTTATAAAGCTTTAATCCATTTTCAAATCTCTTCTCGCAAAACGATCGCACTATAAGTTCGACTGGGCCTTATTAACCTCAGTCACCCCATACATTGAATCTCTCTTAACCCCTAACAACAGGAAGTCCGTATGTACGACGATGTGATTTTACTCACAGAGCGCGACTACTTAAGAATTAGACACATTCTTAGTACTCAAAACTCTGATGATTTCGAAAACTTAGAAATTGAAATTGAACGCGCAAAAATTATTGAAGAAAAGGAAATTCCTTCGGACTTAGTTCGAATGAATACGACTGTAAGATTCATGACTCTTCAAGATGAAAAAGAAATGAAGCTCACGCTGGTTTTTCCAGAGGACGCAAATTTCTCTGAAGGAAAAATTTCTATTCTTGCTCCACTAGGATCAGCATTGATTGGTCTGCGAGTGAACCAGGAAATTAACTGGATGTTTCCGGATGGAAAAACGAAAACGATTAAAATTTTAGAAGTTCTCTAAAATGATTTTGCCAGACTTGGAGAGGACTCTGAGTCTGGCGGATTTGTTCCTATGCTTATCAATACTTGATTTCACTTCCCCAATCATATTAATAATAAGAAGAGATTAGATTCCTCCTTGTTTTGTTTATCTTTGCAATTTTACATGGAAATAGCGTTGATTGATAAATACGTCAAAATGACGTATAATGAGGAAGTCCTGTGTATAAAGTTGATTTTACTTTAGTTGATAAAGATCTTTCGAGGTTGCCAAAATATATAAGAGACAAAGCTTATGAGTGGGCAGGCTCTGTTGAGTATGCAGGTTTGGAAGAGATGAGAAAGAAGCCTGGGCTTCATGATGAACCCTTAAAGGGAAGATTGGCAGGACTAAGATCAGTGAGATTAAATCGTGCCTATAGACTTATTTATAAATTAGAAAAAGAAGCTATCATCCACGTTATTGTTATTGAGGTAAATAAACATGAATACTAAATCAACTACCAGATTCGGAATCAAAAATTTTGAAGCTAAGTTTGGTAAATTAACAATCGCCAGAATGTTAGAGGCACACCGCCTGGCAGATGAAATATCATTAAAGGATATGGCCAAAAAATTAGGAATGTCTCCTTCGAGTCTTTGCGATTTAGAAAAAGGTAGACGAATTCCAACACCCAAGAGGGCAGCAGCTTTAGCTAAAAAATTAGGAGTATCGGAAAAATTTTGGATTCAAACTTCCCTGCAAGACCAATTAGACAAGCAGGGATTCGATTTGAAAGTATCAGTAGCTTAAATTAATAAACGAAATTCTTATGAATATACTCAACAGTCTTCTTCACATTTTCTTCAGGAGTCTGTTGAAGCACCCCATGCCCAAGACCACAAATCCAACGATCAAGATTTTTAAGATCTTTAAGCGGTTCCCAGAATTGAGCAAGTTTTTGCTCAACTAGAGGCCATTCATAGTGAAGGTAGCTCGGATCAAAGTTCCCTTGAATCATGTAATCGTTCCCAAGCGTCTTTAGCGCTGTCGGAAGCGACATTCTCCAGTCAATCCCAAGCACATCAATATTCTTATCTTCAATCGACTGAAGGTAATCAAGGTGAGTTAACTTAGAGTAGTAAACAACTTTCTTAGTTGGATGACGTTTCTTAAATTCCGCCGTCACTTTACGAAGCACTGGAAGAATAAATTCTTTAAAGTCGGGAAGAGTTAATTCCCCAACTGCTGTATCAAATAAACAAACAGCGTCCGCTCCACCTTCAGCTTGAAGAGACATCTCTTCAATCAGGTTTGTGAATAATAATTCACAGAACCCTTGCCAGCGTCCATCGTAGAATCCTTTTTTAGAACTCGTTAAGTTCCCAGCATGAGATCCTTCAACAGCGTATGTATAAAGAGTCCATGGTGCTCCAACAAAACCTAGTAGAGATTTAGTTTGCGGAAGAGCAGCACGAAGAAGCACAGTCGCTTCTTTTTGAAAGTTAAAATAGTTTCTCGGTTCAGCTAGAAGCTTACAGTTTTTTAAATCAGCAATCGATTCAAGTTTAAACTTCAAAATCGGGCCTGGATTATAAGTTAACCCCAGTCCCATTTGCTCTAGAGGAAATAAAAGGTCCGAAAACAAAATAGCAGCATCAAAGTTAAAATCGTTGATTGGCCCCATTGTGATTTCACAAGCAAGCTTTGGATCCTTACACATTGTCATGAAGTCAGAATCTTTTTTGATGTTCTGATAATGAGAGTGGTAACGGCCTGCCTGGCGCATGAACCACACCGGCACTTGAGTTTTGTTGTCAGCTGTCTTTAAACGATCATTGAATAATCCCATTTCTTAATCCTTAATATCTATTGAACAATTAATTTATAACCAATACTTCTTATACTTTGAATTTCTAAACTCTTTTTCGAATCAGTCTCACACCATTTACGAAGCTTAACGATATAGTTATCAACTGTTCTGTTTGATGGAAATTTATCTTCCCCCCAAATCTTTTCAATAATCTCTTCGCGGTCAACAGCTTCATTTTTCTTTGTGTAGAGTAATTCTAAAATCGCGCACTCTTTTTGAGACAGCGATAAAATATCACCTTGAGCATCCTGAACTTCATAACGCTTAAACCAGATCTTTAAAGGACCGTGGTTAATCTCTTCAGGAAGTTTGCTAATCTCACTTTGAGACGAAAGGATTCTATTTAATCTTAAAATCAATTCCTTCAAAGCAAACGGCTTTGTAATATAGTCGTCAGCTCCAATTTCCAATCCTTCCACTTTCGTTTCCGGATCATTCAGCGCTGATAAAAATAGCAACACAAAATCTTTTCTTATTTTTCTAAATTCGCGGGCCAGGTCAAGTCCATTGCCATCAGGCAAACCGATATCCATTAAAATGACACCCGGTTTTTGTGAAGCAAAAAGCTCACGAGCAGTTTTAGCGTCCTTTGCCCAAAAACATCCATGCCCTAAACCTTTCAGGTATTCAGACAGGGTTATCCCTAAATTTTCTTCATCTTCAACAATGAGGATATTAAGCATTGATTTCCTCACTACGTTTAAATGTTAAATCAAACTGCAATCCACCGGCACGGGGAGTGACTGTTAAATCACCATCCATCTTCTCCAGAAGTTTCTGACTTAAATAAAGTCCGATTCCAGATCCCTTCGTTGAGTTGTGCTTGTAAAAAATCGTCCCAAGTTTTTCAAGTTCACCTTTAAACTCACCATGATCAAAATAAGAAAATTTAAGAACTTTCTTATCTTCAGTGATTTTAATTTGAATCTTCTTACTTGTTGTATGAATTCGAGTGTTCTCTAAAAGATTTTTCATAATCAACTGTAGGGCGAATTCATCCACTTCAATTGACCCCAGCGTATCATTAGCGATAATTTCCACTTCATGATCAGGAACCCAGGTCTTAGCAAGTTTCTTGATGAAAGGAACTAATGATAGGGAAGTGAGATTTAATTCACCACCGCGCTCAATTCTAGACAACTGCAGGATTTTATCCATTTGAGTTTCAAGTTTGGCCGTATCATCAATCAATCTTCCAATTAATTTATCTAAAGTCGGATCATTCTTTGATTCTAGAATTTCGTTGATCACTTCACCTTGAAGCCTGATGCTCGCTAGCGGAGTTTTTAATTCATGAGTAAGTGAAGCAAAAAACGCCTGAAGCGATTTTGTCTTCCCTTGGTCTTTTAAATAAAGAATTAAAAGCGAAAATGAAAGCAGCATAAGCAATACGAGAAAGCTTCCACCTTCCCATGCCAGCATTTTTGTAATTCTTGGACGATCCGCGTGTCCTAAAAAACTCTCAAAGTTGATCATGACATAAACCCACCACGCACCAATCAAAAGCAGAACTCCCGCCCACAAAAGTGAGAGCGTAAAGAGCATCTTCGATGAATTGTTAAATGGGTTCTTCTTAATCATTATAGTTTGAAGTCCAGTCTCTTCGCCAGATCTGCCACAACACTATCATCGTGAGCTAAACTCACAAATCCAACTTCGTAAGCATTTGGTGCCAGATAAATCCCGCGCTCTAACATCACTTCAAAAAGCTTATTAAAGTTTTCTGTAAGGTTTGCTGGAATATCAGAGATCTTTGTTACGTTATCTTTTGGAACAATCCAAAATAGTGAAGAGTATGTTGTCACTTGGAACATTGCGAATTCACCATTGTTATATGACTTCATCCAGTTCGTAAGTAATGTCGTAATCTTTTTTGTTTGCTCTTCAATTTTTTTATAAGCTTCAGGAGTCATCTGCTTTAATGTTGAAAGACCACCAACCATTGCTAGTGGGTTAGCTGACAACGTTCCCGCTTGGTAAACTTTTCCAATGGGAGCAAGGTGTTCCATAATAAACTTAGAAGCTCCAATCGCTCCCACTGGTAAACCACCACCGATGATTTTTCCAAGAGTCACGATATCAGGTTTAATCCCTGTCACTTCTGCCATTCCACCGAAAGCAACACGGAAACCAGAAATAACTTCATCAAAAATTAAAAGTGATTTGTTCGCTGTCGTAATATCGCGAAGGAATTGTAAAAATTCTTTCGGTTGAACCATCAGACCATTGTTAGCTGGAAGAGGCTCGATAATGATGGCCGCGATTTGATCTTTGTGATCAATAAAGCATTGTTTTAATCCGGCGATGTCGCCAAGTTCTAAAATCAGTGTATCGTGAGCAACACCTTCTGGAACACCAGCAGATGAAGCTTCAGCTTCTCCAGCAAGACCAGATCCAGCTTTAATCAGCATTGAATCAACGTGCCCGTGGTAGCAGCCATTGAACTTAATAATTTTGTTTCTTCCTGTTACTCCACGAGCAAGGCGAAGCGCTGTCATAACAGCTTCAGTCCCAGAGTTCACAAAACGAAGTTGCTCAACGTGAGGCAGGCGAGAGATCAGGTATTCAGCAAGCTCTAATGAATAAGGCTCGCATGCTCCGTAACTCCATCCACGAGTTAATCCTTCTTGAAGAGCTTTTTCAACGATAGGATTTCTATGTCCTAAAATCATCGGTCCAAAACTCATACAAAAGTCGACATAACTTTTATCTTCAACGTCGTAAATATAGGCACCTTCAGCGCGCTTAAAAAAGCGGGGAGTGCTTGTTAATCCCTTAAAGCTTCTAACCGGCGAGTGAACTCCACCTGGAACAAGCGTTTTAGATTTTGTAAAAAGATCAGTTTGAATATTGCTCATATGTAATCCTTAAGATTGGGTCCATGACTTGAACTCTTCCATTCCGGCCATCGGAAAGACTTCAATGCCATTTGATTTAAATAAGTCGTATGTTTTTCCAATTCCACAAGCGTGAAATTTAGATTTAATTTCCGGAAAACGATTCACGTAAGCTTCGTATTGGAAAAAACTTGTCCAATAAAAAACTTCAGTCTTTAAAATTTCAGATTTAAATTCTTCTGAAACAGTTTCGTTAATTTCTCTTTTATAACAAGCAATCACTTCAGCATCAGTTAAAGTACTTTTCGCTTCATCATTAGATAAAACAATTAAAGGTGCTTTAGTGTCGACCATTAAAGAAACCGCATGAGAGGCACGAAGGTTTTGAACTTCTTCATCACCAATAGCGTCTGCAGTCGCATTTACCCAGTACCCAAGAGCGGCCAGGTCTTTCATGGTTTTTGTTCCTGCGGCCCAAACAGACCCAGGGTTACTTCCAGAAATAGCGTCCAGGCAGTACTTACTTGTAATATAAAGATTAAGCCCCTGATCTAATGTCACTTGAATATTCTTTTTAGAAATCAATTCATCATTAGTAGGGTGCCCGTTAAAAACTTTTGGAGCAGTAAAAAAAGCAGGGAGGTTACGTCCTTCAAGTTCAATAAATGAAATTTCTACTCCATCCAGATTTCCATGATGGTTATGAAGGAAGAATTCACCTTTCGCACTTTCAAGTTTACGAACATTTATTCCAACAGCAAGGTGACATCCACCTCCGTATTCATTAAATGCTTTTCTCTCACGGGCCACTTCTTCTTTTGTTTTTTGATCGATCATAAGCGCAAGCTTTCTATGAAGCTCACCACCATCAGAGCGCTCAGATTTTGTTTCAATCGCTAAAGCTCCCTGAGAAGCTGACGAAGTGAACACCGATTGTGGAAGAATCATAAAGTTGATTCCATCCAGAAGTCTTTTTAACTCCTCTAATGAAGAAGGAGTCAGAGCAAGTCTTTCAATCCCGGGAAGAGCTAAAGTAATCGCATCGTATTCACCATCTCTTAGTTTCTGAATACGTGTATTGATATTTCCACGAAGCATTTTTGTTTTAACAACAGCGTTTTTTCCTTTCGGTAAAAACTCAGCAAGATTTTTTTCAAGGTTTACAACTCGTCTTGGTGACGATGTCCCAACGATAAACTCTGTTCTGTTTTTAATTGTAGGAATGGTTTCGTTTTTAATGAGTAAAATATCGTGAGCAAAAGTTCTTTTTGTAACGGCCGCAAGAGTGATGCCTTCAGGGCGAATAGATCCTAAGTCTTTATATGAGTGAACAACAAGATCCACTTCACCTTTAAGGAGTGCTTCATCCAATTCTTTAGTGAAGAAGTTATTTCCTTCCATCTGCCAAAGAGGTTGAGAGGTTTGAATATCGCCTTGAGTTTTAATCGTGACTAACTCGAAAGTGTCGCCAGTGATTTTTTCTAATTGATCTTTAACTTGTCCGCATTGAGTAAGTGCCAGAAGGCTTCCGCGGGTTCCGATTTTATAATGAGTAGGCAAAATGTAACTCCTCCCAATCAAATGGTGTGCTGGATAAAATAGGTGTTCCGCGCTTTTGCGCTAAGTGAAGAATGGCATTCTTCGCTTTATTCACCTTTTCCATCTTTTCGATATTGAGCTTCGCACTTTGTCTGAAAATATCTTCCAGACGAAGGACGCCGTCTCTTTCTGTGAGATTAGTTTCTATCACAGAGGGAGAGCCTAGATCAATAAAGAGCTTCATTTGTTGAGTCAGAGTTTCAAGAAAATTGAGACCGAAAAACTTTGAAAAGAAAATATCATCGAATAAAACGTCGTTTGCACCAATAGTATTTACGATAAAAGGAAACTTCGCATACGTGTCTTTGTCGCCCCAGCCAATAGCTTCCAGGCCGTATGCTGCACTAAGCTCAGCAACGCGTTCGTTGTTTCTAGCAGAGATGAAAACATTATGTTTTTTCTTAAGCAGTTTAATTAAGTCTTCAGCAAGAGTCCCAGATCCTAAAACAAGAACATCGCCATCGTTAACAGCGCTGTGAATTAGTTTTCTAGCGATCCCTGCGTAAGTAAGCTGACCAATCTCAGTTAAATGATCAGTGCGGACTTTTTTATTGTCCTGGAAAAGTTTTTCCAGAATCGACATGACATGTGTATTTCTCTCAGGAGTCTTTAAAAATTCCTGATAAGCATCTTTAAATTGACCGACCACTTCATACTCAGCAACAACTTCCGAACGAAGCCCACAAATTGTTTCAAGTAAAAAAACGTAAGCATCCTGTCCTTCGAAAATATCTGTAATGACATCTTCTCTAAGAGCATTATCTCTTAAATGTAAAAACGGAGCTTCACCAACGCCCATAATTAGGGTACGCTGGCACGTCTTCAATACGAACACGTCACCCTTAGATGGGTTAGCATGCGAATTGGCCTTGAGGTTAATGACGGTTAAATTTTTAATCATAAGTCTTAACTAGTTATAACTCCCGCTACACGCCGATTTGTCATAAAAGTGTAGGTTTTATCATTTTTTATTATCAGAATTTTTGTGTTATTGTTTGGGCCTATGAACATATTTCAGAGAATCAGTTACCCCTTAAAGCAGGCTTTTTTAGCCTTTGATAGGAAAGTAGACGGATCTATTAGTTTTTTCGTGAAACATTACGGTAAAAGCAAATTTATGATCGCCATGTCTAAGAAGGCCCAGTATCTGGGTCTCGAAAAACTTTGGTATAAAGGACCGAAGGCCTTCGTATATTTCTTTTTGTTTTATTTAGTGCGTGACACCATTCTTTATATTCTTATTCCGATCTTTTTTGCCCGTATAGCTACAAATTAATTTTGTCAGTCTATTCAAACAGTTCTATTCTTTAACGTATTTTATTTTTTTGGTTCATTCCAACGGGAGAAGTCATGGAATTAATGTTCAGTCCTAAAGAAATTTTAAATAGAGGTATCGGTCTTACTTTTGACGATGTTCTACTAGTGCCAAGATACTCAGAAATTTCTTCAAGAAAGCACCCAGTGCTTAAAACACAAATTACAAAAAACTTTACGATCGACCTGCCGGTGATTACGGCCAATATGGATACGATTACTGAAACAGAAATGGCCTGTGCAATGGCGCAAATGGGAGGGATTGGATCTCTTCACCGTTTCATGACAGAAGCTGAACAAGTGGCGATGGTAAAAAACATCCAAGCTTATATGAAAGAAAAAAATCTTAAGACTCCAATCGCTGCAAGCATTGGTGTGAAAGAAGAAGGGATGAAACGTGCTGATCTTCTGGTTGAAGCAGGTGTTCAGATCATCACTTTAGATATCGCTCACGGCGACTCTATAATGATGCTGGAAACTCTGGACTACTTAAAAAGAAGATTCCCACAAGTCGATGTTATCGCCGGAAACGTTGCAACAGCTGACGGAGTAAAACGCATGATCGACCGCGGAGCTGACGCTGTAAAAGTTGGTATCGGGCCCGGATCAATGTGTACGACAAGAATCATCACAGGACATGGTGTTCCTCAGCTTTCAGCAATCGCTCTTGCGGTTTCAGTTGCAAGCAAACACGGAATCCCGGTTATCGCTGATGGTGGATTAAAAAATTCTGGAGATATCGTAAAAGCACTTTGTGCTGGAGCTTCTTCTGTAATGGTTGGATCACTAGTCTCAGGAACTCTTGAAACTCCAGGTGAGTTAAAAGGTGGAATGAAACAATATAGAGGAATGGCATCAAAGGCCGCTCAAGTTTCATGGAGAGGGGACATGCCTCAAGGTATGGCCGCTGAAGGTGAATCAACTCAAATCCCATGCAAAGGATCAGTAACAAATGTTATTGAAGAATTAATGGGAGGACTTCGTTCTGGTATGACTTATATTGGTGTAGATAATATCGCAGCAATGTCTGAAGCAGGACTTTTCATTCAGATGACGGCATCTGGAATGAGTGAATCTAAACCTCACGGAGTTCGCTAGTCATGGATATTTCCAAGCTGATTAAACTTTCAAAAATGGGAGGCTTTTTTGGAGGCATTCCCAATTTCTTTGATAACTTCAAAGAGATGGAAGAAATCGTTTTAAGCTATCCAAAATTAAAAGATCGTTTAGGAAATAAAGAAGACGATACTGAAAAAGCATTAAAATGCTTAAAAGAAATCAGATCGGAGTTATCACTTCCTTTTCTAAAAGGTTTTGAGAAATTTTTAGATGCTTCGCTAGGACAAATCTACGACGGAATTAATTTCAACGATAATGGTTACAACCTAAAAAAACTTTCGAAAGAAAACAATATCGTTTTAGTGCCCAATCACCAGTCTCACGCAGATTACTTAGCAATCAATTACGTTTATTTTAAAAAATATAAATCACCACTCTTTGTAGCTGGTGGAAACAACCTCAACATTTTCCCCATTGGGCCAATGTTCCGCCGTTGTGGATGCTTCTTTATAAGAAGAACTTTCGCCAACGACATCATCTACAAGTTAACTCTTGAAGCTTACCTTTACTACATGCTGGTAAAAGGAAACCCAATCGAGTTTTTCTTTGAAGGTGGACGCTCTAGAACGGGAAAACTTCTTCCGCCTAGATACGGTTTATACCAAATGTTAATTGAAGCTCACCAGGCGATTCCTGAAGATAAGAGACGTGATTTAAAATTCATTCCAGTCTCAATCGTTCACGAATACGTTCCAGAACAAAAATCTCTGGCGCGCGAGCTCGATGGTGGAAAAAAGAAAAAAGAAAGTGCCGGCCAGGTTTTTGGTCTGGTGAAACTTTTATCTTACCAATTCGGAAACGTGCACATCAATATCGGGCATCCCGTTACGATGCCACCAGTTGATCACGCCAATTTAAAAGCTCAGACTCAAAAAATCGCTTTCGAGTGCTTTTTTGAAGTCGGGAAAAACATGCGTGTGACTCCAACTTCACTGCTTGCGATCATCCTTTTAGATGAGCCGTCAGGAGCATTGAAGTGGGAAGAGATTTTAACGAAAGCTCGTCACATTATCACTTATTGCCAGAAATTTAATGTGCCGATTACCGACTCATTAAAACTAGAAAATATGGAAAAATCTCTTGAGAGATCAATCGATATTTTAATCGGAAATAAAAAAGTAGAAGCGATCGGAAACCCTAACGGAAACCACGTTTTTTACTCAATTAAAGACGATTCAAGAAAAGAAATTCTTTATTTCAAAAACACAGTTCTGCATCACTTTTTAGTGCCGTGGATTGTGAATATGGGATGGGTAAACCTTTTCTCAGGTCACATTTCAAACGTTGATGATCTAAAAAAATTCTTCATAGTTCAAAGAAAACAATTGATGCATGAATTCTATTTACCGACGGTAAAAGTTTTCTTGAGTGAGACACTTGCAATTGTTTCGGACGCTGTCGGAAGAGAAATCACGACTCTTGAAGAGTGTATGGAGCTTTCTCACAAAGAACTTTATTTAATTCTGGCAAAGGTGAGTTTATTCTCGCGCGCTTGTAATTATTTACTCGAAGCTTATTACGTTTGTGGTTTAACTCTGACTGCTCTTTCTAAAGAGTATAAAGAAGGCTTTAAGATGGAGACATTTTTAAAGCGCTACAAAGAAGCTTTTGATAGCGAAAGAAAGCTTAAACGTATTATTAAATACGCTGAAAGTTACTCTGTACCACTTTCTAAATCGAGCCTTCAGTACTTCATCCATACAGGGGTTGTAGCGAGCAATAATGGCTATTACACGGTTGCAGACTCAGTTAAGTTAGCTGAGACCCTGGCAAAAGTTGAGTCTGATTTAACCAGCCAGCTCAGCATCAATCTTCTAAATTAATATGGCCGCCTACAAAATAAAAAAGTCAGCACGTCTACGAAAGCGCTTCATTCAAAGTGAAGCGCTGGATAGATTCGAGTCATGGTTTGATATTTCCGAAAAATTAAAAGACCAGATCAAGACCGACTCAACTTTCCAGTTGGTCGGCGACAAAACTGTCATCAGCATTAATCCAAAGACAGGAATCAGTCACGTACTGGTGGAAGTCCTTGGTATTCCAAAGGATGGGTTTAAAATAATGGATCAGGAGCCTAGTGAGTTACTCCTATATGCCTGCCCGGAAACGCCTTTTGAAATTGATTTTGAATCAGTAAAAGTGCGAGCTAGCGATTTGATGGGCGTTATAACTCACCGCTTGGAAGACACCTTTCATATTGTTTCCGATGGATTAAATTTAGAGCTTCATTTTTTTATTCAAAAAGATTATATTCATTCATAGTGTTAATAGGAGAAGACTTTTTTATAACTAAAAAGTCTCAATCAAGAGGTAAATTATTAAAGACAACCAGAATCCAAGTCCAGGTGCATTTCAAAGACCTTCTTTCAACAATTCAAACAAAAACCAAGGTCCACGTGTTAACGAACAAATCAGAATTCCTGAGTGTCGTTTACTAGGGGATGATGGGCACGCTTACGGTGTTGTTTCGATGGCGGAAGCAAGAAGAATTTCTGATGAAGCAGGCCTAGATTTAGTTGAAGTGTCTCCAACGGCACAACCTCCAGTTGTAAAGCTTATTGACTTCGGTAAATACAAATACGAACTGCAAAAGAAAGCTCAAGAAGCGAAGAAAAAGCAGATCGTTATTCAATTAAAAGAAATTCAATTGAGACCAAATATCGAACAAGGTGATTTAGATACAAAGCTAAACCACTGCAAAAAGTTCTTAGACCAAGGTGATAAGATCAAAATCTCTATGCAGTTCCGCGGACGTGAAATGTCGTACCGTGATGCAGGGATGGCGAAATTTAAAGTAATTTTGGCCCAAATCACTGAATTCGGAGCGACTGTAGAGTCTGAGCCGAAAATGATGGGGAATAGAATTATCGCTATTTTAGCTTCAACTCGTAAGCCACCAGTTAAAAAAGCTGGGGAAAGCGACGCTGAACACGCTCCAACTGAGCAAAAAGCTAAAAAGGATTAAGAAAGTCTTTTACAGACCATGAAATTCTTGGTATTTATACCTGCTTTAAAAAGTATTAAGTGCATTATTATTAAATAGATCGTTTATATAGCGAGTTTTGGGAGTATTTTTATGCCAAAAATGAAAACAAGAAAATCAGCTGCTAAGAGATATAGCGTAACTGGTACAGGTAAAGTTAAGAGAAACAAGTGTGGTCTACGCCATAAACTTGAGCACAAGTCTACGAAAGTAAAAAACAGAGCAGGCGGACCAGCACTAGTTCACCAATCTGAGCACGAAAAAGTAAGAAGAATGTTACCATACGCTTTCTAATTAGAAGAAAGTCGTATAGAACGTAGAAATAAAAGAAAGAAACTAAAATAGACCGATAGTTTGGGCCCAAAGAGTATAAAAACTTAAATACCCCCAAGCATCGTTACAGGAGAAGGTATGGCACGCGTTAGAAGAGGTTTTAAAGCTAGAAGAAGAAGAAATAAAGTTTTAAAGATGGCAAAAGGTTACAGCTTTGACCGTCGTACAAAGTACAAGCACACAGCTGAAACTGTTAAACGTGCTCTACATTACGCTTACGTAGGAAGAAGACTACTTAAGAGAGATATGAGAAAGCTATGGGTTGTCAGAATTTCTGCAGCTGCTAGAGTTCTTGAAACTTCATACTCAAAATTCATGGGTTCAATGAAAACTAATGGTGTAACAATCAATAGAAAAATGCTTGCAGAAATTGCAGCAACTGACTTTGCTGGATTTACAGCAATAAAAAACTCACTTAAGAAGTAAGTTAAAAAGCTCCAGTGGCGCTTTTTAGAGATGAACTTTTTAAATGTTTAAAAAATTAGTTAAATAATAAAAAAGGCCCTCGAAAGAGGGCCTTTTTTATTTCTGACTTAGTTTATTTTTTTTAAAATCATCAACCACATGTTCAAACGTTTTCTTCCCATTCATGTAGTGAATACATTTCCCATCCGCATGCAATTCAATCGTCCCTTTTACTTCAGATCCTAAGGGCATTGAGAGGGCATTAGTGTTGTTATTTTTAGTAATGACACCATCGATATAGATATTTTTAATAATGTCTTTATCGAACTGATACAAGCTTCTCTGAGTGGCGATGTAATGTGGGTCCATGACTGATGGCCTAACTGTTTCGTGACAAAGCCCAACCAGGTGACCAAGTTCATGTAGAAGAATTGTTGGTAGGTCGTAAGTAAAATAACCAGCATTGGCCATAACGATGCTCGATCCAAAGTCGCGGTAGTTAACCATGATATCGGCGTGAGTAAGATCGATATACTGTCCAAGTCCAGGTGTGCTGGTAACGACACCGTAGAACTGTGTGATGGCAATGGCACCAGATGAAATTCCAGTGAACCATTGATGAGATTTATAAATTCCAATTTCACCATCTCTAAAACTTGCAGTATCTGCAAAACCAGTTGTTGCGGCCACTGGGAAAGGGACTGTTAAAAGAGTTTTGGGAGAAGCGGCCACGTTCCACACTTGTGCCATTTGCTCAAAGCGATTAAGCCCGTTTACTTCATGAGCGGGAATGATGTCTCCAGCGAATTCTGAAGAGAGTTTAATTGTAAGAGGTAGTCTGGAGTCACTCCATTTTCCTATTAAGCAAGAAGAGCCAGTAACAGCACCTAGCGCCGATTGTGTCGTCGTCGTGGACTGCTTGCAGGCCGTAAGTAGGAGAGTGAATGTGAAGAGAAATAAGAGCTTCTTCATTACCCTTATTATCGGGCAACAGTGGAAGAAAATGAGGGCAAAAGTTAAAGCTTAGGCCTAACTTTTGCCCTATGATGAAATTACTTAGTGTTGGCCTTTTTATGGTCAGCTAAAAACGTCTCTAAACCAGCTGTAGTCAAAGGATGTTTATACAGGGATTTGATAACAGAAAGTGGCATTGTCCCTACGTCCGCCCCAATTAGAGCTACTTCTCTAACGTGAGTCACGTTACGGATACTTGCTGCCAGGATCTTTGTTTGGAATCCGTAGATGTCGTACATTTGGCGGATTTCAGTGATCAGGTCTAATCCGTTTTGACCGATGTCATCCAGTCTTCCGATAAATGGAGAGATATAAGTCGCTCCCACTTTTGCGGCCAATAGGGCCTGATTCATTGAAAAGCAAAGAGTCACGTTTGTCTTAATACCTTTTGCAGAAAAGTGCTTACAAGCAGCGATTCCAGCTTCTGTTAATGGAAGCTTGATAACCACGTTTTTATGGATTTTAGAAAGCTCTTCACCTTCTTTAATCATACCATCTACGTCGGTTGCTATAACTTCAGCAGAAATCGGCCCGTCGATGATTTCTGAGATTTCTTTGATAACGTCTTCTTGTTTGCGTCCCGTTTTAGCAATTAAAGATGGGTTAGTTGTCACTCCATCAATAATACCCAACGAAACTGCTTCCTTAATTTCTGCAATTACACCTGTATCTAGAAAAAATTCCATAAATCCTCCATAAAAATATATGCAATGAGAGTACTGCTAGGGGTTTGGTTCATCAAGTTTTTCCCACTGGGAGAGAAAAAAAAGTGCGCTATACTAGGAGTATGAAGTCAATTTTGCTTTCTTTATTAGTGCTCACGATCAACTCATCAAATGCTATTGAGTCCAAAGAGTCGCGCGCTCTTAATAGTTTGACGGTGCGTTCAGACGCCAAAAACAATGTTCCGAGAACAACACTTAAGATTGATGCTGACTCTTTCTACGATATTAAGTTCGACTACGATACATTCTCAGGGCGTGTCACAGATAGAGATGCAACTTCTTCAATTGTAAAAATCTCCAGCGAAAATAAAAACACAAAGTTTTTCCGTGCAGGGGATTTAGTCGAATTTAAAATTCAAAATAATAAAGAAGGTGAGTACTGCCAGGGCTACGTTCGAAGCCTGGAGCCCGATTACTTTGTTATGTACGCGAAAGATCTTTTCCCATGTTTCCCGAAAGAAGAATACTTCCGTCGTGGAACAGTATTGTTAATGCATTCTGAAAAACTGGGCCAACGTGTTCGCGAAGCTTCAGTTTACAGAGCAAGTTTATTAAATAAGAAAAAAGATTTCATGACTCAGTTAAACGATATCAACAACGGCATCTGGAACTTTGAAGAAAGAAAAGTCATGATGGCCGCAGATTTTGATCGTCGTATTGCGGAGATGGAAAAAGAAAAGTTGCGAGCTCTTGATGAACTTTTAACAAATAAGAACGATGAGATTAAGCTTCAACGTGAACTAGCTTTCAGATTAGATAACGTTGATAAAGAATTAGATTTCTACCGTATTGAAAAACATGAACTGATGTTTGATAGATGGCATCTTGATAAAGATTTAGGTTACCCGGTTTACGATAAACCAGAAGAGATCAGACCGACTCGCGCTAGTGGTGAAAAATTTATCGTTGATTAGTTATCGTTTAAAAGATCTTGATACTTAGATCTTGCAAGCTCAAGCTGGCCAGACTCTGCCAGCTTAATTAAATTCACAATTTTTTCATTCCAATAAGCTGAGATACCACTGCTTTTTGCAAGCGTTGTAATTTCTCCATTCAAAAATTCAATCTCTGTTTTTCTCTTAAGCTCTAGATCCTGCCACATTGATAAACGTGCTTGTGGGTCGATTTTAAGCTCTGCTTTTGCCACAATGTTATAAATGGCGTCTGGTAAATTTAATATGAAAGGGAAGGCCCCTATTGGCAGAGGAGAGCTGTTTTTAATTTTGATTGAATTCTTATCCAAAACAAATAAGGCCTCTTTGATAACTTTAGAAAGTAGTTGGCGCTCTTTTTTATTTCTGAGTTGTTCAATAAGAGGGACATTGGAAAGTGCATTGATGGCATTATTCAAATTTTTAATCAGTTTCCCGTATTGAATCTCAAGAATGTTCTCTACGACTTCAGCTTGTAGACCTTCAATTCCTGCTACATTTTCACTGAGATAAACATGACCGCTTGAAGTTTGTTTAAAATGTGAACCTTTATCAATTTGAATAATATTACAAAGAACCATGCCACTCACAATTTTATTAGCAGGTAAGGCCGCTTTTAAAACCTTCGCGTTGCTTAATCCATTTTGCAAACTAAGGATCACCGTCTCTTTTGTGATCTTAGATTTTATTTCATTGATGGCCGACAGAGTGTCATGAGATTTCGTCGTGATAATAACCAGATCAAGCACAGGAAGCTCTGCAGGCGATTCTACCCAGTTTATTTTTTTAGCTTCGTGATGAATGGAGTGGTTTTCAAGTGACGTCACTGTAAGCCCTGAAGCTTTTATTTTCTCACCGAGACGAGCACGTCCTAAAAAGAAAACATCAGGATTGGATTTCAGCAAATATCCACCGACGAAACATCCAACGGCACCCGCACCAATGATTCCAATTTTAAAGGTCATGGTAGGGCTCAGCGTTTTTTACGATTTCCATTTCTTCATTGAGTCTTTTTAACCAGAAGTCTTGCAGCCAACTATAGGCCTCAGTTAATGTCTTATGTGGCCTTTTAAAACCGGTTGGTTGTTTACTTACCTTTAGCATTGCATACAAAAGATAAGGAACGTAATCGACTTTTTTTCTTAAATAAGAAGAGGGCACCATCGGAATTCCACGATCGTGATGGAAATTGAACATAAAAAATCCAATCGCGTATTTCAATTCTTTATTATCGATTTTTTTTCGTTCAGCATCTAACTCTATTTTCCAGCGGTCCATTCTTTTTTGAAGTTGTGCGTACTGCCCTTCTGAAAGATCGTATTTGGCCATATATTGCAAGCGTTCTTCATAGATGGCCGAAGAGTGTCTTAAATCATGGAGCCAGAAGTCACCCGATGGTCTGACAAATCCATCTGCCGCAGCAGGGTTAAGGGAGATACCATTGATATAAATATCATGGGCAAGAAGCCTCATGAAAATATCCGGGCCAAGATGATCTGGTGTCGGTAGGGATAAGATTTTAAACTCATCCTCGTCGGCAAAAGCTTTCTCAAATACGGGTTCTGCACTGATAAAGCCTTCAACAGGACTATGTTTATGGAAGACTTTAAAGTTTCGTTCTTTATAGAGTGAGTACTCTTCTTCAACCGTAAGTTTATTGTAACCTTGTAAGTGGCGGTCAATCGCCAGCATAATGCGGTCTCTGATATTTAATTTCTTTTCATCAAACATCCCGGCCATTCGTGAATAGAAGAAACTAATTTCCTGAAGAGCACGGTAGTCGATTGCTTGATTTTGAAGATAAGAATCTAATTCAACTTTAACTTCTTCGAGGTATTTCAGACCAAGTTCCTGGTCTTCGAGAAGTTTTTTCTTGGCAAATAATTGAGGGAATTTTGCTTTAAACCATTCAGGGGCCATACTATTTTCGTCTGCCAATTTTAAGCGATCAATATTTGCAATGAATTCTCCTTCTTTAATATCCAGCTGATTTCTCAATTCTTTTATAACGGGCATTCCATATTCACTGAAATCAAATCGGTAAGGGTCATTGGGAGTTAATGCTTTTTGAGCAATAAATCTGGCCTTGATTCTTTCAAAGTAATCTTTCGGATCTTTTAAAATAGCTTCGAAGTTTGGATACTTTTCTGAAAATTTTAAGTTGGTATCGACGTAGGCCTTTTGGTCCATCAACTCTTTTGTAATCTCGAGACAACTTTTATCAATTGAGGCGAGGGATCGCTCTTGAACTGTCGAATCGACAGGTGCAGTTGAGCAAGAGATGAAAAGAGAAAGTAATAGAAAATACAGTATTGTTTTCATAAGAGCTTATCGGTTTTTTGGAGATTTTTATGAGAAGAGCAGGAAGACTGAGAGGATTAATCGGACAATTGTTGTTGTAATTAATTTAGAAACAAAAAGGCCCTCTTTCGAGGGCCTTTAAAATTAGTGCTTTCTATAGTTATTGTAGATGTCTTCCAGAATGTCTTCGTTATAAAGAAAATTCGGAGCATGCTCAATATAAAGTTTCAGGTCGTATGATGGAGCTAGTCCCAACCATTCTTTAATTAAAGAAGACCCTTTTTCTTGCTGAATCCATTTAAAGATACAAGCTTGGCGAAGTGACTTCGGAGTTAATGTAATCATTAACTTGTTTCTATAGTCTTCGAATATGATTTCAATTCCTCTAGGCGAAAGACCTCCAGAAATAATTCTGTATGGGTTTGCATAGAATAGAAGATTATCAAATTGAATTTGAGATTTTGTTTTCATCTCATCAAGGATGACCTGGTAGTCATTGTAAACTTTTTCGAAAATCTTCGGAAGAGTTACAGTGTAGGCATCTCTTTTGGGATGGTGGATTAGCACGCGTGCTTCACCATTGATGATTGTGATGTCAGTCGCTTTTAGCTCTGATAAATCAGAAACTTTTAAACCAGCTCCGAAGATAAGAAGGAAAAGAATTTTATTTCTTTTGCTTAGTAGCTCCTGAATTTTATCTTGCGAGTGAGACTCTTCAACTAAATAAGTCCAAAGAGTTTTAACATCGATAAATGGAGTCGGGCGTGGGATGTCTAAAAACTTCGGCGAAGTAGGTAGTTTTCTCACTGGGTTTGACGTCACTAAAGATTTGTTTAAAAGGAAGTCGAAGAAAATTCTAAGCGCTTGAACGCGTCTTCTTCTTGAGTTGTCCGAAGAGTATTTATTTTCAAGATACTTTCCGTAGTTAGTAACTAAAGACTGATCAAAATTCTTAACTGCTACAGAAGCGTATTCTGTATTCAGGTAAAAGTTAAAACAATCTAAGTCAGTTTTGTAGTTCTTAAGCGTGTTTTGGCTTTTTCCCTGAGTTCTCAGGTTTCTGTAAAATTCTTGTTGTAGCTCGAATAATTCAGGGCCAGGCGTGCTTGTGATCAGAGGAGCGCTCTGGTCAACGCCGATAGCGGGGTCAAATGTTGTGTTTGTACTCATAATTAAATCGTCTCTCTAGAAAGTGTGTGTGTGTGAAGACTAATTTCAAAGTGTTAGGGGGGCATAGTATCAAAGCTTATAAATATTAACAACCCAAAAAAGAGATTCTTGATAACGCACGAGAGAAGTGATAAAAAACGCACTGAGATAAAAACATTCAAATATAGTGAGCTTCCCAGTGCAAGAGACGACCTTTAATTCAGCAAATCAGGCAGATGGCGCCGTCCATTTTTCTGATACACAAGCGTGGCTGAATGCACTTTATACTGAAGCGTCACTCAAAAAATTCGATCAAAACGAGCTGTATCATATTATTTCTAGCGAAATTAATTTTGAAACTCTTGAACAAAACATCAATTATAAATTCCAAGATAAGAAAAATTTGATTCTAGCTTTAATGCAATCAACTTTTTGTTACGAAATGAAAGATCCTAATCTTCAATCAAATGAGCGCCTGGAATTTTTAGGTGATTCATTAATCAACTTTATCGTTGGTAAAAACCTGTTCCATAAATACCTCAGCAACAACGAAGGGGACCTCTCAAAACTTCGTGGGGCCCTTGTAAACGAAGAAAAGCTAGCAACCCTGGCACGCACTATTAGTTTAGGGCCATATATTTTTCTGGGAAAAGGCGAGCTTAAGTCCGCGGGAAATGATAAAGACTCTATCCTGGCAGATACCTTTGAGGCGCTATTCGCTGCAATCTACTTTGATTGCGGAAATCAAGTGGAAGTTTTAGAGAGAACTTTTACACACATTGTGATTTTATTCGAAAAAAAGCATACAAAAGACTTCTATTCAATGGATCAGCTTGAGGTTTTTGATACTAAATCAAAACTGCAGGAATTAACGATGGCCAGCCATGGTTTATTCCCGACTTATAGATCAATTGAATTACCTAACAATGGTGGCTTCACTGTTGAGATTTGGCTGGGACAAAAGAAGCTGGCCGAAATGACGGGCCCTTCGAAAAAGAAAATTGAAAAGCTATTAGCGAAAAAGATAATCGACGAAAAACTCTACTAAGAATTTAAGTAGTATAAACAAGAAAGGAGACGAGAATGTTACTAGAAGATCAACACCCGCATAATAAGGCCATCATGGTCGCAGTATTAGGGGCACCAAACGTAGGTAAGAGTTCACTGATCAACTGTTTACTAGGAACAGACCTGACAGTTGTAACGAGCAAGCCACAAACAACAAGAAATAAATTTCACTGTGTATTCACAGTAGACCGTACAGAAGTTGTTTTAGTAGACACACCGGGTTTACATAAATCAAGCCAGGAATTTAACAAGCGCTTAAATGAACAGGCACGTGAAGGAACAGAAGGCGCAGACCTTAACTTTCTTCTAATCGATATCTCAAAAGATATTTTAGGCCAGTTCACAGACTTCAAAGAAAACATCCAACAAGAACTAGGACCAACTTGGGTTCTATTTACTAAAGCTGATAAAATCGAAGACTCTGAAAAGCTTCCACTAGCTGAAGTTTTCGAAAAAGGTAAAACAGTTTTCCCTAACCTTGAAAAATGGTTTTTAATTTCTTCGAAAGAAGGGGTTAACATTCACAGTTTAACAGGTGCTCTATGTGATAAAGCTGCTCCAGGGCCGCATTTGTATCCAGATGGAGATGTTTCAAACAAGAACCAAAGATTCTTTGTTACTGAATACATCCGTGAGCAAGCTTTCGAACTATTAAAAGATGAAGTTCCTTACGAAGTCGCTGTTATCATCGACGAGTACAAGGAATCGAAAGGAAAAAACAATCCAAGTGAAATTGAATCACATATCTCTGCTTCGATCTTAGTTAACCGTCCTTCTCAAAGAGCGATCGTTATCGGATCAAGTGGTTCAATGATTAAAGAAATTGGTATCAGATCAAGAAAGAAAATCGAGGTTATGACTGGTGGACCGGTTCACCTTAACCTTCACGTAAAAGTTTCGCCAAAATGGTTTACTAACAACTTCGTACTAGAAGAAATAGGTCTACCACGCGCGAAAGATTCTAACCGCGTATGGAGAAAGAAATAATGTCATCACAACAATACCACCGCACGATGGTTGTTTCCTTAATTGGAAGACCTAACGTCGGGAAGAGTTCAATTTTTAACAGACTTATGAGGAAAGCTCACAAAGCAATCACTCATGATAAACCAGGGGTAACCCGCGACCGCCACTATGGTATCGCGACGTTTGAAGAGCTTGCTCATACCCGTTCAGTGGAAACTATTTTAGTAGATACAGGTGGATTTTATCCAACGAAGATCGAAGAAAACGTTCCAAAGAAATACGATCAGGTCATGAATAAGTTTTTTAACATCATGACTGAACAGGCCCGCATCGCTATTAAAGAATCGGATTTAATTCTATTCGTAGTGGACTCTCGTGAAGGTGTTTTACCTTTCGACCAGGCCATTGCTGATTACATTCGTACACAAAGAAAAGAGTTTTGGGTTTTAGTTAACAAGTACGACACTGATAAACAAGAAGGCGAAGAGCTGGAGTTTTATCAATTAGGAATTGGCGAAGAGCAATTATTCAAAATTTCAGCTGAGCACGGTCTTGGTCTTCTTGATTTAAAGCAAGCTATTCATAAGAAGGTTATTGCTTTTGAAGAAAAAGAAAAAGATGAAATGTCTCAACTGCAAAAAGGTGTAACACCAAGAGAGAAAGTTGCTGCACGTTTAGCCCTAATTGGGGCTCCTAACGCTGGTAAGTCGACAATGCTTAACCTTTTATTAGGTTCAGAGCGTGCTCTTGTTAGTGATATCGCCGGAACAACTGTTGACCCGATCGAAGGATTCTTCGACGTATTCTTTGGTAAAGAAGCAAGCCTTCTTGAAGAAGATGTTATCTTCGCTAAAACTGACAATCTACTGTTCCAACAGTACGAAGAATTCAGAGCGAACAACGCGGAAGTTTATGAGTCACTTGCAAAAAGTTACAACTTAGAAGAAGAGGGAACGAAAGGAACTCCAATCTATGATGAAGAAAACTACTTAAGTGATGAAACTCCTTTATACGACGAAACTGTTGAAGGTGATTTAGACGAAGAGTTCGAAGCAGAATTTGATGAAAGCGAAATCGATTTCGATTCAGCTTTATCAGATGACGAAGTAAAGAAAACGGAAGACGAGTTATACGATACAGTTTTTGCTGTTGAAGATAGTACTGACTTCGATCTTGAAGACTCTGAAGATGTTATGACTGATGGTTACTCACAAGAGTTACTAGCAGCTGAAGCTCAACTTGCAAAAGAAGCTAAAGAAGAAGGATCTCAGTGGCGCTCAATGCACATTGTAGATACAGCTGGTATTAGACGCCAAAAAGCAGTTGAAGGCTTTATTGAACAACAATCAGTTTACCGCTCACTTCGTTGTATTACTGAAAGTGATATTATCATTTTCATGATCGACGCAACTGTTGGTATCTCTCACCAGGATAGACGTCTTTTAGATATCGCTCTTGATAAAGGGAAGTCTTGTATTGTGTGTTTAAACAAAGTTGATCTTTTAAAAGATAAGCTTGTTGATGAAGCAGCTAAAAAAGAATGGATTTCCGATCTTAGATTAACTGTTCCATGGCTTGCTCACTGTGATTTAATCCCAGTGTCAGCGAAGTACAATAAGCACATCTGGCGCTTAAAAGAATCAATTAAGAAAACTGTGTTAATCAGAAACAGAAACATTGGTACAGGTAAACTGAACCGTTATGTTTACCAACTTGTTGAGAGTAACCCGGCACTAATTAAGAAAGCAGGGAAGAGATTAAAAGTGAAGTACGCTTCGATGTTAAAGTCGAGCCCACCGACATTCTTATTCTTTACCAACCTTTCAAAAGATATTCCTGATAACTATAAGAACTTTTTAAAGAATGGTCTTAGAAAGGAATTCACTCTGGACAACACTCCGATCCACCTTATTTTTAGAACAGGGGAAGATCTGCAGAAGCGTTTAGGGAAACGAATGAAAGAAGTGACATAGATTTTAATAGGGCCTGCTTAAAGCAGGCCTTTTTTTTGTCTCTAATTTGTTGCACCCATTTTTTTGGGGCAGTAAACTTCTAATCATCTTCTATTTATCCTCTAGCATTTTTAATCAATTATAAATTTTCCCACAACTTTTAGAGGCGTTTTTTACACCTGTGAAATAATCATTAAAAGTCGCAAATGCATGATGATGGGGAGTTCTATGGAAAAAGTTAATATTCATGGAAAGTACGATGTCTTAATGGTCGACGATAATTTAGAGATTTGTGATGTCATGAAATTTTACCTGAGAAGGATTGACACGATTAGAAGTATTCTCACTGTTCATGACGGCATGAGTGCCACTCAGAAGCTGCGCAATCAGAGCTTTGATCTGATCTTACTTGATATGAAGCTACCGAGAAAAAATGGCTATGAAGTGCTGGAGGAGTTTAGGGAGAATCAGTTCAATAGCATTTCTAAGGTTCTCGCTATATCCGGGACGCTGAGTACAGATATTTTAACCATTGCTGCTTATCACGGTGTGAGATCGTTTTTAGTAAAGCCATTTAATGAGGCCCTCTTCAGAGGAAAGATTGGGGGCATACTCACTTTGGAGGAGGAAAAGAATGTTTCGTGAGCACTGTCATTGTTAGGCAATTATGACCATTCAATATTTTTTATGTAATTTTTATGAGCTATGGAAGAATAGACTAAAGGACTTTTGTCAGTGGGAGTTTTGAAATGCTCGAGTTACTTAATAAATTCGGTCTCTATAATGTTTTAATGGTCGATGACGACCTTGAGCTTTGTGAAGTCATGAAGTTCTATCTTTCAAAGATTGATTCAATTAAGAGCATTGTAACCGTTCACGACGGAATGAGTGCTGCTCAGAAAATCCGCAATCAAAAATTCGATCTTATTTTACTCGATATGAAAATGCCTAAGAAAAATGGTTATGAGATGCTGGATGAATTCAGAGGGAACCCTTTTAATTCTGTGAATAGCGTTGTCGCCATGTCGGGGACGATGGATATGGAGATCTTAACCATTAACACGTCTAATGGGATTAAAACATTTCTGATTAAGCCTTTTACCGAGGACTTATTCTTAGAAAAAATTAAAAAAATTATTACGATTGAAGCGAATAAAGTTGGTAGAGCTACCAGTTGAAAACGTAACTTAACATTGTACTGTAAGCATTCCCGCTCAGGTTTTCAAAACCGTATCGGCCAGGGACTAAAGGAGAATACTTCGTTGTATTTTTATCGAAGAAGGCCACTGAGTGGAATAAAAATTCTAAACCGATATAAGACTCTTTAAGCTCAATAGGGAATTCAAGTCCGAAACCAGCTCCAGCACCAAGACCGCCACCTTTATCATTGGGAACTTCTTTTTGATCGACGTATTTGTTAGACGTATACCAGTATTCCATACGTGCAATCAGGTAAGGGTTAGAGTAAGTGATGGCCGTTCCAAGGTTGGCCGTGTCGATATAATACCTATAAGCAAAGAACACTCTAAGCATGCTGACTTCAACCAGACCAGGAGGGCATCCATTAGGAGCACACTTGGCACTTGTTTTATCAGGGAACGCTAGAACGGCATCTTTTAAAAACATTGAGTGTTTTGAAAATTCTAATCCAAGTCCATAAGCAGATTGGAAGTCTTTGAAGAATGTGAATGATAAACCATAAGTAGGAGGCAGGTTTTCGTAAGCAAGACCGCGGTTCCCGTCAAATGTTGTTAGACCAAGTGAAAGGTTGAATGAAAAGAATCTTCCATAGCGATAGAAGCGTTCGTCTTCAACGAGTTTTGCGCTTTCTACATCTTCGTTAAAATCAGTAAAGATATCTCCACCAACATTTAAGTCATCATCATCCGCCGAAAAAATATCGTTGGAAGCTTCTTGCGCGTGAACGTTAACGGTTGTTGCGGCAAGGAGGATGAATAAAAGTGTGGTGATAATTTTTTTCATAGGTAAAAGTGGATCCCTGCTACGAGAAAATTATTTCCAATTGTTTCAAAAACAAAATCTTTTTTCTTGTTAGCTGAAACACCGAACTCAATACTAAAGCCCAGTGAGTTTAAACCTGTAAAATGGAATTCACTTCCGAAACTTAAATCGAATTGGAAACCTGAATAGCTTTTTCCGTCGATTTTGTTTTGAATAAGAGCACCAGCTCCAGACATATAGAAATTTAATTGTGGTTCATCGAAGATATTGCGGTAAAGCTTGATTCCTACGCCGTATCCACCATCTTTGTCAGATGTTGAAAGTCCGGCCATTCCACCGTAAGCAAATGAGCGACTCTTTTGCATTTTGAACGATAGTGCAGGGAAATTGTTTTTGAGTTGGTTTGTCATCCCGACACCCAAGCGGTTAGTTTTTTCTAACGCGTGAGCTCCTGGAACAAAAAACAGCAAGCATAATGCTAGTAGAGCGCGGCCCATCATGGGCATTTTCAGTTTTTGCATCGGTACAATCCTTTCTACCTAATCAATGTCAGATGTGCATCTTGTTAGATGATCATTTATATATTTATTTATTCTAACTAAGCTCTCTATTTTTGACAACTTAACAAAGGCTTTTTACAATAACTTTGTTAAAAAAAAACACAAACTTAAACCTGGGTATTAAATGAATAGTACAACGACGACTTCTGCTAACCACGAATTGATTAACGAAAACAAGATTCAAGGCTCAATTGCTAAGAATAAAGCAGCAATTTACACGATTTTTGGTGTGGTTGTAGCACTTGTAGTTGGTTTCGGACTATTTAAGACATTTGCGGACAAATCAAAAGCAGAATACAACTCAAAGATCTTTGCATTTGAGTCGACTACTCTAAAAGACTATATCGCTAACCCAACTGACCCAAAAGCGGCAAAAACGCTTGAAGATGGTGTTGGAAACCTACATATGCAAATGGGTGAGTATTTAGGACTACTACCTGTAGTTATCAAAGCGAGTGACGCTCTAGTGGCAAACTCACACTACACAGAAGCAAGATCACTTCTAGCTATCGGTGAAACTATTGCAAGTGATCCTTACTCAAAATACTTCATCCTAAGCCGTCAGGCCGTTGTGTATGAAGACCTTGGAGAAGATAAACTAGCAATCGAAACGCTGGAAAAAATGACTTCTCAATCAGTGAAAATTTTCGAAGGGAAAACTTACCTTGATCTTGGACGCCTTTACTTAAAAGCTGGGAACAAAGAAAAAGCAAAAGCTAGTTTCACTCACGTTGTAGAAAAAGCAAAAGATGAAGTTGAATTCGTAAAAATTGCTCAGCTTTATTTAGCTAAGATGTAATTGATTCCTTGTTGCTCCTTTTATTTGGATACTATAAATGAAAAAATATACCCTGCCTTTAGTTCTACTTTTTGTTGTTGCACTTTCATCGTGCTCGACAATGAAGCAATACGCTCCGAAAGCTGATGTGGCAGAAAAGGCGAAACTTACTCCATCATGGATTAAGAACCTTGACCCTGTGTATGACAGTGGGAATCTTCCTATTGGCCTTCAGTCTCCGTTAATCAACGAGGGGATTGTCTACGCCGGCCATAACACTGGTTACATGCAAGCTTACGAATTAGAAAATGGGAGAGTGATCTGGAGTGAGTTCGACGGTTCTGCTTACCATGCAGGAGCGATCGCTTACAAAGATCAGGTTATCTACGGAACAGTTCAAGGCCGAGTAATTTCTCGCCATGGCATCCTTGGAACAATTAAGTACTCAGTTGACCTGGGAGCTTCAGTTGAAACAAAAGGTGTTGTTTATAACGGTCGCATTTTCTTCCAACTAAGAAACCACCAGGTTTTCTGTCTGGATGTTGAAACGGGAAAAATCATCTGGGGATATAAGCGTTCAGTTCCATACTTAACGACACTTCAGAGAGCTTCGACTCCAGTAGTTTACAAAGATAAAGTTCTTGTTGGTTTTGCTGACGGAACTTTTGCGGCCCTTTCAGTTGATGAAGGTGTGCTTCTTTATGAAACAAAACTTACGACAGCGACAAAGTTTGTCGACGTTGATAACGCTGCTTTCATTTACGCTGACAGAGTTTACATCTCTCCAGCTGGTGGACACTTAAGTTTAATCGATCCAAATTCTGGGAAGATTTTAAGAACGTCAGACTTTGCGACATCAAGAGCTCCGGTTCTTCGTGATGACCAGTTAATTTTCGGAACTCCAAATGGAGAGATCGTTTTAACTGATAAAAATTTAAACCCACTTAAGACTATTAAAATCTCTAAGGGGACTATCACTTCAATCGTTCCTTATAAGACTTACTTTGCTGTATCAACAACAGCGGGTGAGATTAAATTATTGGATCAGAAATCATTGGAAGTGGTGGAGACGTTTAGTTTAGGTCACGCGTACTCAGCAGTCTTTGGGGACATGATGAGTACACCAGATGCGCTAGCGGTTCTGTCTTCTAGAAATCGTCTTTTTATTTTTAGGTAACATGTAGACCGAACTCTATTTAAAGTAGAGTTTGGTTTTACTTCTTCGAAAGAAGTAAAAAAGATCCGCAGGATCTTTTTTTCGGTCTACTTCGCTGAACGTAGGTGGTCAAAGTATTCACGGGCCCACTCTACGTTCAGTCTTGTCATCAACTCATTAGAGTACGGCGCAGATACATCTTTCTTTTTTTCAACTGAAGCAATTGATCGAGTGATTTGTGGTTGGATTTTTTCCACTGCAGTTACCAGCGCAATATTTGAAAACACTGTCGTTTTAAGAAGTGTGTTCATATTTTTTTCAGCTGGAGGAAAGTTTGAATTCTTAATATGCGTGATCATATTTTCATAGATGTAGTAGTTATCACTCACACCGTATTCACATAGCTCTCTGATTTCAGCATATGTTTTAGATAAGTGAATATCTAAAGCAGTGTGAACCAGTTCATTCATTTTTGAATCATTAAGTTTAGATCCTTCAGAGCGGAAGATATCAATCACCTTCGGAGTGACTTCATTTTTCGCTAGAGGAAGAGAGAGTTCAGGGTGATTTGAAACATACTCAGCATCGTTGAGTTTTGTTGAATCATAGACAAACTTTTTCGTGCTTTTCGCAGAGACGCGAGACGAGAATCCTGCCGGTCTTCTATCGTTGTGCTCTATTAGTGAATTGTGGAAGTGCGGGCAAATTGAAACTTTCGGAGCATCAAACTCAGAAGCGTACTTATTCATACTTTCGTATTGTCCAAATAGAGTTAAGAAATAAAGCTTCTTGTTTGAAAGAGTCGCTTCATCACTTTGAACTGATTCAACACTTACACCTTTATCAGCACTCGCTGGAAGGCGAGATCCTTTTTGCGTTGTGAATTGAAACCCAGAAGTTGTGATCTCTGGAACCTGGTTTACACCGTATTGTTTGGGAGTATAGCGGGACATCTTAGTCTGGTAACTTTCCGGGCTTGAGCATGATGCCAGCACAGTTAAAGATACAGTCATTAATACAAGGGTATTTTTTTTCATAAGAAGCCTCTTTGCTTTAATCCCTGGCCCAAAAAGCTGGCAGAGATAAAAAGTTATCGGCGGATTATGAAAAAAACTTACGAGTGAAAGTGAAGAATTTTTCGTTCACTCGTAAGTATTGAGGTTTTTTAATTACTGGCCAAGTACGTAGGCAAAAACTAGCGGTGCTACAATCGTAGCATCTGATTCAATGATGAATTTTGGAGTAGATTTATCAAGTTTTCCCCAAGTGATTTTTTCATTTGGAACCGCTCCAGAGTACCCACCGTAGCTCGTTGTTGAGTCAGAGATCTGGCAGAAGTATCCCCATAGTGGAGTGTCTCTCTCAAGATCTTGTTCAAGCATTGGAACAACACAAATAGGAAAGTCACCAGCGATACCACCACCAATTTGGAAGAATCCAATTGATGAGTTTTTAGAAACTTCTGTATACCAGTCAGCAAGTCTCATCATTGTCTGGATACCAGAGTTCATTGTGTGAACGTTTTTAATTCTTCCGTCCATACATGCAGCTGTGTACATGTTTCCGTTAGTCGAATCTTCCCAACCTGGTGTGTAGATTGGAAGATTTTTTTCCATAGCAGCCAACATCCAAGAGTTTTTTGGATCGATTTGGTATTCTGATTTCAGAGCACCTGATCTTAAAACTTCCCAGAAGTAGTAGTGTGGTGGGTGAGACTCACCAGCAGCATCAGCTTTTTGCCATTCTTTGTTAATTAGAGCTTCGATCTTTCTCATCGCTTCGTGTTCAGGGATACACGTGTCTGTTACACGGTTTAAACCCTTTTCAAGAAGTGCCATCTCATCGTCAGCTGTAAGTGCACGCCAGTCTGGAATGCGGTGGTAGTGATCGTGAGCTACAAGGTTATAGATATCTTCTTCAAGGTTTGCACCTGTACAGCAGATTGCATGAACTTTGTCGTTTCTGATCATTTCAGCAAGAGAGATTCCTAGTTCTGCTGTAGACATTGCTCCAGCAAGAGTTACGAACATCTTCCCACCGTTGTTTAAGTGAGTTTCCCATCCAACAGCAGCATCAACTAGTGAAGCCGAGTTAAAGTGTTTGTAGTTTTTTACAATAAATTCCGAAATAGGTCCGCGTTTCATAATTACCCCTGTCATTCTCGTTTATTTACTTCAAGTATGTATAAGATTTTAAGCAGCTCTCATAGAAGTCTACTAATCTAACACCTTCACGTGGGTTGATTTTCCCCGAAGCGATTTGGCGGTCGATGTTCTTCTTCATTGTGTAGGCCATAGCTTCCGGGTTGTACTGCATAGCTGCCAGTACTGATTCAGAAGATGATCCTTTAATAACTTCTTCAATGTAGAAATCTGTTGGATCCTCATCATCACAGAAAACGTGGACTTCATTTAAGCGTCCAAATAAATTGTGAAGATCTCCCATTACGTCCTGGTAAGCACCCGTTAGGAATAATCCAATATGATATTCTTCATCGGGTCTTAGCTCGTGAAGAGGAAGAAGATTTCTTGTTTCATTGATATCGATGAACTTGTTGATCTTTCCGTCAGAGTCACAAGTAATATCTACAAGTGTTCCTAAAACTTCTGGTTTTTCATTTAAGCGTGTGATCGGAACGATTGGAAGAAGTTGTCCAATGGCCCATAAATCCGGCGCAGATTGAAAGATAGAGAAGTTACAAAGGTACTGAGGAGCAATCCCTTCGTCGATGTCGTAAAGATTCTCAGGAATGAATTCCATTGTAGGAAGTAGTGCTGAAATCTTTTTTGTGATCTTCCAGAAAAGTGTCTCAATGCGAGCGCGCTCTTCTAACGTCAAGATACCAAGTCTGAAAGCGTTGATTGTCTCACGCTTAAAGTCCAGAGCATCGTTATAAACTTCCTGAGCGTTTTCTTCATTGATAGTATCAAGAAGGTCTCTCATGTTGGCCACTAAGCTGTGGTCACCAGCAACAACGTCAGTTTTATAATTCGTGAATGATGTTTCGATTTTATCGACAACATTTGTAATCACGCATGAGTGGCGTGCAGTAATCGCGCGACCTGACTCTGATACGATATTTGGGTGTGGTACTTTTTCAGCATCACAGATTTCTTTTAAAATATAAACAATGTCAGAAGCGTAGTCAGCTAGCTTGTAGTTCATTGATGAATCACTTGTCGATTGTGAACCGTCATAGTCAACACCAAGACCACCACCAACATCGAAGTACTCAAGAGGAGCACCGATTTGAACCAGCTTCGCGAAAATTCTTCCACCTTCGCGGATAACTTCTTTAACGGTTCTGATGTCAGTTACCTGAGAACCAATATGGAAATGAAGAAGCTTAAGTGAGTTGATGTAACCTTCGTCTTTTAGGATTTGAACGCAAGTTAAGATCTCAGCAATCGTTAAACCGAATTTTGCCTTTTCTCCACCTGAGTCTGCCCATTTTCCAGAACCTTTAACAACCATCTTCGCACGAAGACCGATGATAGGCTCAACGTTCATTTCACGAGAAAGTTTTAGAAGTGTATATAGCTCTGAGAACTTTTCAATAACGACGATCGCTTTTCTTCCCAGTTTATTTCCAAGAAGAGCAAGGCGAAGGTATTCTTCGTCTTTGTATCCGTTAAGAATTGTTAGTGCATTTAAATTTTCATTGTAAGCTAAAACAGAAAGTAGTTCTGGTTTTGATCCAGCTTCTAATCCGAAATCGTAAGGCGCCCCAGCGTCTACAATTTCTTCAACAACTTCTCTCATCTGGTTAACTTTAATTGGATAAACGCCTTTGTACTGGCCGTTGTATCCTGCTTCACGAATAACATCTCTAAAAGTTTCATTGATAACTTTTACGTGTGATCTTAAAATATCGTGGAAACGAATAACGATTGGCAGAGGAATGTTCTGCGCTTTCATTTCTTCTAAAACTTCGGCGATATCAATACGTGGACCGTTTTCTTCACGGTGTGGAAGAACACAAAGGTGTCCTGCATCGTTGATATCAAAATACCCATCGCCCCAACGGCTGATATGATAAACACTGTCTGCCTCTTCCTTAGACCAAGGCTTAGGTGTGCCTGTTTTTTCGTTTTCCATGTCCGTGTCACCTCTAGTAAAACCAAAATTTTATTAAGGCCAAAACATAACGTATTTGGGAGGTTTGCACAAACAGTAATTCTTAAATTTTAAGGGTAACTACCACTGGGTAATGGTCTGAGGGAAGTGCGTACCTTTGAAAGGTATCCTGTGGATAGGGAACGACCACCCCGTGGACGTCACGGTAGTGATAAATGCCCGATTCTTCTTTTTGAACCTTAGAGTGAAGCTCGGGAGGAAGCATAATATAATCGAGCTGTGAGGCCTCTCTGACGTTTTCGCGGTTAAAATGAAAGTAGGAAAATCTATTTTCCGCCGGCTCGCCAATGACTTCCAGCACATCTTCCAGGTCACTATTGGTGTAAAGATCTCTGAATTCTGGCTCTGTCAGGTGTCTTTGGGCCTGACCGTTAAAGTCACCGCTGATAATAATCGGCACACCTGGAAACTCTTTGCGTCTTTGATTGTAAGTTTCCACTAATTTTTGCAGCTCTGCTTTTCTTCGAAGCTGGCCGTTATAATCGATTCCTTCTTTATCGAGTTTCGACTTTAAATGCACCAGCATTAAAATATATTCTGTTTTGTTGTCTTTTAATAAACGAAGTTCAGCGATATCGCGGGAAAATCTGTGGAGCTTTAATCTCTTCCCTTGAGTCTGATGTTCAGTGATCTCGTGAGGGTAATTAAAATTCAGAGGAGTTTCTCTGTGGCTTAGTAGCTGGTGAAAATGGCCAAATCGTTTATGAATTAAATAACCCATTTCAATACCGCGGTCTGAATTCCCCGGTAGAAGTGCTGTGTAGTAAGCGTCGTTTAAATAACGTTTATTAAATAAGTCCAGACTATGAAGTCCACCGACTTCAACCAGCATCACAATATCAGCATCGATTTCTTTAATCGTTCTGCCGATCCATTCAACTTTATCCAGAGGTTTTTTATAACCCTCGCCCGGGCCTTGATTCATGAGAAAAAGATTTTCAACGTTATAGAGACAAAGTTTCAATTACAGCTCCGACCAAATAGTATTGGTTTGTAAGTTTTAGAATTTTTGTCCCAGATATCCATGCAATGGTAGCTTTGATAAAAAGTCGGCGAGGGCGCCTCACGCATAAAAAGATCGACTTGCTCTTTCAAGCACACAACTTCTTTTGGCAGCTCTTTAACAATCTGTGGTTTGGTAATTCGGATGTCGCCATCACGATTGATTAAAAAACCATAGTACTTTCCATCATCTTCTTTTAAATAATGAAGTGACCCATTGTCCATAAAAGTCGGGATATCTCCTCTGGGAACAACCATTGAGAAGACTTTTTTATTATTATCTACTAAAACCACGCGTGGGAAATAGATGTTTGTGTACTCTTTTAATTCACTGGATCTTAAATTTTTTCTAAACAACTCACTGATGTAAAACTTGGAAGCTTCCTGTTTATGTTGCTTGCAAGGAGAGTCCCACATCATGATGCGCGGAAGAACTCCGGCCTCTTCCATGGCCCAACCGGCCACAGGAACGCCATTGTTTTTTTGAAGATCAGCGTTGAATTTAGATTCTGAAATTTTGCTGCGGTTAAATTCATCAAGACTATCAAGCCACTGACGTCTCACTTCGCCAGTGTTTTTCTGGCAGTAAGCATTTTCCGGGCAACCTGGGTATTCTACTTTTGAGTATTCGAGTGCCGCAAAAGAGGACGTGATCGAAAGCATAAATGAAAGTACGATTAAGTGCATGGGCATCCCTAAAACTGATACTTAAATTTAACCTCATTTTCGATGGAATTTCTAAACTTATTTCGTCCTTCCATCCAATTAATTTCGCTGCGCCAGCCTTTGAGTTTAGCGAATAGTCCGAAAGTCGCTCTATCGAGCATTAAAAACTCCTGGCGAGGAGATTTTCTGCCTTTGAAGTTGATGTCCTTAAGGAAGTCTTTGAATAGCTGAAATGGGTTTAAATCACTTATAGGACGTGTTCCCGGTAGCGTGTATGGCTCATAAAGATCTTTGATGAGCCTGTAGTGACGAGCAAGCATTTCCTCTTCTTCGTCAGCTTTAAACATGTCGAGTTTTTTAGCGATCTGAGAATAGATGTCCAGACGGTCTTCTTCTAAGGCCATTAGTAGACCGACGTAGTCGACAACAAAGTCGTGATCAAATTCACGAGTCGATCCAAAATCCAGAATGATAATCTTATCTGGTTTAAAAAGATAATTCCCATTTTGCGGATCTGTGTGCAGGCGTTTTAACTCAAACAATGAATAGAGGTAACTTTCGTATAACGAAGTCCCCAAAAAGTTTTTCTGCTCATCAGTGTAGTGGAGACTGTCTTCAAAGGAGTCGCCTTCCACCCATTCCATCGTGAGAATCTGCTCTGAGCAAAATTCTGGATGAACCGCAGGAATCACAATCATTGGGAATTTGTCTTTGTACTGCTCTTTGAAGTATTGCAATTGCTCCATTTCATGGAGGTAATTGCATTCTTCTAATAAAGACGTTTTAAGTTCTGCAATCATGTTGTCGATGTTGGGTTTATTGGCATAAAGCAAATGAACCAGTTTGTCGATCTTGTGCAGATTTTGAAAATCATACTTAATGGCATTGACGATTTTCGGGTATTGAATTTTTACCGCGACTACTTCGCCAGTGTGCAGGCGAGCGCGGTGAACCTGACCGATACTAGCAGCAGCGACAGGTTTAAGATCAAATTCTAAGAATAGTTCTTCTGGAGATTTCTTGAAATTTTCAAGAATCATTTTTTTTACTTCTTCAGTGGGCATTGAAGGGGAGTTCTTTTGAAGATCGCGAAAAAGCTCCGTGATCTCTTTTGGTAAAAACATATCTTCTGAAATCGAAATCATCTGGCCGAGCTTCATCATCGCGCCTTTTAATTCACCCATGGTCTGGATAATTTCTTTGGACGCTTTAATTTTTAACCCCATATCTCGAACTTCCGGATTTTTATCCAGAAGATCCTGCGCTTTATTTTTTGCCATATCCACAGCAAGTTGCGCAGACGCCTTGGTAAGGCTTGTCCCTACACTCAAGAAGCGTGAAAGTTTAGAGGATTTAAATTCACTCATTATCTTTTCTTGTTTTTCTTCATGTCTTCGATGCGCTCTTGTCCGTCCTGGTAACGTCTTTTTTCGTCATCAGTTTCAGGGATTAATCCTCTGATTTGAATCGGGCGACCGATATCATCAAGAGCTACGAAAGCAAGGTAAGCTGTTGTCGTGTGTCTTGTGATTCCAGTGAATGGATTTTCAGCAATAACTTTTACACCAACAAGCATCGATGTTTTTCCCACGTAGTTAATGCTTGCTTGAATAAGCGCGTGGTCCCCAATTTTCATTGGAGCTTTAAAACTAATATCATCAACGTGGACTGTTACAACCGGACGGTTCGAATGTCTCTCTGCAACCATGGCAGCGGCCATATCGATCCATGACATAACCACGCCCCCGAAGATCGAGTTTTGTGGGTTAGTGTCGTTGGGCATAACGAGAAAACGCATTTCAACTGCGCTCTCGGCAACAGTTTTTGGTTCATTTTGATTTTTCATGAATTCCTCAAAAAGATTGTTTCTTATCTGAGTAAATTATAAACTCTTTTTATAAAAAGAGATATAACTAGTGCCGTAAATAGAACGACCGCCAGAGTGGCCCCGCTGGGAAGTCCAAAGGCATTTGCTAGGACAATTCCAATGATGGCCATGACTGTTGAAAAAATCGTACTCACGACAAATGTCTGCACAATATTCTTAGAAAATTTAAGTGCGAAGAAGCCGGGAACCAATAAAAGTGTTTCCACCAGAACCGTTCCAGCGAGTTTAATACTCGTAACAATTAAGAAAGCGAGTAAAACAAAAAAAGTGTAATGGTAGATCTGCGCTTTAATTCCTGAGGTAATTGCTCCTTCTTCATCAAAAGTAAGAAACAACCATTTTTTTAATGGGATCAAAATAACCAGCGCAGTTATCAATAAAATTCCAAATGATAAATACAGGTCTTCAACGGTTAAAAGCAAAATATTCCCGAAGAGAAAGCTGAGTAGATCACTTTGATCTTTAGCAAACAGAGTGTGGATAATAATACCTAAGGCCATCGTCGATGTATAAAAAATCCCGATCATAGAATCATTGGGAAGTTTTTGGCGAAACGTTGAGTACGCTAAAAATAGTGTGAGAAAAATAGTGATGAGTAACGTCGATACAAACAATGGCAGAGCTTGTGCTGCTTCAAATAAACTCATCGAAATCGCCAGACCCAGTAGAGTCGAGTGAGAGATGGCCGCACCCATAAAAGCATTTTTTCTGGCAATGATTAAAGGAGAAATTAATCCGCAAGTCAGTGCGAGAAAAATCGTTCCCAGTAGAGCGTAAAGTAAAAAATCGTATTGGAAAAAGTCGGTAATCATAGAACTCATTACTTTCTCCTGATGAACGTATGAGCGTCCGCTTTCTTTTCACCATGATCATGATTACAGAAATGGTGGTCGTGAGTGTGCTCAGTTTCCAGGTCTTTTTCATGAATCAAAAGATGCTCAAATTCACAGTGATAAATATCTTCCAGAATGTTTTTTGTCAGGAAGTCACGGTGGTCATGCCAGTGGTGATGACGGTTAAGGCATAAAATATTCTGACAGCTCTTGATGATTTGATTGATGTTGTGATCGACAATCATGACAGCAGTGTTGTCACGTTTTTTAATCGTTTCAATCAAAGTTAAAAGTTGATCCTGTCCATTACTGTCGAGACCTTTTGTCGGCTCGTCTAATAAAAGAAGTTTTGGTTTTTGCACCATCGCTCTGGCAATCAGGACTCTTTGCTTTTCACCACCAGAGAGTTTCGATAAAAGGGCATTTTTCTTATGAGTCATGCCTACAAGTTCTAAAAGCTCGTCTACTAATTTAGGGTTCTTAATTTTATAAAGTGAAACCGTGAAATCTATGAACTCATAAACTTTCACTGGCATCGTTGCGTTTAGTTCACTGCTTTGAGGAACGTAAGAAAATAAGTTGTAAGGATATTTGGTGTAACCAGATAATGGTTTTTCATCGAAATAAAGTTCGCCACTCGTGGGTTTTAAAAGTCCCGCAATGATTTTCATCAGCGTTGATTTACCGCCACCATTGGGGCCAAGCACACCTAAGCTTTCACCTTTTTTTAAGGTGAATGAAATATCTTTTAAGATAGGTTCGTCATGACCTTCATAGCTAAATGAAATTTTGTCAGCTCGAAGAATGATATCGTTCATTATTTAATGACCTTAAGCTTGTCGTTAAGCTCATTTAAAATAGGGAAGTAACTTTGAGTTTCAATTGGTGCGGCCGTATCAATATTAATTGTCAGGTCGTTTTTTCTTTTTTTCGACATAATATTTTGAGGGACATTAATGCTTTTTTCTTCAACCCAGATGACCTGTGGTTTTTTGAGAGCATCATATAATTTCTTAACAGAAGTCGGTGTGGCCTCAGAATGGTGACCCGATCCTTTGATGGCCACAACATTTGCAGAGTTCTTGCTTAGAGTTTCTAATAATGGAAGTAGAGCATCGTGAGTGAGAACCACTGGCAGCTTAAGAGCAGTCAGAGTTGTTTGCAGGTCATTTTCAATTTTCACCGCTTCAGTTGAACAAGATTTTTTGCTCGGAAGAACGATTAATAAATTGCTGGCAATCAATTGCTCTTCAAGTCTCGTTTTTAGTGCACAGTAAACTTTTGGGTATAACCAAAAATGAGAAAGTGCTTCATGAGTGGCCCTTGGATAAAGAGCGTACTCGTTTTTATCCATTGGAAGATTAAGTGTTTTAAGGGCAATGATTTTTGATCTTTGGTAATTAACTTTTTTAATCCATGGATTAAGTTCCACAGGTCCGGCGATTAAAATGTCGGCCTTAATAAGACTTTTTACTTCAGCAGACGAGGGCTCGTACTCATGAGGGTCACCAGCGATGGCCACCAGGTTTTGAAACTTAAAATTCAACATACGATTTTCAGTGAAAATCGTATGCGCCAGAGCGCACAGCTGAGGGTGAGAACACGAAACAATCGTATCCGCTTTTACCGCTGGTAAGTAGTTGATTAAACTCGTGAAAATGGCCAGTTTTAAGATGTGTCTCATAGGCGGCCAATCTAACAGAAAAAAAGGGCGTTGCAAAGCGTTTATGCGAGCTATTTGCAATAGTAGTGATTGTCCCAACGGAAACCATTATCAAATGGGAACTTACCAACGTTTGTACTACCTGGTTCCGAATCAATAATTGAGTCCACGATGCTTATTGGGAATGTTAGAGTCGACCCATTCGTTGTTGAGTAGACAGAGTATGGCTCAGGAGGGAATTGTCCGAATGATCCACCGTTACCGACAGTTGCATTCAAGCAATAAGCTCTACCAAGTTCTTCAAGTTTTAAGTAAGTTGAAGTACGCATTTTTGGTTCACCAGTGTACTGGTTGAAATCGATTTCAGCTTCAGTTCCAGTAACGATTAATCCACCACCTGGCTGAGTATCGCCAACACCTTCGCTTGAAACGAATTTGTTGAAGTACACGTTTAAGTCTGTACCTGTTGGAAGTTTACAAGTTGTCACACCACCAACAGTTGAAGCAGTTGCCGAACAACACTTCGCTGCTGACGTCGTTGTTTTCCCTAATGGAGTACAACAAGCAAAATCTTTGGCAGAGAAGACTGCACCGTGAGCGAGTTTATCCTGATAAGTGACACGGTTGAAACCTGCACTATCTCTATTACCATAACCTGGCATTGTATCGCTGGTGCTTCCACCTTCTTCGTCATAATTTAGAACCGTATCGTAAGCATTACGGAATGACATGCGCTTGCTGGTTTCAGCTAGGGTCCCATCCAATGGCTCATATTCAAACTGAGCTCTTGTCTGGATAGAAGAATTAAAAATTCCTGGGACAAGTCTATTTTGATCCGAGTTACAGTAAAGTGGCTCATAAGTAATTTGTGGAATACCAATCAGCTCGAGTTTCGCTAATTTTGTTAAGTAGTAATATGGATTCCCTGGAGTTGTTACTTTAGTTCCTTTTGTCGATTCGATCGTTCTGAAATCGATAACGACAGAAGCGTATAACCAGTCACGTCCCGGAACTGCACCTTTGTTACCACTGTAGGCCTTAACGTGGATAACCGGACGATTACCAGTTTTTGTTCCAGCGGTAAGACACCATCCTTCATTAACTCCGGCACCCATTTTATCAACTGGCTGACCAGAAGTTGTAATGTCTGTGACTAGAGGACAAGTCGCGTTTCCATATCTTGAACCTGTAATATCGACAACGAATGTACTTTCATCTTCTCTAACATATTTTACCCATACTTTTGAAATAGTAGGAGCGCATGGTTCACCAGCAGCGTATCCACATGGGTGTGAAGCAAGCCCAGTTCCTGTGTAATAAGGAATGTAAGCAGGAAGGTATAAACTCACGCCGTAGTCGAAGGCCTGATCAATAAAAAATGTTAATGGACGTTTTGATCCATCAGGGAAAATGTAAAGGTCATAAGGAGGCATTTGCGGGAATGTAAAAGCAAATGGCTGATAAGGTACATCTGCATTCATTTTGAAAGTGTAGTTACCACTTTCAAGATCACCCACTGGCATTGTATCAAGACGTGTCTCTCCATTTGCTGGTTGGTAAGATCCAGATGGGAAAGAGTAGTCAGGCTCTACACTGTTTTTTGGATTATAAGATTCTGGTTGAGTAATTGAATAACCAGAAACATCTTTATAAAGAATTTGCATACACCCGGCCTGTCCAGGTGACTTACAAAAGTATTCATACTCGCGCTGATAAGTTGATTGAACAACCATATCGGCAGCGTTACCAAAACTGCTGTAGTCTGATGAAGCTAGTGGAGAGCGGAAGTTTAAACATGTAAAGTTTGACGTCTCTAGTGTTAAACGATTTTTTACTTTCCAGTCATGTGTTCCGTCAGCGAATTTTCTTACCCATCCGCCACCACAACAAGTCAGTGATCCTGTCTCATTGATAACTTTCCACTGGTTTGCAAGTGGAGTTGAGTTGGCGTTTACGTTTGGAATTGTACTCGCTAAAGAAAGCGCCGTAGGTGATGTTGAATAACGCGAGTAACGGTTAGTTGCAGATGGATTTAAGTAACTTAATTTTTTCGTATCAAGAGTTACGTTTGTTCCCATGTTTTCAGGAATAATTGATGATGGCCCTGACGTAAACATCGTAAAGTCTTTTCCGATTTCACGGCAGCAACGGTTCTCACTTAATTTATAGTCTTTATAATTTGTTGCTCCAACAGCAGGAGCAGGTGTCCCTTGTCCGCAAATAAGAGATTCTTGCCAGTAGTTTTGTTCTGCGCCCGTTCCACCAAAATAGGCAAGTGCCATTGATGAAGCAGCATCTTCGTGCATTTTATTCGGCCCACAATCAAGGTCTGTATGGCAAACAGATCCTGCTCTTCTTAAACAAGCATCAGCAGCAAAAATCGGGTTAGTGATATTGCTTAGAAGCTGAAGAGATCCACCTTCAATATTGGCGAAAGCAGAAATTAAAGTCGTGCTGTGTTTTGCTTCAGCACCACAAGAGTTCTGAAGTCTTTTTGCCGTTGATGGAAGAGGAGTTGTGCTGTTGTATGGAAGGTAGTTAAGGTCATCACCAAATGCCGGACATGATGTCGTTCTTCCAATACCAGCGGCCGTTGAATCACATGAAGCAATCTGGTTGATATAGTCTGTTCTTTTTGCTGTATCAGGATTTGAGTGAGCAATCGATTCAGTTGTCGATAGAGATTTACCTGGTCTACAGATCCCCATATCATCAACTTCACTCGCATTTAATCCTAATGCATCAGAAGCACCATTGTTTTTAATGTTAGCGATGATTTCAGTTGCAAGAGTTTTAGTTGCTGTTACATATTTAAGCGGACGACCTAAAACGTTTGTGTCCATACCAAAGAAGATGTTATCAAATTCATTTGGAGAGCGTACAAGTTCATCGTTAAAACGATTTGTTGTTAAAGCTGCACAATAGAAGTTAGGCGCACATGTTAAGTTCTTTTGATTGAATTTTCCATTAAGGGCCGTGTAGTCGCGAACACATGGAGCACCAGCACCACGGTACACGCAACGTTTAGGGCTTTCTCCAACAGTTGTTGTCCCTGCAAGGATTTCAAAAATTGTTCCTACTTTTTCCTGAGAAGCGATTTCATTTCCGGCAGCATCATATAATGGCCAACGAGATCTGTATTGAGAAACGTCCGCACATGTATACTCCCAACCAAGTTGAGTCACACAATCAGTGTCTGTTGAACACTGGTGGTACTGCTGACAAGTTCCTGCAGTGTTTTGTTTTGCATCTGTAATGGCAAGAGTAGGGTCGTAGTCGAAATCGGCCGCAACACTTGCTGAGACATCAGGAATGATATTAACCACTGTATCTGTACGATCAGCTAAATCTAAGAATGAACTGTTGTAGGCCAGGTATAATTTTGTTGTCGTCGCAGTAACTCTTCTTCCTGTACCAACTGCAAACCAAGAGACACCATCAAAAGATCCAATTAAGGCCCCTTTATTAAATCCATACCAGTCTTTTTGGTAACCATTAATATAGAAAGCTGACTGAGTTTTTAATCTGTTCATGCGCTGAGCTTGAACTGTTGATTCTTTTTTATGAGTAAAAGGAATCATTGTGACAGGCAGGTAACAAGCACGTCCAAAATGTGTATCTTCATAATTACCTAAACTCGTATTGGTCGAGTAAGTATCTCTTGAAGTTGTAAATCCTGAAGCACGTAGACCAACACCGCCAGTACTTACCGGGTGAGCAGTGAAAGACCTGAACCAGCTGTCTTTTGCACAACTCGAACACGGCGTGAAGTATCCGCTTATCGCAGATAAAATATAAGTTTTTCCAAGTTCAACGGCCACCATTTTAGAAGGCTGAGTTTGAGTCAGACCAACATTCATGCGACCTAAAACTGAGTTAACGTTATAGCTGTTATTGACTGGAGAAGCTTTATTGGCCTCATCAAGGTAGTAGAAATCTAATCCTTCCTGAAGCACAGTTGAAGCAACACCAGTTAGTGAATCGTAGCTTGCTCCCGTTGTTGAGAAGAATCTATGAGGAGCACTTCTGCTTGAAACCGAAACATTTAAATTAGTAATTGGCCCGATTGGATTTTCTGGAACTGGAGTGTAACAGTAAAAATCGACAATGTTGGCCACTGTTTCTACTGAAGACTTATAAAGAGGTCTTACTCCCCAGTCAGGGCATTTAATAGCTCTTTCATCATCAGTATAAGTTGTTGGGCAACCACAAGCGATAGCAAGTTTCTTTTTAGTTGATTTGAAATCACTTTCAGCAGCACCTGGAAGACATAGGTTATATGTTCCGGAAGTCGCAACTTGATTAATACACTTATAGTCTGCAAGGTAGGCGGCTACACGTTGCTCAGCTGTACTCAACGGTGTTGATGTATCAGGAGTTGTCGGTGGAGGGTTGTGAGAGATGTTCGTACAAATATTAAAAATATTGGGGTAGTTTAAAAAACTTAATGGATTAGAAGCGTATTCACTCATCGCCTGAGGGTATTGTGGATCAGATGATGCCATCGTTTTTAATGTCGCATCCTTCACACATTGCCCTTCTACACAACAGTCAAAGCCTTTCGCTTCACACGAGCTGTTCGCGCAAGTTGATCCTGATGAACCAGAGTTTGATTGAAGGTCAACTTTAAGACCGATAGAAGAAAAAGTAATTTTTGTCGTAGGGATTTGAGCAATCGTAAGATTGGCCAGGTTGCTTTGAAATAATTTTAGTGAAGCAGAAGTTAATTGTGTTGTCCCTAAACATGACGGGCAAATTTCACTAAGTGAATAAGCAGCAGCACCAGCGCTCACACCATCAATAGTTGCCGTTCCACAAGTGGCAACGTTTTCAGCTCTACTTGGAATATCAATACGGAAAAGTCTTTCAATTGATTGAGTTTTATAATTATTTACAGAACTAGGAACTGCACGAATACGTAATTGCTTATAAGAAGCACCGTAGTTGGCGACCAGGCAGTATGATTTTTGATTTTGGTAATAAGCAAGATTGTTTGTTGGATCAATACTTAATAAAAAACTGTGAACGTTTGATCCGCGAAGATAGATAATGCTGTCGCTGTTCATGTTAACAGTAATTGTCCCTGTGACTTTAGCAGAAGTGAACCAGTAAAGGGCCTCATCGCTGGCGAAAGTAGGAGGTGTTCCAGTTGTAGTTGTGTTGGAAGATGCAGTCGTCGATTTTTTCTTATTTGCTGGTTTCTCAGCAATACAACTTTGTAAAAACAAAGCTGTTATAATTATAAATAGGATGTTGTGTACGTTCTTCATCAATCTACTTATCGTCCGCTGTAAATTATCAGTTAAAATCTTTAAGTTACGTGAAGGCTATAGGTATATTTTACCTTTCTTATCCGAGTGGGACGCACAGTTTTTATGCTATTTCAGTGGCATGACTAAGCTCTTAGAATTAAAAACATTTTTGGGATAAAGCAAATTTTTGGTGAAATATGGAAACATTGAGGATGCCAGCAATCGGTGGCAGCAGACTAAATTGCTTGCCTATAGACCGAAATTAAAGCCGTTAGAGCTAGAAGTCATCGATGGAAGTGTCGTATTTGTTGCAAACGGATTTCCGTAAGAAAAATAGTTGTAGTTATACATCCACGGAGATGAATTGTAGATGTCGACATTATGCAAGTACTGCTTCTGCATAAGCGCCTGGTCAGTCAGAGTCTCAATATTATTTTTCATCTGGTAGTTACCAAACCAGATTGGAAGAGCATTGGGAAGAATTGGAAGAACACCTTCTCCAACAACTCGCCATGTAGACTTCTTTTTTACTGCCGTGTAACCAGTAGGAGACTTGGAGTCGTACTCAACATAATTGTCTTCGTGGTATTTTTCCCACTTCGCATTTTGTTTTGAAGCGTACTCTTGATTTTTTACTTTAACAGTATACTCGCTGGTAATACTGCCACAAATCTCAGGGTAGCTGCGACTAATGGAACTGTTGTTATTACATGTATCAGTGAAGGTCTTCATTCTTTCCGGGCCAAAAGTACAACCTTCTTTATCCATCGGCATTTTTATTTCATGTGCATAAAGAGCTTTGGCAATCAGACTTGTCGAATCACTTAGGCCTTCAATCTTTGAGAGTGTCATGAATTGAGTTGTACAAGAATTTGCACTCATTACCAGACTTTCATCATAATTGCTTCTTACGCTACTTTTTTCTTTTTCACAGCTGCAAAGATATTTTTCAGCAACGTACTGTTTTAAATTTTCAGTGGCAGCAAAGTCATTATCACCAGCGAGTTTTTGAATTTTTACATTCAAGTCAACTACCTGATCATAGTGAGTGTTCTTCATTGTTTTAATTTGAGGGATAAGTTTCTCAACCAATCCTTTACAGACTTTAATTTTCGCTTCTTCGTTTTCAACTTTTACTGAACTGTCGAAATTACAATCTCTATTAAAGACAGCAGCGTCTTTTTTTGCACCATCAATGGCATCTTGCTGAATTTTTTGTGCAGCAACAGCACCTTCTTTGGTTTTAAGATCAATTCCAAGAGCGGCCATTGTATCTTTCGTGGGCTTTTCGTAAAAGAAGTTTTCAACACCGTTAAGGTCCGTTTCTTTTAAAAGCATTGTTTCTTTTGTTTTTTCTTCAACTGATTTTTTAGTCAGGTCCTCAACACTCGTCTGTGATGCTCTTAAGTTTTCTTTGATCGTCTGGTTGATTAAAGTGTAGTTTTGCGAGTATTTAGCTAATTTTGCCTGAGTTTCAGCAAGAGACTTCTTAGTTACTTCTATTGATTCTTTCGATTTATCTGTATCGAAGTTCGTTAAAGTCTTTTCCAGGTCCGTTTTATTATTTTCTTTTGCAATCTTGATAGCATTGTCACTCTTCTTAACTGTCTGAGTGAATTTTGCAGTTTCAGTACCGATCGATTCGATAAGTTTTTTTCTATCTTCGGGATTTTTTAAAATTCTTGCACATGCATCCAATGAAGGTTTTGTATCTTTATTACTTAAACACAGAAGCAAGTCTTCTCTTGAAATCTCTTTCGATAATAATTGAGTCATCAAAGGAGAGTCTTTATCCAGAGAATTCAGCAACGTTTCCGGAGAAATATCATTCGGGATATCGCTTACAATTTTTTTAACTTCCTGTTTTAAAGATTCCTGATCATCTGCCGGCAGACTTGAAGAAACTTCCTGAAAGTTTGTCAAAGATTCCTTAAGTTTTTTGACTTCACTATGTTCAGGATTTTTATCGGCCTTAAACATAGAGGTTAGACTATTGGAAATGTAAGTAAGTTTTGTTTCTGGTTTCGCAGGCGCAACTTCTGGAGCTGCAGCTGCTACAGCGTCTTGTTTGTTAGCAATTGAAGAAATGGCATTTAACATAAGGCCATGTCTCATAACAGATTTTGCATCATCTAATTTCTTAGCAATGTCAGCGTTACTTTTTGCATTATTCGCTGCTGCACTGGCGACACTTTCAAGGTAGCGGTCTTTAATCGCCGTGACGTCATTGATTAAATTATCGTAGTTTTGCAGGTCCTGGATTTGTTCTTTGTAGATGGCGATCTGCTCGAATTTGTCTTTGTTGGCGTCTTGAAGTTTCGCCATCATCGTTTCAGCACCGTTGGCACAGAAGGCACCAGGGTTGTAACCGTGAGGAGTCGTTTTTTCGTTAAAACGGTTTTCTGGTTTTACTCTCGTTTTGTCTTTTTCCTGTGCATATAAACTCACTGGCCCCAGTGCAAGACTAGCGCATAAAGTGAAGGTGAATAGCTGGTGAAAAGACTTCATAGTGCCTAGCTTATCGGTAGGTCGAGCAAAATACTAAAGTATTAAATGAAATGAGGTTAAGACCTTGAATTTAATTCAACATCTATGCAAAATGCATTTAGCAGAAGGTGACCGGAATTTTTGGCAGTTTAGCCGTGGCCAGAAGTCATGAACGAATCATGGTCTTGAAGTCTTTTTCTTTGATCTTTAAGCGAAGTGAAAAATTCTTCTGAGATTTTGATTGTTTCATTCAGGTCTGGAGTTTTGAAAATCAGATCCCTAAAATAGCTGACGTTATTATATCCCGCTGCCATCCAGATTAAATGTTTTCTGATTGAAACCAGAAGAGTGTGATCGCTATGAGCGTAGTCGCGTGAGTACTCGATAAGTTTTTTAATAACTTCTAAATGGTCTTCAGGAGTAAAGAACATATCATCAGTAGGAAGCATGTATGGTTCTAAAAATAAAAATGGATTTCTTAAAGGACCACGTCCAAGCATCAAAGCTGTGCACTTTGTTGTGTTCATTTTTTCTTTAACAAAACTCACTGTGTGTAAATCACCGTTACCGATAATATCCAGAGGAGATTTCGCTCCTAACTGCTCAAGGTATTCCCAATTGGCAAGGCCTGTGTACTGTTGAGCGCGTGTGCGTCCGTGAACGGCAACAAACTCAATTCCTTCTTCTTTTGCAATGTGAATAACTTCTAAAGCGTTGATCGTATCGTGATCCCATCCCGTTCTGATTTTAATCGTCAGTGGAAGTTTAATCGCTTTTTTTATCGTGCTGAAAAAATGCGGCAAGGTGCTCGTGTCTTTTAGTAGTGAAGAACCTGCTCCAGTTCCCACAACTTTTTTTACCGGACAGCCCATATTGATATCAATAAATTTTGGATTAAAACTTTCTGCGACTTTAGCAGCTTCGGCCATGGCCTCAGCACCTTCACCAAAAAGTTGCAGACCAATATTTTTTTCACGTGGATCAACTTTTAACATTTCTGTTGTACGCACGTTTTTGTAATTGATTCCGTGACAAGAGATTAACTCACTAACAGTTCCACCAGCTCCAAGGTCTTCCATCAGCAAACGAAAAGGTGCAGTACCAATCGATGACATGGGTGCCAGTAGTAGAGGTGAGTCAAAAGAGAGTGACCCCATTTGAATAGGTTTACGACGCGCCTTTAAGATGTCGATTTTCTTTTGAAGTTCTGGAGTAAATGGTGCATTCTTTGTCATGAAAAAATAGGTAACAGAGACTATGACGTCCAGTCAATGGAATCGCAAAAAATGAAAAAAATTTCATCCTCAAAAATGGTTATTTTTGATCACGACGGTACCCTGGTGGATACGGAGACTCCTGATTTCAAAGTTTTCCCGGGAATTAAAGAACTTTTAGTTGATTTAAACAACGCTGGTTTTGAGATGGCCGTTTGGACTGCCAGATCACATCGCTCAACTGTTGAGAGCCTAAAAAATGCTGATATCGCAAGCTTTTTTGGAGAAATCTACGGGCACGACGACGGAATAAGCAAGCCTCACCCAATGGGCCTTTCGCAAATCACCAATGGAATTGATCGTGAATCGGTGATTCACATCGGCGACAGTCTCGGAGATCTCGATGGAGCAAATGCTTTTGGAATTGCGGTCATCGCGGCTTGCTGGAATAGCACAAATCAGGTAGAAATTTTCAAACGTAAAACGCCTTTTGTTGCCATGACGCCCGCAGATTGCAAAGTAATCATCGCCAAAAAATTTAACGTGAACTTGTAAATATATTAGGAACTGACATGTTTGATACTTTAAGTGAAAAATTTTCGAATGCTTTTAAATACGTTCAAGGGAAATCAAAAATCTCTGAGAGCAATATTGAAGACACTCTAAAAGAAGTCCGCACGGCGCTTTTAGAAGCTGACGTAAATTTTAAAGTTGTAAAAGATTTCGTGAACGCTGTTAAAGAACAAGCGATCGGTGAAAAAGTTATCAAGGGTGTAAACCCAGGTGAGCAATTCGTAAAAATCATGCACGATGAGCTGGCGAAAATCATGGGGGACGCCAATGAAGAAATCAATCTTGAGCGCCCGGGAATCGTTCCGATTTTAATCGTCGGATTAAACGGACAAGGGAAGACAACTTTCTCTGGAAAACTTGCTCTTCACTTAAAAAATAAAAGAAAAAAAGATGTGCTTTTAGTTCCGGCCGATACTTTTCGTCCAGCTGCTAAAATGCAACTTCAAACATTAGCAAAACAAATTGAAGTTGATTGTTTCGACTCTGATTTAAGTATGCACCCAAAAGACATTGCTCTTGCTGCTATTGAAGAAGCACAAAAGCGTCACAAGTCTGTTGTCATCATCGATACTGCAGGACGACTGCACGTAGATGCTGAACTAATGGAGCAGTTAAAAGAAGTAAAAGCTGCTCTGGCATCAATGAACCCGGAAGTTCTGATGGTAGCTGACGCTATGACAGGACAAGCTGCTGTAGAAGTTTCTAAAACTTTCCACGACGCCATCGGTGTAACGGGAATTGTTTTATCAAAAATGGATTCAGACGCTAAAGGTGGAGCTGCTCTTTCTATTCGTCACGTAACTGGTGTTCCTATCAGATACGTTTCAATGGGCGAGAAGATGAAAGACCTTGAGCTTTTTCATCCGGATCGTTTAGCAAAAAGAATTTTAGATATGGGAGATGTTTTATCTCTCGTAGAAAAAGCACAAGATAACATCAACGAAAGCGATGCTGAATCGATGATGAATAACTTTAAGAAAGGAAAATTCACTGTTGAAGATTTCTTAAAGCAAATGGACATGATGAGCAACCTTGGCTCAATGGCCTCTATTTTAAAAATGATCCCAGGAATGGGTGGAATGCTTCGCCAGATTGGGGATTTATCTCCAGCTGAAAACGAAATGAAGCGTATGAAAGTTATTATTTCATCAATGACCAAAGCTGAGAGACAAGATTACAAGTTAATCAAAGAGTCTCGTATGAAGAGGATCGCATCTGGTTCAGGATGTACTGAGCAGGCCGTAAAGGACTTCCTGGGCAAGTTCAAGCAAATGGAACAGATGATGGGTGGAATGTCTGCTATGATGAATGGCGGTGGCTTTCCGGGGATGCCAGGCATGCCGGGAATGGGACCTAAGAAAGGCTTTAGACAAGACCCTAACGCTATGCCGGATTTTCCAGGAATGGGCGGCAAAGAGAAGAAAAAGGGTGGAAAGGGACCTTGGGGAAAGGGTTACTTTTAATATTAAGCTTTTATAATTGACTAATTGGCCCAATTGTTTTATTTATTTGAATCTGTTTTTTTACTTTTAGGAGAATTTTAGATGTTAACTGTTAGACTATCGCGTGGTGGAAGAAAGAATGATCCTGTTTACACAATCGTAGCTACTGACTCTCGTAAATCAAGAGATGGTGGTTTCCTTGAGAAACTTGGTCAATACAATCCAAAAGACGCTACAGCATTAAAGAACGTAAAAGTTGACCGCCTTAAAGCTTTACTAGCTACTGGTGCAACTATTTCTGATACTGTTAGAACACTTCTTAAGAACCAAAAGATCGCTCTTTAATTAGCAAATTTGCTTTTTATTAGATACGTTTTTGGAGGTTTCTTGTGAGTGAACTAAAAGACCTTATTAGTTATGTAAGCAAAGCGCTTGTTGACATGCCTGAAGCTGTTTCAGTTAATGAAATTGTTGGAGAGCAGACAACTGTGATTGAACTTAAAGTGGATAAAACCGATTTAGGTAAGATTATTGGAAAACAGGGCCGTACTGCTAGATCACTAAGAACGATTCTAAACGCAGCGTCGACAAAATTAAAGAAGCGCTCTGTTTTAGAAATTATTGAATAAATTCTGTTTATTCGCCTATAATTCAAGTCGAAATGAAGAAGGAAGCCTTTTTGGCTTCCTTTTTTTTTATGATTTATTACAAGAGCTTAGCGCTTTTTACTGTCTAAAAAATCCGAAAGTATCTAAAATAGAACAATGAAAACTACACCGATCATTCTTATTGTAGACGACGACCCCGACCTCTTGGATATGTACCAAGAAGTGATCGTGTTGGAAGGAGTAAAAACAATTACCGCTCTCTCTCCGAAACTGGCCCTTGAATGTTGTAAGAACAATCCCGGAATCCAAGTCATCATTTCAGACGCCCATATGGGAGATGTTTCTGGAATGGATCTCTTAAAAAGCCTGAAAGATTATTATGAAACCATCCCCGTGTTCTATCTTTTGACGGGTGCTTTCGATATTAATGAAGCCGAGATCATTAAAAATGGTGCAAGAGGGCTCATTTTAAAACCATTTGACCTAAATGAAATTTTAGAGAGAATTAAAAAGGATATTAAATTCTAAAATTTTAAAAGTTGGGTTCATGGAAGAGATGGTTGTTACTAAAAAGGTCGATGCATTAAACCGTGCTGGTGCTGAAGAGTTTCTAAAAATTTGTGAGCAGTTCCGTTTAGGAAATCTTCCCACAGAATCTCAACATCCAAAAACATTAAATCTTTCAAACGACGCTAAGACAAATGTAGCGCGTGCGATTCAAACAATTAAAGATATCGACTACGGTGTGTTCCAGGAAGTTCAAAATAAACTTCCTGAGCTTGGGCTTTTAAAAGAAAAAGTCGCAGCGACGATCGCAAACGGAGGAAATATTTTTCTTTGTGGTTGTGGAGCAACGGGGAGATTGTCGTTGGCACTTGAGACGATCTGGCGCCATCAGCATAAAAATAATCCTAAATTAAATTCTCGCATTGTGAGCTTCATGGCCGGTGGTGATGTCGCTCTTATTCACTCGGTAGAAAAATTTGAAGACTTTCCTGAATTTGGTGAAAGACAATTAATGGAATTAGGATTTAAGGAAGGGGACTTACTTATTTCGACAACTGAAGGAGGAGAAACTCCTTTTGTTATTGGGGCCACTGAAGCTGCGTCGAGAATTAGTTCGAATTCTCCATTTTTCTTATACTGTAATCCTGATGATATTTTAAAAGCGACAGCGATTAGATCGAAGAACGTTATTATGAATTCTGATATTCATAAAATAAATGTGACTGTTGGGCCGATGGCACTGACAGGAAGCACACGTATGCAGGCGACGACGATTTTAATGTATTACGTTGGGCTGGCGATGTGGTTTTATGATCGTGACTTTTCACTTATCTCAAGCGAAGTGAAGAGTATTTTATCGTTTGTTGAAAAAACTGATTTTAATTTTTTAAAACCATTTATCGAAAAAGAAAGTGAGATCTATCAAAATGGTGGGTATCTTCTCTATGAAACTGATGCTTATTTAGGGATCAGTATTTTAACTGATACGACTGAGAGATCACCAACATTTAGTTTGTATCCGTTTGAGAATCAAAAAGATAAAGATAAAAATCCATCGTTGTCTTATCTCTATTTTAAAAATTCAAAAGATGGAGTGACAGCTTGGAATGATCTTCTTTTAAGATCACCACGTACTTTTCATTGGGAAGAAGTGACAGCTCAAACTTCTGGAGAGCGTTTAGCTGGATTTGATTTCAGTGAGAAATTTCCTGAGATGAGAGCTGCTTATTTAAAGAGCAAACAACACCATTTCAAAATTTATTTTAATGAAGAAAAAAACCATATTCAGTTTGAGCTTGATAATCTGACTCACACGCTGGAGTTAGGAGAGTTGAACTTTTTATCAGCGCATCTTGTGCTTAAAGTCCTGATGAATAACCTTTCTACGACTATTATGGGGCGTATGGGAAGGTATGAATCCAACCTGATGACATGGGTTAGGGCGAGCAACAATAAGCTGGTGGATAGGGCCGTTCGTTATGCGACGACACTTCTTGCTCAGAAGGGAATTGATGTCCCTTATGAAAAACTCGTTCATACATGCTTTAAATTAAAGGATCAGATCCCTAGAGACGAGGCCCTGGTTTTAAAAATGGTTGAAGAATATAGCAAATAAATCCTGATCATAATTGTCGGTGGCTTTAGCTTAAACTAAATCCACCGCAATACCGATAAATCCTTAGGTATTCACTTAGGGAAATCAATGAAAACAACCTTGATCGCATTATTACTTCTTGTAAGTCCGAAAGGATTTTCAAAGACTATTGATTATAAGTGCGATTTCGTCTGGAAGACGCTTTCGGAAAATGCCTCATTCAAAGAGGTATTAGTGAAAGATAAGTTCACTCAAAAAATAACTGAAGGAATGAATGCCATCGTTACGGTCAGTGAAAAAACTAAGATGTTATCAGTTAAAGAAATCTACAAGGATAATGAGAAGAATTTTGTTGAATACAGTTTTTCTTGCGAACAAACATTAAATTGTAGTGGTCTTAGAATCAGTGTTGTTGATGGCAAAAAAGAAACACAAAAAATCGAGTCTGTGAGTACCAGCACATATGGTTTAGGAAAAATTGATTCGCGTGAGCTTTTCCAATATAAAAACATTGTTTCTGGTTTTTCCTTTGATTACATCGTTTATAAAAATGAAGCTTCTGAACCGATGGGGTTGAAAGTGAGTTGCAGGAGTCAGAAATGACGATGAAGATTTTTTTATTCTTATTTTTACTTCATACTTGCTTTCGCTTAAGTGCTCAGGAAATTGAAACTTCTGGTTTTGTTGAGTCGTTTAATAAAAAAACATTTGGCGCGAGTACTATTAAAATCAGAACTCCACAAAAAAATATTGAACTCAATTATGACAAGTTAGATAAAGAAACTCAAAAACGTTTGACTGATCCTAGTGCTAAAAAAATAAAGCAAACCTTTAAATACAATAAAGCAGCAGTGATTAAAGAGTCGAATCCTCCAATGGGCCTTCGAAACGATTGTTCTGAAATGCCAGTGAGCATGGGGGAGATCGAAGACATTGCTAAAAATAGTACTGACATGGTGGATTTCTTAAAGAAAATCCCTGAAGGGTCTCTGCAAGGTTTTACTTTCGTCACCAATAGTTTAAGTCTGCATCGTGGACAAAAAGATGCCAATGGCGAAGGGCAAGTGTCTTCAATGTGGCCGCGAGTTTTACGTACCTCAATGGATGGTAAAACGACAGTGAGTTTTGTCTGTGATCCAAAAAATCCATCGTATGGAAAAGTAGAGATCATTAATTTTGATGACAAAGAAAAAGCATTCAAGACAACTGAAATTGATTTTGGTCATCCGACTGGCGCTAAAGTGGCCCCTGCTGATCGCGTTCATAAAGATCCAGTGAGCTGTATAAGTTGCCACGCTGGAAGTGAAGTGAATGGTAAGGCCGGACTTAAGCCTAACTGGCCGGAGTACTATCAATGGTCGGATTGTAAGAGTGATCGCAATATTCAAATGTATGGCGGTAACGATGACAATATGGAGCAAGGGCAGTACCGAAAAAACGGATTGTATAGCAGGCAGGATGATTGCAGTAATGAAGATTTTCGTAGTTCAACTGAAAGGGAGCAAACAGATTATTTGAAGTTTCGTGAGAAACAAAAAAATAATGCCTGCTTTAACAGTCTTCCATGGCCAGATCAAACTCGTGACGAAGGCTCTGTTGAAGCGCAAAACTGGACTCATAAATACTACCCTTATATGGCGTCTTCGCTGAAAGTGGGAAGTGACCCGAGTGATCCAAAAAATGTTGAAGGTATTTTAAACATCTCGATGAGATCAAATCTTCGTTTAACGTTTACATACTCGTATTTGATGGCACAAAAAATTGCAGCGGATCTAAGAAAAAATCCTAATTACAATGCTGTCAAATATGCACTGGCAATGGAGCAGGCCGGATGTGAGATTGATAAATCTCTCTATCAGCAGATGAAGGATCTTCTCTCTTTGAAAGGTGATGATCCAGATGCTCAGAGTATTGAGGTTAACACTCCTTGGACTAAAGCTTTCGCTGATAAGAGCGGGCTTAAGAATTCCGATTGGAACATGGAGTTTAATGATAAGTATAAAAATAAGGCAGACTATAATTCAGCTATTCCGGGTAATACATCTAATTTAAAAATTACAGATGCAGTCGGGGGAGAAATTCTAAAAGATTTAAGCCAGAGCAATCCGATTTTTGCCAATGCCGACCAAGAGATGATTTCTAAAGGAGCGCAAAAGGCCTTTGGTGCAAAATACAGTTGTATTGATGAACTGGGTGGCGGTATTGACCCTAAGATGGATAGTAAGAAGTTTGGTAATGGTAAATTATGCGCTCTTTTGGCAAAAGAGAATGAGAAGGCCTTAAAAAATTATAAAGAAGCTCAAGTCGTTTGCGAAAATTGTAATAAGGTCGATACACCAAAAGTGAGTAAGGATTTATCTGATTCACTTGAAGTGATTGTCAGTAAGTTAACAACGGAGCAAATCGCCCGCGGAAAAAAACTAGTTGAAGCTGATTCGAAAGGGAAGTGTGTGACTTGTCATTCGGCGAGTGTGGATTTACTTCCGAAAGATTTCCGATTTATTCCAAGCGAAAAAGATGCGAATAAGGCAGAATCTGTGGCGATCATCAGGGCCCGTAAGGATGAGATCGCCAAGAAAATTGAAAATCGTTTAATTAAAAATAAGACAATGCCGCCAATGGAAAACGAACTTACCGATCAGGATCGTCAGGACGTTAAGGCGTATTTATTAAGTATCGCTGCCGGGAAGTAGAGATTAAGATTTTTTCTTTTTCTCTTCTTCTAGAAGCGCCTTAGCTTTTGCAGCTTTTTCTTCTTCTGTTCCTTCGTTCATCCCTTCTTTGAATCCTTTGATTGAAGCACCAAGCGTGCGTCCAAGCTGAGGAATTTTCTTTCCACCAAAAAATAGAAGAGCGATTGCCGCAATAAGAAGTCCTTCTGTAAATCCGATACCCATGGGTCAATCCTTAGTAAAGTTTAGAAAGCTCCATCGAGTATTTCCCGGGAGCATAATTTAATAAACGTGATTCTTTTACGTGAACATATCTTTTGTTTTCAGAAGAGTAGTTGGCAAAAGGGAAGATCGCGATTCCACCACGTGGAGTGAATTCACCAACGACTTCGATATAATGTGGCTTCATTAGTTTAACTAAATCATCACAGATTTTTTGAATACAGTCTTCATGGAAATCTCCATGGTTTCTGAAACTGAAAAGATAAAGTTTTAGAGATTTTGATTCAACCATCTTTTTATCAGCGATGTAGTTGATGAAGATTTTCGCAAAATCAGGTTGTCCTGTTTTTGGGCATAGAGATGTAAACTCTGTGCAGATGAATGTAGTCCACGCTTCTTTGCCTGGATTTTTGTTATCGAATGCTTCTAAGACTTGTGGCGCATAAGTATTTGGGTACTCAGTTTGAGCTTCACCCAGTGCGAAGTTTTTTAATTCTTTTTGTCTAGTCGGTTTCGAGGCCTTAGCAGGTGCTTTATTGGTCTTTTTCATATGGTTCCCATAGTCGTCGTGTTCATATTTTGTTATTACTTTATAACATTTAAACACGAAGGAATAAAGCTGTGAGTGAAGGTAAAACAAAAGTTGTTTTTGTACAATTGGGTTCACCCAAAAGTCCTGAGATTAAGGACGTAAGGGCCTTTTTAAAGGAGTTTCTGGCCGATCCACGAGTGGTCGATATCAATCCAATCCTCTGGAAACTCATTCTAAATTTGTTTGTCCTGCCATTTAGACCGGCACAGTCGGCCAAGCTTTATAGAAGAATCTGGGACGGGAAGAGCTTTCCGCTCCTGACGATTACCCGTGATTTTACCTCTAAAGTCAGAAGTTTTCTTAAATCCCCTAAGGTGGAAGTCAATCATGCCTTCTTGTTGTCGACGCCAAGGGTGTCTGATGTATGGGATGAGTGGGAGAAAGATCCGACGCCTGCGACTAAGTTAAAAGTTATTCCCATGTTCCCACAGTACTCTGAATCGACTATTGCTTCAGGGATTGATGGGCTTGCTCACGTGATTAAGGGAAGAGTTAAAATTCCAGAAATCAGCGTAGTGACAAATTTCCATACTTCAAAAGCATTCATTGATAACTCGGTAGCGCAGATTGATGACTACCTGGCGAAGTTTAAAGCGAAGGGTGTAACGATTGACCGTTTACTTTTAACTTTCCATGGAATTCAAAAAAGAAGAGTCGTGCAAAAAGGAGATGCCTATTATCTTCACTGTTATGAAACTTTCTTCTTATTACGCGAGCGTTTAAAAAATATTGACCACGCTCATGTGACGATCACATTCCAGTCACGTTTTGGTTCAGAAGAATGGTTAACTCCATACACTGAAGACACGGTCGTAAAATTAGTTAAGGAAGGCGAGAAGAATCTTGCCGTTTATTCTCCAAGCTTCGTAGTCGATTGTTTAGAGACATTAGATGAATTGGGAGTAGAGTTAAAACATACTGCTAATGAGGGTGGTGGAGATATTCACTTCATCCCATGTCTAAACGACAGCGATAACTGGTGCCGAGACTTTGCAAGCTTCGTTGAAAACCAATGTATCGCTGATAGTGATACACGAGAAAAAGATTTTTATACTTTAGAAAAAAGCGACTATAAGGAATTTGAAACTATGAGTGCAAAAGAACTTAAGCAAAAATCGACTCCGCTAACACCGGAAGCGAAATCATCAATCTTCATTGTAGGACTTACGATCTTTTTAGATTTAGTTGGTTTCTCAATTATTTTCCCACTGTTTCCAAGTTTAGCGAAACACTACCTTGAAGTGGACTCACAAAACGTTTTCCTTCAAGCGATCTTTGGTTCAATCCAATCAATTTCAAACTACACGGCGAACTCAACAAGTTCTTTTTCAGGAATTGTTTTATTCGGTGGGATGTTAGGAGCAATCTATTCAGGACTACAATTCATCGCTGCACCTCTTTGGGGAGCATGGTCGGATCGTATTGGTAGAAAGCCAGTACTTGTCCGCTCAATGGCCGGAATGGCCGTGGGGTACGCGATCTGGATTTTCTCCGGATCGTTCACACTTTTAATTATCTCAAGAATTATTGACGGTATTATGGGTGGAAACATTTCTACTGCAACTGCCGTTGTGGCCGATGTAACAACAAAAGAAAACCGTTCTAAAGGAATGGCCATCATTGGTGTTTGTTTCGCTCTAGGATTTGTTGTCGGGCCCGCTTTCGGTGGAATTTTATCGTTAATCGATTTAACGAAAATCTTTCCTGGATCTGTAGCATACGGAATCAACCCATTTTCTATGCCAGCTCTTTTTGCTTTCTTACTTTCTATTTTCAATACAATCTGGATTAAAACGAAGTTCAAAGAGAGTTTACCGGAATCAATGAGAGGAAAAGTTCACACAGAAAGAAGTGCAAACATCTTCAAACTTTTCAAACCACTTCCATACCCAGGTGTTAACTTAGTTAACATGGGATACTTTGCTTTCCTTGCTGCTTTCTCAGGAATGGAATTCACATTAACTTTCCTTGCTGCTGAAAGACTAAATTACACATCAATGCAAAACGCTTACATCTTTATCTACATTGGATTCATCATTGCTTTCGTACAAGGTGGAGTTGTGAGAAGAAAGGCCGCTGATGTTGGTGAAAAGAAGATGGCCTTAATTGGTATGGTTTCACTTATCCCAGGACTTTTATTAATCGCTATCGCTTACTCGTCACTAATGCTTTACGCTGGATTATTTTTCTTAGCGGTAGGGTCTTCGATGATCATGCCATGTCTTACAACTCTGGTAACGTTCTATACTCCGCCAGCTGAACAAGGGCGCAGTGTAGGGATCTTTAGATCAATGGGAGCTCTTGCTCGCGTTGTGGGTCCAGTTGCAGCAGCAGTGATTTACTATAAGAGTGGATCGGCAGCACCTTATTATATTGGTTCTGCATTTTTATTAATTCCAATTTTCATGGTGGCGAAACTTCCAGAAGTTATTCACCACGCTGATGCTTAGGATTTTATGAAATTAGGTTATGTAATTTATTACGTATCAAGTGTTGAAGAGACAATTCTCTTTTATGAAAAAGCTTTTTCTATGAAGAGAAAATTTGTTCATGAGTCAGGAGAGTACGGAGAGCTTGATACAGGAGAAACGACTTTGTCATTTGCGAGTTTCACGATGGCAGACTCTAATGGGATTGGGTTTAAGAAAAGAGATCCATCATTCCAGTCTTCTGATATGGAGATTGGGCTAGTCAGTGAGAACGTAGCAGAGTCTCATCATAGTGCTGTGGCCTCTGGTGCAGTGGAAGTAAAGAAGCCTGAAGTAAAACCTTGGGGACAGACTGTCAGTTACGTTAGAGACCTTAATGGGTTTTTAATAGAACTGTGTTCGCCGATAAGGCAATGACTTATCTAAGGTTCAAACCAATCAATATTTATACACATTAATGTTTCAGAGGAAGAATCACGTGCTTTCTCTGTAACTTCTCTAATCGTCTGAACAATTTTTTCTCTAATCCAAATTTTATCTTTCTTAGAGATAACCATGGGCCCCGTATAAAAAAGAGATTTTTTATCTAAAGAGTCGAGTCATCTTTAATACTTAAATTATGAACAGCACATAAGCTATCTAAAATAACTTTCACTGTGTAGCTTGCTTTATAAACATACCCGTTAACAGTGTAGACATTTAAAACTTCAGAAGTTTCTTTAGTTACTTGAGCGCTTACTTTTTCTACCTTAGATGAAACTCCATCAATATCAGAAGATTCAAATCCATAACTGCGTGCCACTTGATCAAGGTTCATTTTAGCAATATCAAGAGCTGCACTACTGCAATCATCAGCAAAAGAAACAGAAGAAATAACAAGAGATAGAGCAATAATTAACTTTTTCATTGTGGGTCCTTGTATGTTTTTTAGTTGTTGTGGTTATTCATGACCACTTTAACCTAACCCAATAAAGACAGTAATTTTTTGAATTTATTACACGATCTATTATTAAAATTAAGAATTAAACCTCGAAAAAATCCACACATATCGACTGAAGTTTCTCTTCAGGCGAATCTTTAACGATTTTTCTGGCCTCATCAATGGCCTTGATAAAGATTTCTCTTACTTTCACAATATCTTTTTCGCTAATAGAGACCACATTGGAAAAATGAAGATTGCCAGGTTCATTAACGTCAATGGCCTGGAGAGCTTTCATGCGCCAGTTAGAGTGGTGACGTTGAATGTGAGGGGAGTCTTTTGATAAGTGAATCCTTGTGACTCCAATTGAATAGGTATTGCCAGTTTTTGCCACTAACCCCGTCGAGGTTAGAAACTCCAGTACATCGAGAATTTTATCTTTTGAAAGATTGAGTTTTCTGGAAATAGCTCCCGCTGATTGAAATTCTTTAATTGTCACCAGAATGTGAACAGCAGAATAAATCCAGCTTGAGTAATAAATTTCCTGATCAACGATTTTTAAACTCGCCTTAACATTTGTACGCTTTTTTAGGTCTGAGTTTTTAATGATCAATTCATCAATTTCATTTTTATAAAAAGTTTTTAAATCTTCGCTTCCAGCTCTTTCAAGATGAATCAGAAGCAGGAAATATCTGCTTTCTTCTTTTGAGTGATCAAAAAAAGTGTTGAGCTTTGATCCTTGTTCAAGAGTGAAGTTCGTTTCAGTATTTAGAACTTGAGAGATATAAGTGTTTTGGCAGTTTAAAAACTCTGCCATCTTTAGTTTCTGGCCACGCCCTTTTGAAGGCATGCTCTTAATTTTTTCATTTAAGTAGGTTTTGTAATGAGAAAATTCGAAGATTGAAGCATTCATTTGGGGCATACCTTGTAAAAACTACTACAGTCAAAAAATTGTTCAAAAAGCTATTGTTAACCATTATGTGTCTATGTATTCAAGTGGTTAGGTGTTGTAAGTTCAGTGATAGCTGAATTCTAAGTTAGATTTTAGCATAATTATACGTTTTTTAAAATACCCTCTCATAGTAAATCTCTGGCAAGAAAAAACAGTGCTACTATCAACCAGTTGGAGAATTTATGAACTTAAAAAATATTATGATGGCAGGGATCCTTCTTGTGGGTCTAACAAATTTATCGCACGCAGTGGAAGGAGGAGACTCTGGAGGCGGAGGCGATGCTACAGAGGCCCGAGTTGATGAAATCAGAAATGATATCTTTAAATGGGTTAATAATGGTGGTCCATCGAATCTGGACTATCCGTCGGATTTAACAATTGAGACTTATGTAAAAAAGATGTCAGAAGTTCTCGTTCCTAAATATGTTGTTGTGGGTTTTACACAAAAAGAAGTTTTAGTCGGTACTTCTGAAAAAACATGTAAGGGATATGTAGATCAAGAGACAAAAAGAAAACACATTCTTTGTAATATTCCTCGCTTTCAAAATACTTCTGAATCAGAGCAATACAGACTTATTCACCACGAATATGCAGGACTCGTAAATGTAGAAAAAAATGATGGTGAGAGTTCAGATTATGTTATCTCAAACCAGTTAACAGATTTCCTTGTTGAGAAAACAGTTTTAAGACTAGCGATTAAAAAAGAAGAGCCGGTTGATATTTACAATCCGAAAAGAGTCATTCTTAAAAATGTCGTCATTTGTTCAGTTATGTGCAATGAAGAAATCACTGGCCACTTAGGGCATGATCTAGCGAGAATTGGCACTATCTATTATGCTGAAGCAACTGAAGAGAATAATCATCTCAATACATGTATGTCTAATGCAGAATCTCTTCCGCTATATTCAGATCGTATGGATGAAAGATCAGTTAAGAATTGCACTAAAGCTTTAACAGGAAAATTTCGCTGGAAAAGTGTTGATATAGACACTCACCACCCTGATGAAGCTGGAGCTGAGGACTGGTATTTATCTATAAAAGTTAATCCGAAAAAAAAGAAATAAAAAAATGACATCAGGCCTTGAGTGAGTCAAGGCCTAACATAAAAATGGATTGTGTTTTTTCTCTTCAAAGATTCTCGTCATCCCACCATGTCCGGCAATGACTCGTGTTTCATCCGGCAAAGTCAAAAGTCTCTCTTTTATAGATTTGATAATGAGATTCCCATCTCCACCAGGCAGATCACTTCTTCCAATCGATCGCTGAAAAAGAGTGTCACCAGCGAAAGCTATCGGCTCATCAAAGTATTCAGTATAAAAAGAACAAGACCCAGGCGTATGCCCTGGAGTATGAAGTGTTTTTAGAAATGTCTTAATTTCCGGATCTTCAAAACTAAACTCTTCACCATCTTCAAGATAAGCGTCCAGCGGTTTTGGAGAACCCACGATTTGCCTGAAGAACATCCCTTGCTGAGGAAGCATGTCATAGAGAAACTGATCACCTTTATGCAAATGTAGTGTGGCCCCAGTCGCATTGGCCACTTCAGTACTTCTTCCGATGTGATCGAAGTGGGCGTGAGTGTGAATCAGTTTTTTAACTTTGATATTCAGGTCTTTAATTTTTTGCAGAATAAATTCGTGATCATTTCCCGGATCGATAATAATCGCTTCACGAGTTGTATCAGAGTAGAGGATAGAGCAGTTACATTGGTAACTGCCCACAGGAAAACTAATTAAATTAAGTGAGTTTTTTTTTAGGATCAAGGACTATTCGCCGGAAGGGAAAACTCGTCTAAATGAAATTTTCTCATTAGTTGCTATTAAGAAGTTTAAATACTGCTGCGGCAGTATTTAATTTCCCTTCTCCATTTCGATCTGAGACTGAATAAAGTTTTGAACACCAATTTGCTTTAATAGCGACAATTGAGTTTCTAACCAGTCAACATGCTCTTCTTCACTCTCAAGGATGTGAAGGAAAAGATTACGAGTTACGTAGTCTGCTTCAGACTCAGCTAACTTGATACATTGTTTTAAGTGAGGAACAGCTTCGTTCTCAACAGAAAGATCCGCTTCCATAACTTCTTGAACAGTTTGCCCGATTCTAATACGGTCAAGCTTCTGAAGATTTGGAAGACCTTCTAAGAAAAGGATACGCTTGATAAGTTCATCAGCGTGTTTCATTTCATCAATTGAAGCTTTGTATTCAAGGCGACCTAGTTTTTCCAGTCCCCAGTTTTGTAACATTCTTGCGTGAAGAAAATATTGGTTAATGGCCGTTAACTCTTTCGTTAGAACAGAATTAAGAGCATCAATGATTGCTTGGCTTCCTTGCATAAGTAGACTCCAGTAAGTGTGGTGTGATTGGAGACAATTATGAGTCGGATTTTTTAGTTTTGGAATCTAAATTGTTTTGATTTTCGAGGATTTTTTTAACAGCATCGACTACACACGATCCGCATGAATCGCCAATTCCTAGATTTTTGAGAATTTGCTCTTGTGAATTGTGAGAAGGCCTGATTTGATCAAGCAGCATTTTCTCAGTTATCCCTTTACAAATACAGATATACATTTGGTTTTCCTCTTATAGTTGTATCTTAAATCAAAAGTATGCCAAGTCAAACATTAATCGCACTGGTCTAATAAGTGCTTAATATCATGAACTTGGGGTAGGTATTATATACCTGTCAAAAGACCTGACACCCCTCTGAATCTTTTACAGGCCGCCCCAGGCCGGTCTTTTTCAGCGCTACAATTGAGGCATTAATTTAAATGCCGTGAGGGCCATGTATGAAGAAGACGATGCTTACTCTTTCTCTATTAGCGACGACTTTAATGAGTTCAAATGTATTTGCAGCTAATGACAATCCATTCATTAGTAAGAGTACGAAGGCCCACAATATCGTCCTGCTTAATCACGGATTAGGTTCGTTAGAAGAGCGTCTTCAGATGATTGATCGTGCAGAGAAATTCATCGACGTTGAATACTTCATTTATAGAACAGATAAATCTGCAAAACTTTTTACTCAGGCGCTTATTAAAAAAGCTCGTCAGGGCGTCAAGGTCAGAGTGTTGCTTGATTACTTCATGGTTAAGAGTGACTTCTCTCCTTACTATGCACATGAATTAGAAAAAGAAGGTGTCGAAGTTAAGTACTTTAACGTAACGGCGACAGCGAATTTATTTTCAGGACAATATAGAAACCACAGAAAAGTTTTACTGGTTGACGGTAAAGAGGCCATCACTGGTGGACGTAATATTGGAGATGAGTATTTTGACTTAAGTGCAGAGTACAACTTTATGGACCGCGAACTTCACATTGAAGGTGAGTTAGTTGAAGCGATTCACAAAACATTTGATGAGACATTCGCTGCTAAACTTAGTGAGTACGTTTCTCGCGGAGTAAAACCTAAAATTACAGATGCTCGTTATAAGAGAGGGGATGATATCGTCCTTGCTGAACAGTTTGATACAGACTTAAAAAACTGGCAGGCAAAAGTATCTGCAGCAGAAAGTTTCATGAGTTCACCTCTTGATTCTCGAGTTGAAGCAGAAATCAGAGAGAAAGGGAAAGATGAATTAAGCAAAGAGTATCGTGGTGTATGTGACCAGATTTCATTTCACTCAGAGTACCCGACGATCGGAACAAAAAATAGAAAAACCAACAGAGTTGTAAAACACGATATTTTTGAGCGTATCAATAACTCAAAAGAATCAATCATGATGGACTCACCATACTTCATCGTGAACGATGAATTAGGAACAACTCTTGATAGTGCATTAGCAAGAAAAGTAAAAGTTGAGCTTTTAACAAACAGCTTAAACTCGACAGACGCGATTTACGTGTACACAGTATTTGATAGCATTATCCCAAAATGGTTAGAAAAAGGACTGGACTCTTATATCTTCACAGGGCACAGACCAAAATCATATGAAGTGGTAGAAGACCTGGCAGGAGAAGCGCGTTTTGGTGTTCACGCTAAGACTTTTATTTTTGACCACAAAGATGTTGTGATCGGAACGTATAACGTTGACCCAAGATCAGCAAACTTTAACTCTGAAATGATTGTTTCATGTGAGAACAATAAAGAATTAGCAGACGCTGTTCAAAAAGATATCGACTCTCGTCTGGTTAACAGTATTCACCTGGACTCTCAACAGGCCATCAAAGATGCCGAGTTTTACCAAACAGGGTTTAGCAAGAAGATGGTGTACTACTTCCTTAAAGGACCTTCAAACTGGTTAGATTATTTACTATAAATAAGCGAGCAGCTCTCGGGCAATATTATGTCCCGAGAGCTCTTCTGCCTGCTCAAATCCTGGAACTGCATTTACTTCTAAAACTAAAAGCTGTCCTTTACTCGTCTCCAATACATCAATCCCGGCATAATCAAGTCCACTGTGCATATAAGCGTGATGAGCGATTTTTTCCAGCTCTCTGGGGATTTTTTTAAGTAGTTTTCCATTAGATCTTTTAGCATTTCCGCGGAAGTCTTCTTTGGAAATATTCTTTTCAATACAGGCGATGATTTCACCTTTGACAAATAAAGCGCGCCATTCTTTTTTGTGGGCCACATAAGGCTGGACTAAAAAGCGCTGGTCTCTCATAGCATGGAAAGTTTCCAGAACACTGATAAGCGATTTATGACTTTCTAAAATATTGACGCCAATACCTTGGTTGCCACGACTCATTTTCAAAATATATTTTTGATCAGGGGCAAGATCTCTTAAGTCCGACTCAAGGTTCTCATTCATTGACCCACGATAAAGCAGAGTTTGAATCGCCGGAATATTGTGCTCATTAAAGAATAGGGATTGAGCATCTTTGGACCTGAAAACTTTTAAGCGCTCAAGTGGGTTAGTTACATTGAAGCCCGAGATTTCATGATGCTTCGTGACTATAAGGTCAAAATCATCATAATTAGTCCCTGTTGTACGGTGAAAGTAGTGGCCGGTTTGGGCCTTTAGTTTCATCGGCACCTGAAATTGATAGGGGTTAAGATAGATTGCTGAGTGTTTCAGTTTACTGGCCTCTGCCATTAATCGCTTCGTGGTAAAAAGGTCGGAATTAAGGCTGGAGATAATAATATTTGTTTTTGCCACGATCACTCACTATTTGGATTGAATTCTTTAATTATTGTTAGCTATAATATCATCCATAATGAAATCTCGTCATGTATTAATTCTATTTAGTGCTGTTTTGCTTTTTGCAATCAATCTGCACGCACAAACAACTCCAGGAGCGACAGCTCCGGCCGCACTTCCTGCGACTGCAGATGGAATGACTCCGGCAATAAAATCGTACTGTGAAAAACTCGATGTAAGCTTCAAGAAGTTTGGATGGGACAAAAGTCAGTGTACTGACTTCAAATGGAACCACTACAGAAACTCTGTTTTAGGTGACCCTCTTATGTGGACCGTCTTTGGTGACGTAAGCGATGAGGAGCAACCAAGCTTTAAAGATAAAGACGTGACAATCATTATGTGTGGAGTTCACGGTGATGAAATCACGCCGATTAAATTCTGCTTTGATTTAATGTATTACCTGCGCTCAGCTTACACTGACCCGGAAAGATCTAAAGAGTTCGCTAATAAAGTTGTTCTCATTTCTCCGTTAGTGAATCCAGATTCATATTTCAAGAAGAGGCCTACTCGTATGAATGCGAGAGGGATTGATCCTAATAGAAACTTCCCAACGAAAGACTGGCAGACAATGGCCCGTCAACTTTGGTTGTCGAAATTTAAAAGAGACAAGAGAAGAAACCCAGGTGAAAAACCAAACAGTGAGCCGGAAGTTGTCTTCCAGGTGAATCTGATTAAGCGCTACAACCCGGATAAGATTGTTTCTGTGCACTCACCATTAACACTTCTTGATTACGACGGCCCAAGCACTGCCATCACTAATGGGATGGACGGTATTAAAGCTCATGAGCTTTTAATCCAGATGAGTAGAGATGCTTCAGGCTACAACATTAAAGACTATCCATTTTTTCCAGGCTCGCTTGGGAACTGGGCAGGACAAGAAAGAAATATCCCGACTTATACATTAGAGCTCCCATCATCGGACCCAAGAAAGAACGGTGAGTACTGGAACCTGTTTGAATCGGCCATGCATAAAGTAATTGTTCATAACCTTCGCCAAAATATCGCTAAGGCCCCGGTCATGGATGATCCAACTGTCACAAAAGAGGCGACTCCGGCCGCTATCGCTATCCCTTCACCCAACTAATTTGGTCACCTGCAAATTTTAATTGGCATATAATTCAAGTTTTAAAAAAAAGTGGCGATAAGACTCTTAAGTTGATCTGTAGATTAGTTAGGAGTGAACCATGCTAGCAAGTTTTTCTGAATTTAAGTTTTACCAATCATTCAGAATTCCTGTTGAAGAGGCCGACGATCTTAGATTCTTGGTGCAAATGGCACGAGAAAAAGGCGGTCAGGAAGAATACATCGACGATGCAAAGTTGATTGATATCTCTTTAACCGGATTAGGTTTTGCGACAGCTGAGCGAATTTCAGTCGGTCGTGAAATTACCATTTCATTACAATTTAAAAAACATCACATGGATTTAACAGGGAAAGTCGTGCGCGCTTTCTCTCAAACATTAGATGATCAAAAAATCATTTACGGTATTGAGATTGAAGAAGAAAAGGGGATTGCAAAATTCCTTGAGCACTATATTTTAGGTTTCTCTTCTGAGAGACTTAAAAACTGTTTAATTGATTCAGCAATTAAAGAGCGCTATACAAAAGCGACTGATGGTTTTGAGATTTTCTCACTGCTATTATCACTCTTTAAAGACATCACTCACTTTGGTGATAAAGAAGGATTCATCGAGTCTATGCTTGATGAAGTTATCCGTATTTTAAATGCTCAAAGAGCTTCTTTATTTTTAATTAACCCGGAAACAAATGAGCTTGAAGCTGTTTGTGCTTTAGGGATTAGAAAAGAGCAGTTGAAGTTCGACTACCGCGTAGGGATTGCTGGATCAGTATTCACTACAGGAGTTGCTCTTAACATCGATACAATTCACGATAGCACGCGCTTTAACGAAGCTTTCGATATGAAGTTTGGTTTCGAGACAAAATCAATTATCTGTCACCCGATTCACAACCGTGAAGACAAGATCATTGGTGTTATCGAAGTTTTAAACAAAAGAAATGAAGATAGATTTTCGATTGAAGATGAAAAGACGATGAAAGTTTTATCGCTTATTTTCTCTTCTGTGTTTTATAACTTTACGCCGATGTCAGATAAGTCGCTTATCAGAAGATTCTCGAATCCATTTGATAGAAAGAACGCGCTTATCGGTAGAGTGCCTCACGTCGCATCTCTTAGATCTACAATTGTAAAATTGAAAGACATTGAAGCGCCGGTATTAATTTTCGGAGAGCGCGGTGTAGGTAAATCACTTTACTCAAAAATTCTTCACGTTGAAGGTCAACGTGGATTAAAAGGTTTTGAAGTCATCAATTGTGCTGATAAAGACCAGGACTTTGTTGGAAGACAATTGTTTGGGCCGGATGAAACAGAATGTAAGTTGATTACTTGTCAGGGTGGTACTGTGCAGCTGCACGAAATTTGGGCCTTATCTCCAAAGCACCAAAAAATGCTTTTAGAGACGATGAAGTCACGCCATATCCCTGAGACAAAATTTAGTTTAGACGTACGTATTGTTGCAACGACAACGAGAGACTTAGGTCTTCTTGTATCGAATGGTGACTTTGATAATGAGCTTTATGAATACATTTCAAAAGCGACAGTATTCATGGAACCACTTCGTCGTCGTGGAGATGATATTGAACTTCTTTGCGATTATTTCTTAAAACTAGAATGTAAGAAAGAAGGGCTTCTACTTAAATCATTTGCTCCAAAATTAATGGAGAAATTGAAGAAGTATGACTGGCCAGGAAACATCAAGGAATTAAAACTTTGTGTGGAAAGAGCGGTTCTATACAACCCTAAGTCACACGTTATTACGGATATTGAAATTGAAGACTCAGCTTCACCTCTTGTGGATCTTTCAGAGAAGAAGAGAATGTTTGGAGATCTTCCGTTCGTAAGTGATCACAGTATCGCCCTTAAAGACCGTATGTCTTTGGTGGAGCGCGAAATGATTCACGCCGAGATCAGAAGATGCAATGGGAATAAGTCCAAAGCAGCAAAAGCGATGGGAATAAGCCGCGAAGCTCTAAGAAAGAAACTTCTGATGAGTACGGATATTTTAAAATCCCTGAATCTTTCTGAAGATGAACGATTAAGATTCTTAAAAGAAGACGATGAATTTGCGAATGCGGCCTAATAGGGGATAGAATAGCTCTATGTCCTTTTTAAGCCCATTTTTTAACCATCTCAATATAAAAGACTTCATCGACATCCTGATCGTTGCGATTCTTATATATCAACTATTGTTGATTGTAAGAGGTACAAAAGCAGCTCAGATGATTGTCGGTCTGGGGTTTCTCTTCGGTCTATTTTGGCTCGGGATCACGTTTAAGCTTTACTCGCTTAACTGGGTCCTGGCGCATTTTTTCGACTCATTTTTCATTATCGTTGTGGTGTTATTCCAGGATCAGTTCCGAAGTGCTCTGGCCTCGGTTGGGACTAGAAGAAATATCCTGACAGTCTTTTCAAAAGACGTTCACGATTTTGAAATCGATGAAATCGTCGAGGCCTGTGGAGCTTTGTCGCGTGAAAAGATCGGGGCACTGATCGTTATTGAGCGCACACACGGTTTACTCAACTATATCAATACCGGGACTCGTCTGGATTCACGTATCCATTCGGATATTATTTATTCAATCTTTGAATCGAGCTCGTCTCTGCATGACGGAGCGATTATTTTACAAAACTCAAAACTGACAGCAGCAGGATGTTTCTTGCCCCTGTCGAAAAATTTCGATATCGAGAGACATTTAGGGACCCGTCACAGGGCCGCTTTGGGATTAACTGAAGTAACCGACGCATTAGTTATCACTTGTTCGGAAGAAAGTGGTAAGATTAATCTATGTGTAGAGGGCGTATTTTATTTGTGTAAGACCGAAAAGGAGCTTGGACAATATCTTCGTCATATCTGGAGCAATGAAAGCTTAGACAGTGCTCTACGACCTATTAAGACCAAGGATATCGTTCGTTGAAATTAGAAAAAGCGCAAAGACATACTCTGAAGATCATCGCGATATTTTTTGCCGTGTCGTTGTGGTTCTATGTCTTAAACAGCGAGCCGGTAGAAGTCGAAAAGAAAATCTCCATTGAATTTTTAGTTCCCAAAGGATTTGCGGTTTCCAGCAATACAGAAAGACAATTACAGTTGAAGTTAAAAGGCTCAAAAGCTTTTATCGGAAACGTTTTTTCTAACAAAGAAAAACTGGTGATCGACTTGGTGCCTTATTATAAAAAGTTTGGGAAGAATTTCAAAGTCCAGTACCTTCCTTCTCAGATTTCTGTGCCATTTGGTGTCGATATTCTTGAGATGCATCCAAAAGAAGCGACGATTGAAATCGACCGTCTGGTTCAAATGGAGCTACCGGTAAAAATTCAGTATATTGGTAATATGCCCTATGACCGCAAATTTAAAGAAGTGAGTATCGACCCACAAAATATCATGATCAGCGGGCCTATTGATGTGATTAGAAAAATGTCACACCTGGAAACAAATCCGGTGAATCTGTCGAGTATCGAGAAAGATGAGGGGACCATAACTGTTCCTATTGATGAGATTGACCCACGTCTCTCATTTGAAGAAAATCCTAGAGTAAAATTAAAATATAAAGTACAACTGACCATTCCAAAACGTGAGTCTGTTAAAAAAGAGTAACGTTTTAAAACTAGTTGTTAAAAAGGGACATGTATGTCGGAGAGAAAACTTTTCGGGACAGATGGAATTCGCGGTAAGGCCAATGCTTACCCAATGACAGCAGAGATTGCAACCGCTCTTGGGCGCGCTGTAACTTTTCACTTCCAATCCATTAATCCCACAAATACGAAACCTGTAATCATCGTTGGAAAAGATACGCGCCTTAGCTGTTACATGCTTGAGATGGCCTTTGCTTCTGGTGTGTGTTCACAAGGTGGAGAAGTTATTTTAACAGGTCCTCTTCCTACGCCGGGAGTTGCTTTCGTTACTCATAACATGAGAGCAGACGCTGGAGTTATGATTTCAGCTTCTCACAATCACTTCCAGGATAATGGGATTAAAATTTTTGACGGTAAAGGAAATAAACTTCCAGACTCTGTTGAAATCGAACTTGAAAGACTTATTTTAAATCCTGACCTAATGCCGGTGAAATACGCTGGTCAGTTAGGGAATGCTGAAAGATTAAAAGAAGTTTATGGCCGCTACATCGTTCAAGTTAAATCAGCTCTTGCATCTGATTATGACCTGGATGGAATGCGTATCGTTTTAGACTGCGCCAATGGTGCCGGTTATAAAGTAACACCAATGATCTTCCAGGAATTGGGAGCAGAAGTTTTCTCAATCGGGATTAGCCCGAACGGTGAAAACATCAATAAGAACTGTGGCTCTCTTCACCCTGAAGCAGCTCGCACAGAAGTTTTACGCTACAGAGCTGACATTGGTATTTGTATCGATGGTGACGGCGACCGCGTAAGTGTTATTGATCAAGAGGGAACTCTGATTGATGGTGATAAACTGATTGGTTTATTTGCGAAGCTACTACTTGCTCGTGGAGAACTAAAAAAAGGCGATACAGTTGTCGGAACAGTTATGTCGAATCTTGGATTAGAATTATACGTTCAGTCTCTGGGATTAAAATTCCACAGAACAAAAGTTGGTGACAGATACATCATCGAATATATGCGCGCGAATCATTGTATTCTTGGAGGAGAGCCTTCAGGACATATTATTTTCAGCAAACATTCAACAACGGGTGACGGATCTCTTGGTGGATTAAAAGTTATTGAAGCAATGAAATACTTCAATAAATCACTAAAAGACCTGGTTGCTGAAGTGACACTTTTTCCACAGGTTATTAAGAACGTTGTGGTAAAAAATAAACCGGTGCTTGAAACAGTAAAATCAATTAACGATGCTACAATTGAAGCTGAGAAAAAACTCGATGGCCGCGGGAGAGTTCTTCTTAGATACTCAGGAACAGAGCCACTACTTCGCGTAATGGTTGAAGGTGAGAACGCTGAGTTGGTTGAAGAAGAATGTAATCGTTTAATTCAAGTTGTAACCAAAGAGATTGGTTAGTCATTATTTTAGGGAGAGCTGTCCATGATACCTCGTTTAGGAATTAACATTGACCACGTAGCAACTCTAAGACAAGCACGCGGGGAAGATTACCCAAGTGTTGTTGATGCTGCTCAAGTGTCACTTTTAAATGGTGCTGACCAAATCACAATTCACTTAAGAGAAGACCGTCGCCATATTCAGGATACTGATGTGGAAACTGTGCGCCTTGTGACTAAGAGATTTGGAAAACCACTTAATCTTGAAATGGGTGTGAATCCTGAAATCGTAGAAATTGCTATCGCTTCAGGCCCTGAGTGGATCTGTTTAGTTCCGGAAAAACGTCAGGAAAAAACCACTGAAGGTGGATTGGATCTTTTAGATGATGCTAACTTTATCCGCATCGAAGAAGCCGTTAAGAAATTAAAGTCTTCTATTAAAGACGTGAAGATCTCACTTTTTCTTGAAGCAAAAATTGAAGTGCTTATCCGCGCGACTCAATTAAATATCGACGCTGTTGAAATCCACACTGGAGAGTACGCTCGCGTTTTCTCTAACGGAGACGATATTGGGCGCTTCATTGAACAATACAAAGCTGCTAAAGAATTTTTAACTAATAATAAGATCGCGACTCACGCAGGTCACGGTTTGACGGATGAAAGTGTTGTGCCTCTTCTAGAGCACAAAATTTTCGAAGAATACAATATCGGTCACTGGATCATTTGCCATGCTCTATTTAATGGACTCTCAAACACTATAAAGAGTCTTAAGAGCGTTTTTGATTCTCATCCCCTAAAGTAGGTAACTCATGTCTGTCGTTCGCACTTGGAAGAAGGTATTAGAATCTGATTTGGCCAATATCGCCCTTGAAATGAAAGAGGTGATTGAACCCCCTAGTGTCATCATTTTAGATGGCCCGGTAGGAGCAGGAAAAACGACATTCACAAAAATCTTTTTAGATAGAAAAGGGACCGCAAGTCCAACGTATTCGATCATCAACGAAGTAGACAACCTTCTTCATGCTGATCTTTACCGTATCGAAAAGAAAGAAGAACTGATCCACCTCGAAATCCCAATGTATCTGGAAGAAAAAGATTATTTTCTCATTGAATGGGGGATGCCATACCTGCACCAATTGCAAAGAATAATAGGTGATGAATTCAAATACTATCAGCTCAAAATCGAGATAAACGAAAACAATTCACGCAATTTTTTGCTTACAAAGATCACGTAATAGATTTGTTCATCGGCAAACTTTTCCGATCAAAACGCTCCAATGAATTATTTTTATATCAATAAATTGCATTGTATCAAGTGACCTAATCCATCGGTTTTATTGGGGATTTACCCGATCTTAACGCTTAAGACTACCTTAATTTCAATACCTTACCATCAAAAGTTCGAAAATAGGTGGTTGACTTCTGTGTTTCGTACACGTCATACTATTCTTGTTAGGTTGGTTCTTTGAGATAGAATCAGTTAGCTAGAAAGGATTGCACGGATGAGCAATTCTACCAGTAGACGACACACGCATTTCTCAAGAATTATTTCTAAATCAGGTTACGATCAATTGGATTTTTTATGGAGGAAGACCAATGAGACTTACATCAAAAGGGCGTTACGCAGTTAGAGCAATGTTAGACCTTACTACTCATTCAAATGGGAATCCGGTAAGATTACAAGAAATTTCAACAAGACAGAACATCAGTCTTCACTACTTAGAACAACTTTTTAGAAAGCTAAGAAATGGTCAAGCAGTTAAGTCGGTTCGTGGTCCAGGTGGCGGGTATGTACTTGCTAGAAACCAAGACCAGATCACAATTAAAGACGTATTAGACTGTGTTGGTGAAAACATCAACCCTGCTCGTGATATCGTTGGATCAGAAGCTGAAGCAGCGAACTCTCTTGAGTTCCACCTGTCGAAGAACTACTTCATGAACCTTGGGATTATCATGAAAGAATATCTTGCAACAACTTCACTTGGTGATCTTGTTCGTAAGACAAAAGAAACTGAAGCTGAAGCTGGAATTGGCGCTTCATCTACTGACTCAGCTGGAATTATGACTTCAGCGATCAGAAATCCGATTGGAGAGATCAATCAGTAATCGTTTCTATTTTGACTACAATGCAACGTCCCCGCTAGCGAAGAGAGTTACAGATTATCTTCATAGCGGGGATTTTCTTTTTGGGAACCCGGCGTCCCTTCATGCTTCAGGCAAGAAATCAAAAAAGCACATCAATGAGACTATTGAGTACCTCTTTCAGTTGTTTAATTTAAAAACGGACACTCATAAATTATTTTTTCACTCAGGAGCTTCTGAGGGAATCAATTCTATTTTTAAAGGGCTCGCTTTTAAATTTTTCAAAGAAAAGAAAAAGGTTAGTTTCTTTTTTTCTGAAGTCGATCACGCGTGCGTGGTTCAGCTAAAAGAAGATTTAGAACTGCTTGGTCATAAAGTGATTTTTTTTCCTGTGGATAAAAACGGACTCTTCGATCAAATTGAATTAACAAAAAGTATTTTGAACGAAACCAGCGAAGGGCGTGAGTCGTATGTAAATTACACTCTCATCAACAATGAAACTGGTGTGATATGGCCGCTTCAATGGGCCGAAGAAATCAAAAAACAAACTCAGGCCTTCATTCACGTAGATGCTGTTCAGTTAGTCGGTAAGATGGCCAACTGGGATATGCTTTCTCCTGAGCTTGATGCCTATACTTTTTCCGGCCATAAATTTGGTGCGCTTAAAGGAATTGGTTTTTCTTTCGTTAGTAATGACATTGAATTTTCTCCACTGATCGTCGGTGGCACTCAACAAGACGGCCTTCGTGCCGGAACTGAGAATGCTTTAGGCGTTTATTCTATTAAGCTTGCTCTTCACGATATGAAAGAACAATTTGTAGCGTCTGAAGTGGGCGTAGCAAAGGATGAAATAGAAGAGGCCTTGGTTGAGTTCCTTGGAGACAAGGGAGAGGTTGTGGCACGTGCTGCGCCTTTTAGAAATCTCAATACTATTTTCTTAGTTATCTACGGACAAAAAGCAGAAACACTAAGTGCAAAATTCGATATGATGGGCGTGGATCTTTCTACGGGGTCAGCTTGTTCGTCAGGGATTATTAAAGAGAACCGAGTGTTGATGGCGATGGGGTATTCTTATGAGAACTCCAGGTCTTCCATTCGCTTGTCGTTTTCTCCATTGATGAAGAAGTCGGATGTTGCCGGTTACGTTGAAAAAATAAAATCTATTTTAGCTAAATAAAAAAATGCAGCCGAAGCTGCATTTTTACTATTTTTGAATATGTAGCGAGATGAACTTTTTTTTAAGAGTTTATTTAGCCATCGAAGGACGCGCTTCTAACTAGCGACGTCTATCACCAGTAAATCTTAAAATAATAAGAAACAAGTTAATGAAGTCTAAATACAATGTAAGCGCACCAATCACAGTTAACTTAGATCTCTCTTCATCACTGTAAGCATGCTGCCCCATTAATTTAATCTTCTGAGTATCGTAAGCAGTTAATCCAGCAAAGATTAAAAGCCCAACTAAGCTAAACACTAACCCAGCAGCTCCACCCATCATTGATGGAAAGAAAATTGATAGAAGTGAATAACCAATTAATCCAAATAATCCCATTGAACAAAATGTTCCAACCGGCCCCAGATCTTTTTTAGTGATAAAACCAAAAGCTGAAAGACCCGCAAACCCACAAGCAGTTGTGAAGAATGCTGATTGAATACTAGCTTGAGTGTAGATTAAAAAAATTGTTGAGAACGTTACACCTGTTAATGCAGAGTAAAGCATAAACAGACCAAGTGCCATTGCTGCCGTCATTCTGTTGATCATGGCAGATAAACCAATAACCACACCAAATTGAGCAATAATTAAAACCCAAAACAATCCTCTGTTCGTTGCGATTGTTGTCGCAAGAGCTTCGTTTGTTCCGATATATGTAGAGATACCTGCAGTAAGAAGAACACCAATGCTCATCCATTGATAAACTCTTGTCATGAATCCCGCTTGAACTTCAGTGCGTGATCCAACATCTAAACTAGAATATTTTCTTTGATTACTTTCCATAAAACCATCCTTAAAAAGTAGTATGGAAATTATACTCCTAAAAATTCTTGATACGAAGCTTTTTTAAGTCCTCTAAGTTCTCAAGATTGGACTTTTGGCGCATCTCAAGCAAGATCCAGGTTTCCTTAGAATCATGTTTTGAGATTCGCATAAAAAAATTTGCTAAAAGATTGTTAAGATATGTCCACATTGTAGTTCTCCCATGAATTACCTTTGAATTGATCAGAATGTAATGGAATGGGAGAGCTACTTCCAGTTAGGAAATGGTTAATGTTTGATTGAGATTATTTTTTAGAAATCGCCTTTTAGAATCGGCAAGATCTCTTTAATACCATAAGCAATCATTTCAATCGACATTGATAAAAGAATTAAACCCATAATTCGAGTCATTACGTTCAGACCGATCTGGCCAAGTTTTTCACCGATTTTTTCTGCGTACATTAAAATGAATTTAATGCAAAAACCGACAATTAAAATCATCAATATACCAGCAATCCAGTGAGCAGGAGTCGTGAAGTTTTTTGCATGAATGATAGATGTTGAAATCGCACCTGGCCCCGATAGAAGAGGAATGGCCAGAGGAATGATTCCCAACTCTCTCTCAAAATCTATTGATTCCATTTCTTCGCTGTTAATTTTTGAATTTGATTGCTGGCCGGAAATCATACTGAAGGCGGTGGTTGTTAAAAGGAATCCACCGGCGATAGTAAATGATGCGATTGAGATACCAAAAAAATTAAGAACATATTGTCCAACAATCAAACTGATTAAGATTGTCACAGTTACTGCTGTCGCCGTGTGATTGGCCAGCTTTTTAACGTTTATTTTTCTATGATTTTTTACAAATCCTAAGAATACAGGAATAGCACCCAGGGGGTTGATAATTGAAACCAGCGTGACCGCAAACTTCAGAACATCAGTGATAGCTGGAGTAAATTCCATTATTATTTCCTTAAAACTTTCGACTTAATTTTATTAATCACTGCCTGAGATTCTTCGATGTTAATCATGTAGGTAAGTGCGAAATACAACACACCAAATACACCTAAGATAATAATCGCCCTAGGAATTGGAAGAGTCAAAAAATGTGAGGGAATAAACCATTTAATACTTAACCCAACTGCTGCAGCAATTAGAGCACATCCCCAAAGTTTTGATTGGTAACGCCAATTAACTCCAGTCTTGCCGATAATGCCGTTAAGTTTATTTTTTAGCAGCATGAATTCAATCCATCCACTAAGCCCTGCAGAAGAAGTCAGTCCAGCAGTTGCATAGGCAGGATCACTTGTAATCATTGGAGCGAATTTAAAAGCGAACAGGTATCCTAATATCGTTGTGAAGAAAATTCGCACAACTGCAAAATTCAGTGTTGTTCTCGTATCTTTTAAAGAAAAGAAAGTTGATGAGTAGAGACGTCCGATGGTTGAAGCGAGAAGACCTACGCTTGATCCGATGAGAACGATCCAAACCACACGAGTGTCTTGTGACGTAAATTTCCCAGTTTGGAAAAGGGCCGCAACAACGATGTCACCTAGAATAATAAAAGCGGCGATTGATGGAATAATAAAAAAACTGATTTTTTGGATTCCATTTTGAAGTCGAGTGCGAAGTTTTGCGTAAATTTCTTCTTGAGACCCGAGAATTGAACTCATTTCTGGAAGCTCACTTGCAGAAATGCTCATCCCGAAAAGCGAGATGGGAAGTGTGTAAAGAAGTTGAGCGTAAGATAAATTTGAAACAGCACCAGACTGAAGCAAACTCGCCAGAACGTTATCTATGTATGAACTGACCTGAACAACTCCACGAGAGATAACACTTGGAACGAAGTTTTTTAAGATGATTCTTACATGGAGCACTTTTGTGTCCAGTCTCGGTCTGAAATATTTTAGAAGTTTAATAGTCGTCGGTATTTGAATCGCAACTTGAAGGAAACTACCAAGAACTAAACCCCAACCTGCGATAATGGCCAGGTCGTATTGAGAAGTTCCTTGTCCGTAAGCGAGAAGTGTCGCGAGAATCGCCGCGTTCCAGATGATAGGAGCAGCGTATGATAAAAAGAAGCGACGGTGACTGTTTAAAATTCCCAAACACCATGCCGACATAACAACCAGCCCGGTACCAGGAAAGAAAATCTGCACAAGCTTAATTGTCAGTTCTCTTTTTTCACCTTGAAATCCAGGAGCAATCGTATCAATTAAAAAAGGTGTAGCAACAATCCCACCAATAACCAAAAGCGATGTCATTAAGAACATCAACGTACCGATCGTCATGGCAACTTTTGAAGCTTCTAGATGATCATGTGGATTTTCTGTATTCTCATTATGTTCACGTGCCAGAAGACCCGCATAAACCGGAATGAAGGAAGCAGAGAGTACACCTTCACCGAAGAGGTTCTGTAAAAAATTAGGAATTTTAAGTGCGGCCTTAAAAGCATCTCCGGCATCAGAGTTACCGAAATAGTGAGCAAAAACGCGCTCTCTTAAAAGACCTGCGATCCTGCTGAGAAAAATCCCAAGGCCGACAAACAAAGCACCACTTCTTTTATTTTCATTTTTTTTCATAGTCACTTTATTAAAGATTTTCTTATAAGAAAGATCAATGACTATTTATGTTTTTTAAAACAAATCCACAGACACGCATTTTCATGCCAACGTCTTTTTGGAATTCAGGTATAGGGGCAACATTCCAGTTCCATTCTTCGCTAGGTTTTGGAAGACTCAAATGCTCATAGTTGTGATCTGTCTGAATGACTTTATCATTCTTATCATAATAAAAAGTTTGAGTGTCAGTGATTAGGATGGCATTGGTATGAAAGGATTGAAGGTAAGTCAGATGGTTTTGTGTCACACCTTTTAAAAAGGTTTCAACCTGAGCTTCGGTGAATCTTTTTTTTAACTTTTTATAAATGAAAGTTTCAAGATGCAAGGGGAGTTGAGACATTACATTCACAGATAGAACCAGGCCCCAGTCTTCGTCGACAAACTTCGCAGGAACCTTGTCCTTTAGCTTTTTATCAACTCTCAAGGCCTCTTCAATCTCAGTGATCTCGTGCTCAATAAACTCTACATTAGTAAGATGAGCAACAGACTTCTTCGTCGATTTCAAATGAACAATATCCACCAAAACAACTCTTTTAAAAGTTTTTGAAAGAAGCTCTGTCGGGATTTCATGGAGAGGCCCGGATCCTAAAACCAAAACAGAATCATAATGACGGGCATTTTTTAATTCGGCCGCAATGAACTGCTTGCAAGAGGCGCGGTGAGTGGCCCAGGTTTTTTGACAACGTTTTTCGCGGGATAAAAGTGAGATGCTTTCGAAGAGGTGACCAAATGTTTTGGCCTCTTTGAGGGTAGGTCTTTCAGATATATAAGTAAGTAATTCTCGTATCAAAAAGAAGACCCCAAAGGATTATGTTTTTGATACGAGTATAAAACTTAAGCGGCCTTTTTACTAGTCGTCTTAACGTTAACGTAATTGACATAAGAAGGAATTCTTTGTTGAAGAAGATCCCATACAATTTTTTCTTCCAGGCCATCAACTCGAGCGCATCTGATAAGCTCTTCAACTCTTGAGTCTAATAGTTCGTAGTCGATTGTAGAGCGGTAAACGTGCTCACATTCAACCAAAACGCCTTCGATTTCTTCTTTGTACTGTGCAATGAGTGTAATTGTAAAACTGTCGCGATCCATGTATGCCCCTTCTTTTTTTCAGCGGAGAGCTGATAAGAGGCATATCGGATATCTGAGTAAAATACTTTAGTAATTTATATAATATGTCTAACTAAACTAGAAGTTTCTATGCTTTAGAATGAACTCCACACGTCTATTCACGTTGATTCCTTTTTCTTCTTCCTCAGAAGATACCGTCGCACTCGATTGCGCTACTGGAATAAGCTTGTCCGGCATAACGTTGAAGTCTTTAATGAGAGACGTTCTAATCGCCATCGCACGCTTAAAAGAGAGATCCCAGTTCGCCTGATCAGTGGCCCCTTCACCTTTTTCAGTATGGCCGATGATGGAAACAGTTCCTTCGTAATCTTTGAAAACGTCAGCAAGTTTCTTCAGGTAGTTTTTCCCTTCATAAGAAATTTCAGTTGATCCAAACTGGAAGACAACGTTTCCAGGAATCGCAAACTTTAAATATTCAGAGTTGTAATCAGCAGAGAAGGCATTCCCGTCAAAAAGTTCATCGACAAGTTTTGAGAGAACTTTGTGTTCCTGTAAATAAACCGGGCGTGGGCGAGCAGGTTCTGTGACGTCGGCCTGGTCAAATCCACCTTCTTGTCCGTTAAGTACAGAGTAAGAAGTATTGGGTGCACTTCCAATTTTACCCACTGAATCCGATCCACCTTTAAAGATAGTTGCAGAGGTAAAATAATCGGAGATGGCTGCTTTCGTTTCTTCGTCGGCCCCCATAAGCCACATAACGAGGAAGAAGGCCATCATCGCAGTCATGAAGTCGGCGAAGGCAACTTTCCAGGCACCACCGTGAGCTCCGGCGTGACCTTTGTTAATTCTTTTTATAATAATTGGCGCTTTTTCGTCTGCCATAATGAAATTCCTTTTTCAGTATGTTTTTAAATTACTAAAAGTAAAACTCTTAGTACCAAAATACGTCTCTTAAACCATTTCAAGCGACGTAAAAATGCTCCAGTGGAGCATTTTTTTTACTTTTTACCAGCGTTAGCCGTCGCTTCATCTACTTCTTTAAATGAAGGGCGGAATTCCGCGGGAATACTTCTTCTTCCAAATTCAGCACATACTTTTGCGTTTACACCTTTTGCAAAGGCAAGAAGGCAAATCTTGGCCGTCACCATAAAGCGCATTTCTTCTTTTAAGTTAGATTCAACTTTAGCAACAAGTGGCTGTAAGTATCCATATGAGAAAAGAATTCCCAGGAAGGTACCTACCAAGGCCGCGGCAACCGACGCCCCGATGACTTCCTTACCTTGAGTCAGTTTTCCCATGGTAATAACGATCCCGAGAACGGCAGCAACGATACCCAGACCTGGTAGGGCATCCGAAACTCTGTTGATCGAAGCAACGAGAGTGTGCTCTTCTTCTGTTACGATCTCTAAATCGGCATTCATTAAATCTTCTAAGTCATAAGGAGATAGTGATGAAGCGATCTGAACTTTCAGCGTATCGCAGATAAAATCGATGGCATGGTGATTGTGTAAAACAGCAGGGTAGCGTTTGAAAATTTCTGAGCCTTCCGGATTTTCAACGTGAGGTTCAATTGAAATCGGGTTAGCTGAGGCCATCTTAATTAACTCGAACATACACTGAAGTAGTTCGATGTAAGCTGCTTTATTGATCCCAGTTCCTTTCATGGCCTGAATAGATCTCGCAAGAGCTGCTTTCATGATGTATGGGCTGGTTGCCATAATCATCGATCCAACTGCCGCACCACCAATGATGAGGATCTCTGTAGGCTGCCAAAGAACTGCCAGGTTACCATGGTGGAGAACATATCCCATGATTACGCAGACAGTAGTAAAAATCGCACCGATGATAGTGAACATAAAATCCTCCAATTGATTTGCTATCTTATCGAAAGATCATTTGAAATCTTTAATAGTTGGAGACTTACGAAGTGTATTTAGGAAAAAAACGCAACAGCGCTTTAAAATGATCAGGTATTTCGTTTGAGAAAATAGATTTAATCAGGAATGTGGGACTAGTCGTCCCACTCAATATCAGAGTTGATTGTCACTCCGGAAACAGTCTTTTCTTTTTCTTTCTTGATGAACGGAAATGTAACAGGCGTCGTTCCTTCAAAAGTTTCTTCAAAAGCGATTGTGATGGTTCTTGGAACAAACTCCATCAACATTCTCAGGTAATCGCCGTTTTTAATTGTGTCCATGACCGCAGTGTCTGCTTCAGGGTCTAAATCAATTTCCATCATTGGCTTAGAAGAAGTATTTTTAACGATAAGAGCGGCCTTAATTTTCTCGCGCGGGATTTCACTCGTCATGTTCCATGAACCGAAATGAAAGTAGTCCAGGTAGAAAAATGATTTTTCGTATTTAAACTTGCGGGGGATCATTAGGGATTGCAGGAATTTTCTTGTCGACGGGTCTTTAGATTTTTTAGCTAACTTTTCAGCTAGGTAGCCATCTTCAACGCGGATAATGTAAGCACCTGGGTTTCTCGTTGATTCAAACAGTAGGTACTGGAATCCAACAGAAAACAGGGTAAAAAGTTTTTGTTGTGTTAAATGAACGTGTACAGCGTCAGTTTCGATCAGCGTTTTAACGCCTTCGTAGAGGTCTTGTTTGCTTAGATCTCCGCTCATAGTCAGTTATGCCTTTAATTGTGGGTTGAGGTATTAAATTACCAGAAAAAATTTTTAGAGAGTTTTAGTGATCTTGTCAATTCTTTGCTGCTCCTTGTTTATCTTTTTTCACTCTGAATAGAGCGATCTTTGTTGACTCATCTCTCTAAATTTCTTATTATTCGACACTAAAATTAAGTTTAAAAAAAGTTACAAATAATTTTTTAGGGTAAATAACCTTTTTGGAGATGAGTTATGAAATTAATGGCCAAAACTAGAAACATTGGGATCTCAGCCCACATCGATTCAGGGAAGACAACTCTTTCTGAACGTATTCTTTTTTACTGTGACAAGATTCACAAAATTGAAGACGTACGTGGTGGTGGTGCCGGGGCAACTATGGACCACATGGAACTTGAAAAAGAAAAAGGGATCACGATCACTTCAGCTGCAACTACAGTTCACTGGAGAGGGATCGACAACGCAGGAATTACATTTGCTGAAGGCATTGATAAAGACTGTCGTATTAACGTAATCGATACTCCGGGTCACGTTGACTTTACAGTAGAAGTTGAGCGTTCACTTCGCGTTCTTGACGGAGCTATTCTAGTTCTTTGTTCAGTTGCTGGTGTTCAATCTCAGTCAATCACAGTTGATAGACAGATGAAGCGTTACGCTGTTCCTCGTATGGCCTTCTTAAACAAGATGGACCGTATGGGTGCTAACCCTCATAAAGGTGTAGCTGCTCTAAGAGAAAAACTTTACCACAATGCAGTTTTAATGCAGTTACCAATCGGTGCTGAAGAAAACTTCAAAGGTGTTGTAGATTTAATTACAAGACAAGCTTACTATTTCGACGGAGAAAACGGAGAAAAAGTAAGAGTTGAAGCAATCCCTGCTGACATGCTTGATGATGTTGAAGCATTCAGAGAAAAACTTCTTGATGCTGCTTCAAACTTTGACGACAACATGGTTGAAAAAATTCTTGAAGGCGGAGACATTACTGAAGCTGAAATTCACAATGCAATTAAGATTGGAACTCAGACTTTAAAGTTAACTCCAGTATTCATGGGATCAGCTTTCAAAAATAAAGGTGTTCAACTTCTTCTTAACGCTGTTTCAAGATACCTTCCGTCTCCACTTACTTGTAAGAGACCGATCGCTATCGACAACGATACGAAAGAAAAAATTGAACTTATTCCAGATGGATCTAAGCCACTTGTATGTATGGCGTTCAAGATTACTGACGAGCAATTCGGACAGTTAACTTACACTCGTATTTACCAAGGGACTTTAAATAAAGGTGACACGATCATCAACACACGTACTAAGAAAAGAGTACGCGTTGGTCGTCTAGTTCGTATGAACGCTAACGACAGAGAGAACATTGAAACTGTTGGACCAGGGGACATCATCGCTATCATCGGTATCGATTGTGCTTCAGGGGATACATTTGTTGGTGACGATAAGTGGGATCACATTTCATGTGAAGGTATGCACATTGCTGCAGCTGTAATCGAACTTTCGATTTCAGTAAAAGATAAAGATCAACAAACTCGTCTTTCAAAAGGTCTTTCACGATTCATGAAAGAAGATCCGACGTTTCATGTATACACAGATGAAGAATCTGCTGAAACACGTATCGCTGGTATGGGAGAGCTTCACCTTGAGATTTACGTAGAAAGATTAAAACGTGAATACAACTGTGACGTTCAAGTTGGTGCACCTCAGGTAAACTACCGTGAGACGATCAGACAAGAAGCTAAGTTCGATTACCTACACAAGAAGCAAACTGGTGGATCTGGACAGTTCGGTCAAGTAGTAGGAATGATCAAGCCTCTTCTTGAAGAGAAAAAAGAAAATGATGAACAAGTGTTCAAGTTCTACAATGAAATTAAGGGTGGATCTATTCCAAACGAATTCATTGCATCTTGTGAAAAAGGTTTCAACGACGTTATGGATAAAGGACCTCTTGCAGCGTTCCCTTTAATCAACGTTGAAGTTTACCTACAAGACGGTCGTTACCACGACGTCGATTCATCTGACTTAGCATTCCGTATTGCTTCTCGTATGGCGATGAGACAAGCTGTAAAAGCTGCTTCTCCAGTTATCCTAGAGCCAATCATGAAAGTTGAAGTTGAAACTCCAGATGAGTACCAAGGGGGAGTAATTGGTGACCTTTCTTCTAGAAGAGGGATTATCCAGGCTTCAGAATCTAACGATACAGGTGAAGTAACAATCAACGCTCTGATCCCGTTATCAGAAATGTTCGGTTACTCTACAGTTCTTCGTTCAATGTCAGCTGGTAAAGCTTCATACACAATGGAATTCGCGAAATACGGTGAATGTCCAAACAACGTGGCTGAAAAAGTTATCGCTGAAAGAAAAGACAAACTAGCTGCTCAAGCTGAATAGTTTGTTTTTAACAAAGATTTAATAAAGGGGCCCCTTTTTGGGGCCCTTTTTTTTTGTCTTTTTTATAAGTAAGCGAGTTTTTACATGGCTACTTTTCTTTTCTATTTATATTAGGTAAACCTAATACATTATGATTGAAACATCTCAACTACAGACATTAGTGGCCGTAACCCGCGCAAAAAGTTTCTCTAAAGCAGCAGAAGTGCTGGGAGTTACTCAATCGGCGATCAGCCAAAGTATTAAAAACCTTGAATCGAAACTTGAAGTAAAGATCTTCAAGCGCTCAGGAAAAATGGTGGTTTTAACCGCTGAAGGTGAAAAGCTCTACGCGCTTGGAACTCAGTTCCTGCAAAAAATGGAAGACACTCTGGTTGAAATCCAGGGCGATAAAGATACGATGCAAGGGAAGGTGACCATTGGTACCCTGACTGGAATCGGGAAGACGTGGCTGGCAAAAGAAATCGTCTGGCACGCTAAAGAAAACCCAGATCTAAAGCTATCAGTTCGCATGGGTCACCAGGAAGATTTGATTGCTGACTTCGATGCCAACAAATTAGATATTTTGATTATGCCGGAAGATGATGTTCCTCTTCATGGTGAAAAAGAATTCTTCTTAGAAGAAAAATCAACACTCGTATTTCCAAAAGAAATGAAGGATCAGTTCTTCAATAAAAAATTAACTCTGGAATTGCTAGAGACGATTCCGACTATTTTATTCGAACAAAATGACGTTTTATTTTTAAAATGGTGTAGATCGAAATTCAAAACACACCCGAAAAAATTAAATGTTCGTTTTACTGTAAACTCTCACGGACACATGCTTCAGGCCGTAAACGAAGGTCTGGGGATTGCTGTTGTTCCCAATCACGTATTGAATCGTTCATTCTTTAAAGACAAAATTATGACACTTGGGGATGAATTCGAAGTACCGAGTGGGAAGCTTTATATCGTCTACCATAAAGAGTCAGAAAATTTAGTCAGAATTAAAAATACTATTGATAGACTACTCTCACATCGTGATACATTTAAGATATGACGATTGCCTCCCTTATTCCGAATGAGCTGAAAGACCTACTTCGCGAGATTGAAGGACTTGGTTTTTCTTTGTGTTTGGTCGGTGGGACGCCGAGAGATTATTTCCTGAATAAAACGTTAAGCCATGACCTGGATTTTGAAATCAGGAATCTTGAGGCCAGTGTTTTACGCTCTTTCTTAAAAAATAAAAAAATCAATTATACCGAACTTCCTTATCAGATCACGAGAGTGGATTTCCATGGTTTCGACCTGGAGTTTTCTACTCCGCGAATTGAGCGCCAGATTGCTGGAAATAAAACTCATCATCATTTTGAAGCGGAACTGAGTCCGACACTTTCTTATCAAGAGGCCTTTAAGCGCCGCGATTTTACCTTGAATGCTATTGGGGTAGAGCTGGATATGAAAAATAACTCAGAAGTCGTGGTAGATCCTTATGGAGGCATTAAAGATCTGAAAGATCGAGTGCTTCGTGAGATCAGCGATGACTTCTTTTTGGATTCGGTTCGTTTTCTAAGACTGATTCGTTTTTCAATTAAATACGATTTGAAAATAAGCGATTCTATAACGACTCGGCTGAATGAGTTTGATTTAAGTGAACTCTCAAAACATCATTTCATTGAAGAGATGATGAAATCAAAAGTCCCCGGTTTGTTTATTAATAAGTTTAATCAAATGGTGGCGGACTTAAAACTTTCAATTCCTACTGAATTTAAAATCTGGAATGGATTGAAATTTACTGGTGATAATAAAACTAAAGACGATTTATTAGTTTCTTCTTTTTTACAAAAAGAGGAGAGTGCTAAATTGGTTTCAGCTTTTTTCTTAATGCCGGAAAAACGGGCGAAAGATTTAAAATCGTTTTATGATTCTTTTATGATGGTTAAAGCGGCCACGAAAGAAGAATTAACAACGCTTGCAAAACAATCAATCAACGAGCTTACTGATCCAGGTCTTCTGAAAGAGTTAAAAAATTTAGAAGAGAAAAAAGAATGGCAAAAATATTTCACAGGGCCATTACTTGTTTCATGGAGTGATTGGGATTCTATTAATGTAGATAGTCTTGAACTGGAGAGCATTCCGGTTAAAATGAGATCTTATTTACGTTTTCATAAAGCGCTTCAAAAGAGTTTTAAAGCATGATCGAAATTGTGACATTAAATAATTTGAATGCTGATCAAAAGGAAGTTCTGCTTAAACAAGTAGAAGAAATCTTCTTTTTATCCTCATCACTTAAAACGTTTTCATCTGAGGAGCGACGTAAGGCCTTCTATAAAAGATGGTGTGGTGACTACCAGACTCTTTACCCGGAAGAATTTTTTATCGCAATGGAAGAGGGCAAAGTTTTAGGTTACCTCTCTGGCTGCTCGGACTCAACTCGTGCAATGAACGAAGTCAGTGTCCCCGGATACGCAGTTTTTCACGACTTGTTTTTAGCTTTTCCGGCCCATCTCCATATCAATTTTCACCCTGATGCCAGAGGAAAAGGTCTTGGTAGTATTCTGATGAATCACTACATGAACTTTTTAAAACTGAATAATGTCATGGGTGTTCACCTTATCACTTCACCTGATGCCCAAAACGTAAGCTTTTATCATCGTCTTGGATTCACCACGACGGTGACTCGCGAGTTTAATGGAATGCCTCTGCATTTTATGGGCTGCGTTCTTATTCCTGAGTTCTAAACTCAGATAACAGATACTTGATCAGTACTAGATATTTTCCATTTAGTAATTTTGTGCTACACTTAATTAAGAGATTCATGCGAACGTGTCGCAGTGAATGACAAGGATTGAATTATGGTCGATATACATTCAATTTTGGCCGATCACCGCTCGAAAGCTAAAACTGATGATACTCCAGAAATCGGTGGTAGAAATCAAGAGCTAGGCCCTTCTACGTCTGAAATTCCAGATGTCTTCTTTGATAAAATTATTGTTGATTTTAAATTAAGCCGCGTTGAAATCCTGGTTCTTATGTATATTTATCGTAGAGTTTGGTGCTTACCAAACCTACATCGCTCTCACGGTATCTCCCAAATGATGTCTCACACAGAAATGGCCAAAAATCTAGGCCTTGCGATAGAAGATATTTACTCGTCTCTAAGAAAGCTGGAAGAGTACGATTTTATTCGCACAATCAGGGCCGGGCAGTACTTCTCACGCCGCTTTTTTTCTAAAGAAATGGACGCTTCTTTTGGCCAAACATACGACGATTTCGAAATTTAGTGGTATGACTTCTCCTATAATCAATTTGTAGGACGCGTATGAATTCCATTATGAATCATCCAGATTTACTTTCTCACCATGAACATTTAAGTAATCACTCTCTTTATCAAAAGATAAAAACAGTTTCTGATTTACAAGTTTTTATGGAGACTCATGTTTTTGCTGTGTGGGATTTCATGACTCTTTTAAAGAGACTGCAAAACGATATTACCTGTGTGGCGATTCCATGGAATCCAAGTCCGTATCCAAAAAATGTTGTCCGTTTAATTAATGAAATTGTTTTAGGTGAAGAAAGCGATAAAGACCGCGAAGGCCTGGCGTGTGATCACTTCACACTTTATCTTCGTGCTATGAATGATCTTGGTGCAGACCCTGATCGTCTGCTGAATTTTTCGAAAGATTTGAACTTTGATAAATGGACTACAAAAGCTGAGCGCGATTTTGTAACTTTTAATTTAGACCTGGCGATGAAAGGAAAAACTCACGAAGTCGCGGCCACATTCTTCTTTGGAAGAGAAAAATTAATTCCCGACATGTTTACTTCAATATTAGGAGACCTCTCAAAAAATCTTGATGAGAGTGCCCAAACAAATTTTCCTAACCTGAAATATTATCTTGAACGTCACATTGAAATCGATGGTGGTGAGCACTCTCATCAGGCACAAGATTGTCTTGAATCTCTCTGCGGAAACGATGAAAAAAAATGGGAAGAAGCTCGTCTTGCTGGCGTTCAATCTCTTATCTTACGAAGCGCATTGTGGGATGAAGTTGAAAAAAAGATAGTGTCAAAATAATCTCACTTTAAATTATATTTTCTTACATTCGATTCTTTTAAAATTTTTTCATTAACATTGATGAAGTTAATACATTTTTCAATTAGGAGGAAAAATGAAATCAATTTCAATCATGGTGGCAATGCTTTGTGTATTCGCCATAAATACGAATACAGCATTCGCAAAATCAGCAGACGCTTTCCAGAAGCGCTTTCAAGTTATTAGAAGTGACGACGGAAAATTAATCGGAATTAGAGACAGGACTATGCCGGTTAAGTTTGAAGTTGCACCATACGTGAAAATGATTAAGTCTCAGCTAATGGCAGAGCAATCGTTAATGGCACAAAACCTAGCTAACGGTGAATATGAATCTCAAGTAAGAGCTGTTCTTGAAGAAGATAGAGCTTATTGGGGATCAAATGGTGTAGCTTCTAAAGACTACGATACATACGTTCAAACAACACTTGATTCATTAAAGCAGCTTGCTGTTTTAAACGTTGATGCTGTTTTTACAAATCCAGCTTTCAATGAAGTTGTTTCTAAGTTCGAAGGGAAGATCACTGATGCTATCCTTCTTTTAGACCCAACTGTTTTATCAAACGTACAAGACCCAACTTTCTTTTATAAGAGAAACGTAACTTATAAAGCAGTTTCATGGGCCCTTGATTTCGCAAGAAAGAGACTAAGTAGTGTTCCAATGTTAAACACTGTTAGTTACGTAGTAGTTCAAGTTGAAAAACTAATTACTGAAAGAAGAAATTTTCACCAGAACATGCTTATGCATTATCTTGAAAACTTCGATGAAAAAGAACTTGGTTTAACTCACGATGAAGTGAACATGATCTGGTCATCAATCTATGAGTCTCGCATTCCATGGTACGCATACTGGGAATCAAACAACGCTAAGACGAACTGGATGAAATACGGAACAACAAACTTTTATGCTAACTTCAGAGCTGGAAGTGCAAACCTTGCAAAAGCTGGAAGCCTTTACACTGAAGTATCTGACCGTATGAACTATGCTTTCCAAAAAGTAACTTACAACAATGAAAAAGTTGTTGTTAACCTTTTCGATAAAGAATCAATGTTCCAAAATCGTCCGGCAGTTGCATTCAACTACGACCGTCCAACATCAATTGCTAGAAAGCGTATTGTCTTAACTCTTGCTCAACTTGGATTAAGTTTTATTCCAATGAGTGCATCAATTAAAGACACGGCAGGAAGCTTCATTAAGTCTTACTATGCTAACCAAAAGATCACTGAAGGTGCTCTTTATGGATACTTCGAATCAATGGGGGACGACTCAGGTATGGTGCAAATTAAAGCACAATACATGAACCCGTTTGATGGATTAACTTTAAACTAAGTTTTTCAAAAAATTTCTTCCATAAAAAGGGCCCCTTATTGGGGCCTTTTTTATTTATCTTTTTCATTGCCACCTCCTGCCTTAATCACCAGAATTAAATGAAGCAGCAGTTGTTCTATGGAGGGACTTCATGAAAATTCTATTAAGCTTTTTTGTTCTGTCGATTTCAATTAATTCATTCGCCCAGGATTCATGGATTGATAAAGTTATCTACGGTGTAGATGACCGCAAAGATATTTTTGAATCGACCAATGATATGTATAAGCAGCTCGCGAACTCAACGGCGGCGATGATTTCTGATTCATCTCTTGTCTCTCGTGAAGATGATACAGTGCTGGTAAGTAGTACGACACTTGAGCAGGATGGAATTTGTGCTGACGCTCGTTTTGCAAAACAAGTGGCAGCTGCAAACTGTTCTGGATTTTTAGTGGGAGATCAATACCTGGTCACAGCAGGACACTGTATTCAGGATCTCGATGACTGCGAAAGATACTCGTGGGTTTTTGGTTATGCTAATGTGACAGAAGAAAAACTAACTCAGATTATTCCTAAAACTGAAGTATATAAATGTAATAAAATCGTATCACGCGTTTTAGACAGATCAACTTATAACGATTTTGCTCTTGTGAGACTAGACCGCGTTGTTGCAGGCCATACTCCTTTAAAATTTAGAACGACTGGAAAAATTGCTGATAAGGCAGGTCTGGTTGTTATCGGGCACCCATCTGGACTTCCAACAAAAATTGCTGATGGGGCAAACGTCAGATCGAATACGAATAAGTATTACTTCCAGGCGACTCTTGATACTTTCGGTGGGAACTCGGGATCGGCCGTATTTGATTCGACAACGGGGGTAGTTGAGGGGATTTTGGTTCGTGGGGAAACTGACTATGTGAATGATCCTATTCAAAACTGCTACCGTCCTAAGGTGTGTAAGGTCACTGAATGCCGTGGGGAAGACGTTACGAGAATCACTAACATCAAAGAATTACAAAAAATAATTCGTAAATAGTAAGTAATTATTTCATAGTTTGCCCCGAGAGATCGGGGTTTGATGATAAAGTCTGGCGTCCAGTTTCCCATGGGAGTTTGAGTGCGCCAGATTATTTGTTTATCCCTATTTTTGACCTTCACGTATGCTTCAGTCTTAGAAGCAAAAATCAATGTTGGTTCATCTGGTTTAAATTCTATCTACGGAAAAGACGACCGCGAAATTATCACCAATAAATCAGACCGAAGAATTCAGGAACTAAGTAAATCAATCGCCTTGATTGTGCCAGTTGATGTTTTAGATATTGGTATGTTTAAAACGACGATAAAGGCCGCTAGTCTGCAAGAAACAATGAAGATGTGTGTGAGTGAGCATTTTGTAACAAGACCTGCTGTATCAGGCTGTACTGGCTTTTTAGTCGCACCCAATATCCTGGCGTCTGCGGGACATTGTTTTATGGATGAAAGTGACTGCGCGACAAAGAAAATTATTTTTGATGTGGATTCAAAAGAGCAAAGTCGAAAAGGCTATAGCGTAAATTCTAATGATGTTTTCAGCTGTTCCCGAATCATCAGCACAATGTACGATATGAATGCTCCGGGGGATCAGGACTATTCGTTGATTGAGTTAGACCGTACTCCTAAGCGTCGCGAACCGCTTAAACTGAATATGAGTAAGAAGATCGACAACACTGCCAATGTTTTTATGATCGGTCACCCGTACGGAATGCCATTAATACTTTCTCGCGAATCAGCGATTTTCAATAACAATGGTATATACCAGTTCACGGCCGGGCTTGACTCCTTCGAAGGGAACTCTGGATCTCCGGTTATTAATTCTAAAACAATGCTTGTTGAAGGAATTCTCGTCAATGGACAAGAAGATTTAGTTTATGACCCGAAAAATGAATGCTATCGTAATAAAGTATACGATGGAAAGGGTGGCGAAGGCGTATTCAGAGCATCTGAGCTCCCTCCATTTTTAAAGTAATCATTTTTTTAAGGACATTTTATGGGTCAAGTAGGATTTGGATCTTACCGTGTAAGCATTCGCTCGAAAGAGCACCGTCAATCTTTAGTGAAAGCATTGGAAGCAGGTTGTAGTCTGATTGATACTTCTGCCAATTATACCAATGGTGAATCAGAAGAGTTAATCGGATCAGTTTTAAAAGAACATCCCAATTTCAAACCGATCATTGTCACAAAAGCTGGGTACATTCAAGGAAGCAATTTAGCTCTTATCGACGAATTGAATGCAAAAAATCTTGCAGTAGATGATTTAGTGGATATCAGCGACACATTAAAACACTCTATTCATCCTGATTTTTTAGAGAGTCAATTAACTCTAAGTTTAAAAAGACTGCAAAGAGACTCTGTTGATTATTTTTTATTACATAATCCGGAATATTATTTTCAGGGAGAAAACCCGACACAAGAAGAGTATTACGCTCGCTTGAAAAAAGCGTTCATCTATTGTGAAGAAGAAGTAACGAAGGGAAGAATCAAACATTATGGAGTGAGCTCTAATAATTTTACTCTTCCGATCAATGACCCTCAGGTCACTGACCTAAGCAAGATCCTTATGATCTTAGGTGAGATTGGTGCCAAGAATTTTAAGATGGTTCAATTTCCATTTAACTTAATTGAAATCGGTGCACTTGAGAAATTGGGTGACTATGGTGATGAGAGTTTACTGGAACTATGTATGCAAAATAATTTATTGAGTGTGGTGAATCGTCCACTTAATGCCTTCACACAAAATAACCTGATTCGCCTGGCCACATATGAAGATATGTATAAAGACTTAGACGAGAAAAAAGCAGAAGCGCTTTTTGAAAAATGCATGCAGATCCTAAAAGATAAATGGGCCGAAGGTAGTGATGAAATGACAACGGCCGAAGATTTTAATGAAGTGAGCATGATTAAGCAGTTCACAGGTTTATGGAATACACTGCAGACTCCAGACGCAGTTGAGCAGGTTTATTTTGGCCACTTTTTTCCATTCATCGCACGCGTATGGGGCAAGGCCCTGACTCCTGTTGAGTCTCAACCATTTTATGATTTAATGGAAATCTCTCAAATTTATTCCCGTAGAAACTTGTCAAATAAAGCGATCGAATTTAAAAAACAGGCCCAGCAAATAGGACTTCTTCCAGATGAAGAAAACAGACCATTTGCCACAATGGCGATTGAAACCTATTTAGATTATGGTTTTGATTACGTTTTAGTGGGAATGAAAAAACCTGAGTACGTCGATCAGTTAAAACATCTTTTCTAATATAAGCTCATGATCGAGAAAATTTTGCCGATGAATCCCTTGTACACAAATACAGGGGAATCATATGCAATTATCAATCTTGCCAAAGATGATGGCAGTCATCGCACTTTCAACAATAATATCTTCAGCATTCGGAGCTGAAAAAGTTCTTTGTGTTGTCACAAACGATATCGATAAAGAAGTCGGAAAGATGGTTGTGGACTATGATGAAGAGTCTCGTGTTGTTACTCATTTATATAAAGAAAGATGGGTGGATAACAAGAGAGTTGAGCGCGTAGAAATGAATTCGAAAGACCTGCTTGGTGACGGGATTGTTTTAAATAGAAAAGATAAATACATTACAGTTCGCATCTATAGCCATAACTTTGATGAATCAAGTGGTGGAGTTCTCTTCTTAGATACACTTTATAACGGTGTAAACGGTCAGAGAAAAGAGTATACGATTGAAGCGACGATGGATGGTAGTGATGCGGTTATGACTTATAATAAGCAGCCATTTAACCGCATGCACTTTGTAGCGAAACGTTCACCAATTCTTGGTGTAATTGGAATTGAAAAAGTTAACTTTACAAAATAGTTTTATAGAAGCTGAACCCTATACAGGTTCAGCTTCTTTATTACCTTTTGAGTAATTTTTCGTAATGATTAAAATGATGATCTGAACTAAGAAGAAGCTTCCTAAGAACACTGCTCCACCTTCACTGAATCCATAAGAGTGAAGTCCTGATGCCAGGATGTAGTTAACACCAAACCACGCCATCATTACACTTAAGAATGCAGCAGCAGTCACTGTCATAAAGCGGTCGTTTTTAATCCATGAAGTGTAACGTCCGTGAAGAATCGCTGTATAAAAACACAGAACGATTAAGCTCCAAGTTTCTTTTGGATCCCATCCCCAGAATCTTCCCCATGAATAATCGGCCCACACACCACCTAAGATAATCCCGGCAGCAAGCATTGTCGTTCCCCACTTAAGAGTCGTGTAGATAACGTCAGCGTGGTACGCTTCTTCTTTTCTATCCATTTTGCCAAGACGACGTTTGATTAAAACAGTGTTGGCAAGAATCCAGCTCAGAGCAAGCGCTCCGTATGAAAGAATAATTGTTGTTACGTGAGTTGATAGCCAGAAGTTATCGCGAAGAACCGGAACTAGAGGAGAGATCGTCGCCGTTAGCATTCCGTTGGCGAAGTTAATCATCATTAGAGTACAAACGTTGTAAGCAAGACCCATATAAACAAAAAGTTTTTCGTTTTTAAAGTGGCCAAGAATCAGACCTAATAAAAGGGCACCGGCACCAGAGAATAAAACAGTCTCATACATGTTTGTAATAGGAGCGCGTCCTGAAACAATCACTCGAAGAGTGATCAATGTGATCTGTGTAAGAATTGATAAACTTGCAAACCCTAAAGCGATCTTGAAGTTTTTAAATAGCACGAGACAAGCAAGAGCAAGAATAGATAAAAGCATGGCCACGCTAGCAAGACCTGCTTTCGCATAATAATACTCAACCATGTATCTTGTTCCGAAGGCCTGATCGTACATGACTTTCGTTCTCAGCATGACTGGAAGGAATGGGTCCATCGGAGTCAGCTCTTTTTGAGCGACAACTTTATCTTCAGTTAAATAAGCTGTTAAAGGCAGCCAGTTTAAAACTGTTCCTTGAACGTCAGCTAGGTACCAGTTGTTTCCTGATTTGATTTCTTTATATAAGAAAATATTGTTGAAGAGTTTTTCCATCGACTTCTTATAAGAGTCGCTTACATCAGTTCTTCTTGCTTCGTTACGAACATCGTCTTCCATCGCGACTAAAGTGTCGTAGGCCACTAGGTGTTCACCTTCAGGAAGATTTAAATGTTTAATGGCATCAACGTGTTCGATTTTTGCCATAAGCTTGATGTCACTTGGAAGTCCCATGCCGTTAAGTGATAAAAGGCAATAAGCTTCAACGGCCGAAAGATCACCAACTTTTGCTTTACCAGTTAAGGCCTTCATCGCCTCACTTGCGTGAACGTATAATGGTTTTACTCGTCCACCTTGTTGAGTGGGAAGTGTTTCAAGTTCTGGTTTACAAAAATATGTTTCAGCTGATTGGCTGGCATTGCTCACTGTCAGTAGTGCTAAAAAAAGTAAAGTTTTCATTAGGCAGTAGCTCCTTTTTTTCTTTTGTTCAGATTGTAGTGCCAGATTCCACCGAACACCAACATTAGTGAACCAAGGTATTTTAAGAATCGACCTTGATCAACGTTGACTGCTAAAGTTGTACTATAGTTCCCGCCGCTGTCTTGCGAATACGACGCTTGATAAAAAGTGAATCCTAAATGCTTCATTGGATTGTTCATGAAGACATGGTGGTTTGACATTTTCCCATCAGAAAATAATTTTACGAAAGACTCGTAACTTGCCGGGTTGTTTGTCCCAGGGTCTTTATCCATTTTAAATTGAGTCAGAGCTAATTCGAATGGAAGAGTTAAGCTTTCTTTTGTCACTTCGATGATAACTTTTTTACCGCTGATGATTAAGCTTAGTGGAGAGTAGTTAGTTGCCCAATACTCTTTACCTAAGATATTTAATCTTACGGCACGGATGTCACCTTTAATAACCACACCATTTTTTTGAATCGGCACAGTGGCCACTGGAAGATTGAAAGGAACTAATTTTTCCTGGTGATCCTTTAATGTGATTTCTGCTCCCATCCAGGGAAGAGAAACACTGTCACCTTTTAACTTAATATCCTGAACTAACCATTTGTTGTCAGCTTTAGAGTAGTAAGCAAGTTTTTCACCGAATAAAAATAGGGCCGGCTTTTCCTGGAAAAGTTTCTTTGAGAATGATCTATAGATTGATTTTTGATCGACCTGGAAACTTGCGTCTACCGGGAAAGGTGAGAAGTCCGGGAAGAAAGTCACCAGTTTTTTGTCTGCCATGGGAATGACGACAAAACGATTCTTAGCAGTCGTTTCTTTTACCGGTATTCTTTTTTCTTCAGGAGTAAAACATTCTCCCGTTTCAGAGTTCCAGATAATAAGACCAGATGGATTTTGTTGTTCAAAACAAGTCGCTAGGTTAAGCGGCATATAATTAAACGTTAAAGGTCCCATCGTTTGCGTTGCCTGGAATTCCTGACTTGCTTCTGGGTGCAAAGTTAAAAGAATTTCTTCAGAGGCAAATGGGTTTTTGAAAAAGTATTTAGACGATTGAACCGGAAGCTCTTTTGGATAAGTATTGATCGAGTCTGTCCAAACGAATTTCCCTTGAGCAAATGGAATGTACTCAACAACATTGATTCCATCATAGTCTTCGTTAATTTCTTTGGCGAAAGCACTATAAGGAAGCTCAGACGTCACTTGTTTTCCTTCTTCAGGGTAAGTGAATTTTAAAACGTCTTTAGATAATACAACCTGACGGTTAGGCTCATTTGGAGCAAGAGTGATACTTCCATCAACACCGGCAATATAAGTGATCATCGATCCGACACCTATAATGATAAGGCCTGCATGGATTGTGTAGAATCCATAAAGTCTTTTCTTAGGCGGCAGTCTTAAAAACGCAGCGAAGATAATCGACATCAACATACCAAACTGAATCAGCATGAAGGCGAAAGTTTTGTACACAGTACGATTTGCGAAATCTGTTCCGTAGTATGATTCTAAAAAAGTTCCGATGATCATTGAGATAGAAAAAAGCAAGATGATAACGACGGCAAATTTTAATCCACCAATAGTGCGCTCTACTTTATTCCAGTCTATTTTTAATAGTCTTTTCACAGTTGTAGTTCCCTAATATGTAATGATTTTTTATATCATAAACACATTGGACTACGCACGTTTAAGTTTCACAATTAGCATAAGAAAACCAAAGAGAATTGGCTGGTGAACCAGATAAATAAAAAGAGAGTGCTTGCCTAAATAGTTCAGAGATTTAACCAAAGCATTACGTGGAAAATCTACCAGGTAAATTCTTTTGTGCGCGGCAAATATCCCAATTAAACTAGCACCTAACCAGGGAAATGGTGAGATGTAATCCCACGATGAATGGGGCAGTTGAATCCATGGAATGGTTACATCAAAAGTAATTGAAGGAATGAATAAACAAAGTCCCACTGCAAGTGCTTCCCATGGCCTTTTCAAAAATGGCAAAGAAAAGACAGAAACAACGGCGATTGCGTGCAAAGTGCCAAAATAAATCCAGTTCTCTGGAAAAAATTTATAAGTGACGACACTAATGATAGTCGCCCAAAACACTAACAGCAGTAAACGTTTACCAAAGGACTTCCACTTAATGCCATTTCTATGAGCAAGGCTTAGTGCAATCCCTACCGCAAATAAGAATAAAAAAACAATCAGGCGTGGGAAGAAATACCAAAAGGGTGCGTGGACGATATCGACACTGATAAATCCAAAATAATCCAAGTCGAAAGAAAAATGAAAGATAATCATCAAGACGACAGTGAAGCCTCGAAGTACATCGAGAAAAATAGAACGGTCTGAATTGTGTTTAACATCTTTCATAATTATGTTTATGATTATTTCATGAATACATCATCAAGCAAAAAGAAAACGTTAAAGATTAGTCTCTTTTTAGTGGCAGTTCTCTTCCTTGTCGTCCTGGTTGGCGGTTATGAGTTTGTCAAAGCGAGAGTCCCTCAAATGAGCGGAGAGCTCAATTTAAGAAATCTCTCTGCACCGGTGGAAGTGGTCCGCGATCAAAACGGAATCCCTCATATCACAGCTAAAAACAATCGCGACGCATTTAGAGCGTTGGGCTTTGTCATGGCCAGTGAAAGACTTTTTCAAATGGAAGTAAGCAGACGTCTGGCAGAAGGGGAGCTGGCCGAACTCTTCGGGCAAAAGGCCCTGGCCTCAGATAAACTTTTTAGAAATCTCGGTTTAAAGAGTGAATCGGAGAAGATGATTAAAAGAAAACTGGCCGAAAATTCTTTTGATCCCGAAATGGTGGAAGAGCTTGGTGCTTATTATGACGGTGTAAACCAGTTTATTGAAAAAGGGCCGATGCCCATTGAATTTGTCATGCTGGGACTTAAGCCTCGTCCTTTTTCAATGGTCGACGGACAAAGTTTCGTGGGCCTGATGGGTTTTAGTTTTGGTATCGCTATAATGACAGAGCCACTTCTCACTAAGCTTGTCACGAGAATTGGCGGAGACCTGGTTGAAGACCTAAGAAATGAAAAAATTCCGGGAAACCTTACAAGAGTTGTAAGTGTTGAGCAGAATATTACTGAATCTGTTTTAAAAATTGTGGCCGATCTTGAAAATGGTTTTAATTTATTTGAAGGATCAAATGGCTGGTTGTTATCCGGCAAAAAAACAGTTTCCGGATCTCCTATGCTCGCTAACGATCCCCATATTTCATACTCTCACCCGGGAATTTGGTTTGAGGCACATATAAAGACGCCGACGTTTGAAACTTACGGGCATTTTTTATCGCTGATTCCGTTTCCGATTCTTTCACACAATCGCGAGCGTGCATGGGGTCTGACGATGACTCTGACAGATGATATGGACATCTTTAAAGAGAACGTTGATCTGAAAGAAAAAATTTATGTATATAAAGGAGAGAAGAAACCTCTAACCTCACGTGTTGAAGTGATTAAAGTGAAAGGCGCTCCCGATTATGAGATGACGGTTTTTTCCACTCACCACGGGCCGATTTTAGATCACGCACTGAGTGATACGTCGGCGGATAAATCATTATCGCTTCAGTGGGCCTTCTATGATGAGGCCAATGACCCGTTCACGACGGTCTTTAAAATGGGCCGGGCAAAAAACATGACAGAGTTTAAAGCTGCTGTTGCAACTGGAAAAGCTCCCGGACTCAACATTCTTTACGCCGATAAAGAAAATATTGGCTGGTGGATGTTTGGAGAAGTCTGGAAAAAAAGACCGGGGATTAAATCAGATTTTATTTTAAATGGTGAAAACGGTCAGGATGAAATCCTGGGCTCACTGACCTTTGATGAAAAGCCACATATGGAAAACCCGGCAAGCGGCATGATCGTTTCGGCCAATTCAAGACCAGAGGGATATCCTGCTAATTTACGAGGGGACTGGCAACCGGATGATCGTTATAAGACGATTGAAAATGTTTTATCTCATAAAGAGAAGTGGTCTCCTGAAGAAACGATGGAGCTTCAATCTCTCAGTATGAATTTTGAAAATAAGCTTTTGGTTGAAACTCTTCTGCGCGATACCAATTTTGCCTCTGAAAGTGAGAGGAAGTCTTACCAGAAGTATTTCGAGATTTTAAAAAGCTGGAATCTAAGTTCTGAAATCGAAAGCATCGCGCCATCGATTTACTATTCATGGACGAGAGAGATTCAAAAAAAGTTACTTAAAGATCTGACGGAAGATGAAAGAGAAGTGTTCGCTAAAGTTCCAAATGGATGGATTTTCCTGAAACGTGTTGTTTTAGAAAAAGAGTCACCATGGTGGAAAAAATACGACCGCGGTGATCTTTTTAGAGAAACTCTGGCCCAAACAATTGTGGATTTAGAAAAGAAGTTTGGAAAAAACACTGATAATTGGCAGTGGGGGAAGCTGCATACGATTGAGTATGCCCATCCTTTCGGAAGAATTAAACCATTGAACTATGTTTTTAATTTAGGCCCTTTTCCGATTCCTGGTGCTACACAAGAAGTAAATAATCAAAAGGTCACAAGCTTTAAAGGGGACTTTGAAGTGAAAGCGGGGCCATCTACCAGAAGAATTATTGATTTTTCTCACCCCGAAAAATCATGGGGGATCTTGCCAGCTGGAAACTCTGGTCACTTACTTTCTCCCTTTTATAATAATCAGGTTAAAAAGTTCATTGCCGGCGAATATAGAGACCAGCTGCTGGATTTAGACGCGAAAGATGTTCGTTTTAAATTGATCCTGAATCCGGCCCAATAATTTAAGAGTAAAAAACAGCAAGCGGCGATTTCGATTCAATTTCGATTTTGCCGCTTCCCACATTTGAGAGGCCTCTAGAGCTTAGTGTGGGGAGCTTAAGCCAGTTCTTGGACTTATAAAGGCACGCTCCTTTGATCTTAATCTGGTTGTCTTCAAAACTTCCCAAACTAAAAATCCCCTGAATCTCCACATCAATTTTTCCTTTTGGGAAGAATTCAATTTTATCTTCAAGCAGGATTTGAGCGTCTGTCGTTTTAGTAAAACGGGAAATTTCCCCTAAATTAAAGAACTGATGATCGAGGCGCCCACCTAAAAAACCGACAAACAAGAAGGTTTGGATATGAGTTTCTTTGCTCATTAGATTTAAGCAGTATGACAAATCAGAAAGATTCTGATCATCCTTAAACATGGTCATGGGTTTTTTTGAGCTGTCGCCATCTCCGATAGATTCGGCCTTCTTTATAAGAAGTGGCGCCTTTTTTTGGAATTTCTCCTGATGAATCAGGCCACCATCAACAAAAAACAACTTAACCTGAGCACGTTTTAAAAACGGCGTCAGCACTTTCCATTTAAATGAAGTGGGGCCGACTACGATGATAGTCGTGGGAAGTTTTTCTGAGTGTTTTTGCTTTTTTGTCATGTTAGAGTGATCCAAATATTAAGCATTATCCAATGCCCACTATAAAGAAGGCGTCATCAACTTGAAAGTAAATTTAAACTCCATTTCAAACCGAGCACAGAGTTTTTTGAAAAATCCCAGCTTTTATAAAGCAGGATTACTTTCTGATTTCGTCGTCACTGTTGATGGAAATGACAAGATTTTGACAGCTTTTCATGGGAAAAATGCCGATGATGTGGACTTTATCATCGCTTCAGTGCTGGCAAAATTTTCCGAAAACAGGAAAATTTTGGATATATGGAAAATAAATTTTCGAGAAATCGAAAGTTTTTTACGCGACGAAAATCATTTGCCTGCCTTCACTGAAAATATCCCCGAGCTGGAACAGATTCTTAATTCGAACAAAATTTCTTTGGTCGGTTCTGCTGTCAAAGCAAAGCTTGGAACGGAAGCCGAAAACCTTTTTTCCCTGCGAGAAAATTGGAATCAGCTAAGTTTAGCAGCTAAAAACCAGTGGGCCCAGAAGCTTTCAGCTGCGCTTGGATGGGAGCTCATCCTGTGCGAAGATGAAGTTTTAACTGTCACATCGACGCCGTCAGGAGTGGATGAAGCAGGCCTTTCAATCTTGATTAGCACCGTTTTAAGTGGAGCAGAAACGCTTCCCCCTATGAAAGTGGTTGCCGTCTAATATTCTTTTAGAGTAAAATTCATTACAGTTTAAGATTATTTCTTTTTTATCTTCTTAGAGGTTTTAATGAATCGTTCTCTTTTAATGCTTTCAGTTTTAGTTTTATCTGCCTTTTCAGCTTCAGCATTCGCTCAGGATGCAGCTAAAGGAAAAGTTCTATACGCTACATGTATCCAGTGTCACGGTGAGAAAGGGGAAGGAAACCCTGCTCAGAAGGCCCCAAAGCTTTCAGGACAGCACGACTGGTACGTTATTAAGCAAGTCACAGAAATCAAATCTGGAGTGAGAAAGAACCCAGAGATGCTTCCATTCATCACGAAGCTAACTGAACAGGACATTAAAGACCTGGCGGCCTATATCGTGACTCTATAATTCACTAAAAATAAAAAAAGACTTATTAATCGCAAAGGATTGCCATGAAGTTAACTTTTAAAAAGGCCAAGACGGAAAAAGATATCAAATCGATTCACGATTACAATATCGACGCGTTCTCAGATTCCCCAGACTTCAAATGGACATTTGATGAGATTAAGAAAGAAGTGGCCGACGGATGGGAGCTGCACTCTTTAATGGAAGATAGTGAGGTCGTGGCTGCAGTCTTCTATAAAGAAGAGGTAGACTCGCTTTTAACTAAGAATACGGCCATTAAGATCGATCATCAGGGGGCAGGACTGTCTCACGAAATCAAAAAATTCTTTGAAAGAGTAGCGCGCGAGAAGAAATTAAAGCGTATCTACCACTACTGTCGTATCGACAATTTTAGAATGTATTCACTGAATGAGTCTCATCAATATAAGAAAACTCCTAGGAAATTAGGGCCTGATGGACTGGTGGTTGAGTGGGTAAAGACACTCAATTAAGACTTTTTCCTAGGGAGTTTCATCATTTTCCCTAGGAAAAAAAACAAAAAAAAGTAAAAAAGTTGCTTTTTACTCTAGACATGATGAAAATTTTCGAGCAATAATTTACTTACAAACGAATTTCTCGAGGGAAAATCACAAAAAAAGTGAAACCGATCTCAGAGTACCTTAATAAAAAAAGGAAATCTCATTGGGAAAATCTCTAAAGAGAAGCTCGAAAAAAAAGTTTGTATGATTAAAAAAAAACGGTTACTACTTTCTATAAACACTTTTAGACAATCAACAACATGTCTAATTAAACGGAGGATTCACCATGGCAGTTAAGAAAAAAGCAAAAGTTGCAACTAAAAAAGCAGCTCCAAAAGCAACTAAAAAAGCTCCAGCAGCTAAGAAAGCAGCTCCAAAAGCTACTAAAAAAGCAGCTCCAAAAGCTACAAAAAAAGCAGCTCCAAAAGCTACAAAAAAAGCAGCAGCTCCAAAAGCAGCTAAAGCAACTAAAAAAGTAGCAGCTCCAAAAGCAGCTAAAGCAACTAAAAAAGTAGCAGCTCCAAAAGTTAAAACTGCTCGTAAGCCAAACGCAGCTTTCATGAAAGCACTTACTCCTTCAGCTATCCTTGCTGAAATCGTTGGAGCTAAGCCTCTTCCACGTACACAAGTTGTTTCAAAAATTTGGGATTACATTAAGAAGCACAACCTTCAAAACCCAAAAAACAAAAGAAACATCATCGCAGACGACAAACTAGCTAAACTTTTTGGAAAAAAAGAAGTAACTATGTTCGAACTTGCTGGGATCGTTGGAAAACACCTATCTTAATTAATTAAGAAAGTTCTAATAAAAAAAGGCTACCTTCGGGTGGCCTTTTTTTTTGCTATTTTTTTAGAAATTCAAAAGAAGTTGGGGGTAGCTTGAACTCAAAATTTCGAAGTGTGGTGTTTTAGGAATTTTATTGCGAAGTAAAAATGCTCCATTGGAGCATTTTTTCAAGCTACTTACGTAGACCTGAATATGAACGCTGAACCGAATCACTTACCCACTCAGTATTCTCAGACTTTTTCAAATCACTGGCCGTTCTCAAAAACTCATTACACTGCAAACTAGAAGCAATATTCCCCGTAAACTCATCCTTATTCTCTAGATACTTCACACAGCTCTCACCGTAAAAGTTCAAATACTCCGGAAAATTCTTAGCAAACAGGTTAATAATGGCCTTATTGCGAGGCAGACTCGCATCTTTAAAGATTTTATCAGGAATCAATGGCAGTGCTTTGATTTGTGCCAGGATTTTTATTCTTTTCGTGTACTGAGTGCTCAGGTCTTCAATCTTTTTCCACGCCAGATTCATTTTATCGCCGACCACAGGCCCATCAAGCATATAAAGAACCGCGTATAAGTCTTCTTCTTCTTTTGTAAGCTTTCCAGAAGCTGAAAGAAGGTTCATGGCCATCTCTTTTTCCAAACCGTTTGTAACGGTCGATTGGAGCCCCAGGCGAAGAGAGGGAATGATCTTCCCGAAACATTTCTCAGGAACAAAACGCTTAATTAAGTTTTTATAATTGCCGTCAAAGTCAGCTTCAAAGCTTTCTTGCGTAAGCTTTTTGATCACTGCTCTTTGAATATCTGGCTTTTCACAATAAAGATTGGCGATACTGTCGTTGATGGCCCTTTGATAAAACGGCCAGCTGCTCAGTGTACTTGGGTAGCGTTCAATAAGTTTGGCAAATTCCAAACCGACGTCAGCGTCCTTTTTAGAGAAGTACCAAAAAGAATTCAACTCTGAGTCACAAGTTTTAACTCCTGCGATTTTTTGAGCGTCTTTTTTCTCTGAGGCCTGATTGTAGCACTCACTAAAGAACTTTTTAGCGTAAATGGATCTTTTTAATTGAAAGAACTCGTCGTTAAACAAAGCACTTGAGCGTCCAATGTCTTCAATTTGCTTGAAGGCCTCCATGCTGAAGTCTTTAGTTCTCGTTTTGTAGTCGACAAGCTCCATGGCCATGGACTGGTACATATCCTTCCACAATTTTTGACGCTCGCTAGGACGGATGTCGTTGACGTGCATAAGGAATTCCTCGAAATTCTTTTCCTGCTCTAAAACTTGAAGGTCTTTGAGAGTGTAAAGATTCGCGGCATTCAAAATTGTCAGTGAATGGTAAACCAAAAGGGATCCAAGGGTCATCATAACTAAATTTTAGGGAGAGAAATGCTATTAGTCAAACTCCAAAAAGAGCAACCTTAACTATGGTCGAATCGCGCCTTTAGAGTTATCTTTGGGGTCACTTATTTTTTTAATTTCATCCCTTTACGGAGCCTAGTATATGCCATTAGTGCCTGAGAATTTTCTTATGACTATTAGAAAGGTCAATCACCATGACTGGAGCTTTTTCTTCTATGAAGAATTTGCTGACACATTCATGGGAAGTGACGATGTTATTCACGCTGACGTCTTAGCTGAGCTTAAGCCGTTCATGGAAAACCTGACAAATAACTTCAGAACACAAATGGTGTTTAGATCAGTTCCATTTTTAGTTGGATTTTATTTCAATAAAAAAGAAGTGCGCTTTTATACGCCAAAACTTTCTCAAGAATTATTCCTTCTTCAGCAAAGTGAGATTCTTGATTTAAATATCCCTCAGGTGAAAGATCTTAGAGCGCATGCTGAAATGGCCGCTTCTCTTCAGGTGAAAAATTTCCCGACGGTTATTGAAGACCTGATTAGAGTTGATGGTCTTCCTGATTTACTAAAAGATCCAAAATACCAGGCGATCGAAGTGAGATCGGCAGAAATCGTTAAAAAACTTTTAAGCTTTTTAAATGAATACCGCCCAACTCTTTTTGAAGATGTTTCAGACTTTGGTTTAGGGCTTACTGCTCAGTATGCCTTACTTCGCATCCACCTTTTAAAGTTTTTAGCGATTCTTCCATCTCTTGATCACGATAAAAAAGGATCAGAAGTAAAAAGAATTCTGATCGAAGCTCTTTCTCGTTTCTTAAAAGATAACAGAAAAGCAAGACGTGCTAAAAAAAGAGGGCAAGACAGAGCTCTTCCTCGCACATACACACTTGGTATCAAGGCAATTTTTTACTTAGCAAAAGTGATTCCGGCATGGCCTCTGGCAACGATGGTGAGAAATGCTGTAAAACTTATGGCAAAACGTTTTATCGCTGGTGAGAGCATTGAAAAAGCTGACCGCTCACTTCGTGCTTTATACGACACAAAACGCGACGTAACTCTCGATCAATTAGGTGAATTAGTTGTTTCTGAAAAAGAAGCGGACCACTACAAAGACGAAGTTTTAAAACTTGTAAGAGGATTCTCTCTTCACGTTAAAAAAGGTGAATTAAACGTTGCCGGTATTAACCGTGCTCACGTTTCAATTAAAGTTTCGGCATTATGCTCAGACTTTAAACCTCAGGCCTTCGACTACACATACAATTTAGTTGGCCCTAGATTAAAAGAAATTTTAATCACTGCTAAAGAAGAAGACGTTTTCATCAATATCGATGCAGAACACTATCACTACCGCGATGTGGTTTTTAAAATTTACCGCCGAGTTTTACTTGAAACTCAGGAACTGCGTGATTACCAATCAACAGGTATCGTTATCCAGGCCTACCTTCGTGATGGTGCTAAACATTTAAAAGATATTGTAGAACTTGCAAAAGAGAGAAATCTTCCAATGCCAGTTCGTCTTGTAAAAGGCGCTTACTGGGATGCTGAAACTGTAGAAGGGGATGCCCACAGCTTTAATGCTCCACAATTTTTAAATAAAGAAGAAACAGATATTCACTTCAGACAACTGATTATGAAAATCTTAGAAGCTCACCCGCATTTAAAACTAGCGTTAGCTTCTCACAATTTCTCTGACCACGGATTCGCTGAAGCGGCCAAAGAATTATTCTATCCAGATGTAGGAGAAATTGAGCACCAGTGTTTACACATGACTTATGAAGCGCTTTCAACAGCTCTGGCAAAAATGGGTTGGGCGACAAGAAACTACGTTCCAGTAGGAAGTTTACTTGTAGGTATGGCGTATCTGGTAAGACGTATTATGGAAAACTCTTCTCAAGTAGGAGTGTTAACGATCATGCGTTCACATAAAAAACACTTAACTCTTCAATCGCCGTACGCGATTCATGAAGAAAAAAAGAAAGAAGGAAAGATCGTCCGCGATCAATCTGTTTCTAAACTTGAAGATGAATTCTTCAACGTGTCTCCACTTCGTCTTTATTTAGATAATGAAAGACAATGGATGGAAAAAGCTCTGACAACTTTTGAAATGAAGTCTCTGGGAATTGATTACATCAATGCTCAAGACCTCATGGGTGATTGGGTCTCAATCAACGCAAGTTCTGACCCGAAAGTCTTAGTAGGACGTATTCGTTTTGCTAACCTTCAGGATGCAAGCATTGCTCTTGATACAATTGATAAAAGCTACAACGAAGGCACATGGGCCAATTCAAAATGGCCATTTAGAACAGCAACTCTGGTAAAAGCAGCAAGCTTAATGCTGGCAAAAAGAAATGAGCTTTCAGCTCTTATCGTTTATGAAGCAGGGAAATCTGTTTCAGAAGCTCTTGCCGATGTTGATGAAGCAATCGACTTCTTAAACTTTTACGCTCGTACAGAGGCTTTCTTACAAAGAAATCAAACAGACTTAACAGGACGAGGGCCAACTGTTGTTATCTCTCCATGGAACTTCCCAATCGCTATCCCATGCGGAATGGTGGTGAGCTCTCTTGTTTGTGGAAACACTGTTATTCTAAAATCAGCTGAGCAAACTCCACTAGTGACTCAACTCCTGGTTGATATGCTTCATGCTTCAGGAGTTCCAAAAGACGTTCTGATTCACCTTCCAGGTGAGGGAGAAACGGTAGGGGATTATCTTGTAAAAGACCCGAGAACTTCAACGATTGTTTTCACTGGTTCAAAAGCTGTTGGAACTCACATCGGAAGTATCGCGAGAAAGAGACTTTATAAAAATAAACTTTCGGGAAAGACTTATCCAGTGAAGGCCATTACAGAAATGGGTGGAAAGAACGCTGTCATCGTGACTCAGAATGCTGAGCTTGATGAAACAGTGTCTGGGATTTTATACTCTGCCTTCGGACATGCCGGACAAAAGTGTTCAGCGTGCTCAAGAGTTATTGTTCACAACTCTCTTAAAGATAAATTAATTGAAAGGCTTCGCGCAGCTGCAACGGATTTAAAAGTAGGCGAGTCTTATAAATTCGATACAACAGTTAACCCGGTTATTACAGCAGACGATCAAAAGCGCTTGAGACAAGCAGCGAGAGAAGCGTCTAATGAAGCTATTAACTTTGGTGGACAAGTTGTTATCGATCGCTCAAACGAAGCATTACCAGGATACTGTGTAGGTCCGGTTATTATTGAACTTCCATACTCACGTGCTCTTGATAAAGACAGTTTTGCTCAAAGAGAACTTTTTGGGCCGGTTGTTCACATCATGGGATTTGAGACTCTTGATGACGCTGCCAGATTATTCAACTCGACAGACTACGCTCTGACTGGTGGGATTTTTAGTCAGTCACAAAATGATATCGACTACCTTCTGACAAAAATTGAAAGTGGTAACGTTTACATCAACCGTACAATTACGGGAGCAAGAGTCGCAATCGAGCCATTCGGTGGATTCAAACTTTCAGGAACAGGGCCAAAGGCCGGTGGACGCCACTTTATTTTAGCTCTTCACCAGACGAAAGAAATGTTGCCGTCAGAAAGTAATGAAGGACGTTTTGTTGTAGAAGAAGGTCATGATTCACCAGTGATTTTAAAGCGACCTTCAAAATTAGTAGCTCAATCACGTGTTGATCGTATGGAAAAATTCCTGGATCAATTCATTACATCATTTGAAACTCACTATCAGGGGATTTTCAGTAACTACAAAGACTCACTTCGTGATTACCGAAAATGGTTATCTAAAAACTTCGTAAACTTTGTAGAAAAAGAACACAAAAATCGCGTGATCCCAGGTCAGTTAAGTTACAACGATTACAACTTAACAGCTGAGCATGCTTTAGTGGTATCGATCACTGATAGACCACAACTGAAAACATTGATTCAGGTGTTCTCATGTCTAGCAGCGGGAACAGGGCTTTCAGTTGTTTGTAGAAACAACCGTTCATTCCAATGGTGGATGAATTTAAGAGACACATTATTTGCTGCCGGTTTCTCAAAAGAAAATCTGGAAGTATATTTTACAAAAACATCAGAACTAGCAAACGTGATCAATGATCCAAAATTATCTGTGATCATTTATGACGGATTAATGGAAGAGTACTCAGCTCACGTTGGAGATTTCCTAAATGATGGGAAAACTGATCAGAGAATGAAATTAATCTTAACGGTTAATGACAACCTGAAAGCTCAAGACTTCTACCACCAGGCGCTTAACTACGTATGGGTAAGATCTCTTGCTGTAAACACGATGAGACATGGTGCTCCTCTAGACCTGGAGATCTAAGATGCGTATTGGTTTTTTTGGTTGTGGAAATATGGGCGCGGCCCTTGCTCACGGATTTAAAAAGTTTGACCCAACTGTGGAGCAGTATTTTTTTACGCCTACTAAGGCCAAGGCACAGGAGCTGGCAGGAGCGGTCAACGGACATTTCGTTGAATTCGTAAGTGATATGCCAAAAGATTTAGACTGGTATGTCCTGGCGTTTAAGCCTCAGTCCCTGTTGGATTTTGCATTTGATTTTAATAACAATTCTAAAATTCTCTCGGTACTTGCCGGGACTGGAATTGAAAAATTATCTAAGAAGTTTAATGTTGAAAATATTTCCCGCCTGATGCCTAACACTCCTTCGGGAATTGGCGCAGGTGCAAATCTTTATTACTCACCATTTGATTCAGGATCAATGACTGAGATGTTAAAAGGTTTAGGAAAACTATTCATTATGAAATCAGAAGTAGAGTTGGATGGGATCACTGCTTTTAGTGGTTCAGGGCCGGCCCTTATTTTCGAATTTGCCAGACTTTTTGAAAAGCACCTTATTGCCATCGCAGGGAATAATCCAGAGGCCCGCGAAATAATTGCTCAGACTTTTTTAGGAAGTGCTAAACTTATGGAAAATGCCGTAAGCGAAGGGATTTCTTTTGAAACGTTAAGAGAGCAGGTGACATCTAAAAAAGGTGTAACGTTCGAGGCCTTACAAATCCTGGAAAAAAACGGACTGGACAATATTTTAGGTGGCGCTTTTGTGGCCGCTCATAAAAGAACATTAGAATTAAAAAAAGGGATTTAATATGATCGAAGAACTATTAAAGAAAAATGTTCCTAAAAAATATCAGGACACTTTATTTGTCCGTCTTTTTGGATTCATGAAAGTTCCTCTTATTTTCTGGGTTTCTCCATCTGTTGTAAAAATGGATGATAAAGAATGCATTATTAAAATTCCGCTTAATAGAAGAACGAAAAACCATTTAAACTCTATGTATTTTGGTGTTCTTTGCACTGGTGCTGACCTGGCAGGTGGTCTGGTTGCTATGAATGAAATCACAGCTTCTAAAAAGAAAGTGGCCCTCTCTTTTAAAGACTTCAAAGCTGACTTTTTAAAGCGTGCAGAAGGTGACGTTCACTTCATTGTGACTCAAATTCCAGAAATCAAAAAATTTGTTGCTGATGTTATTAAAAGCGGCGAGAGAATGAACATGCCCGTAGAAATTAAGGCCGTTGTTCCAAGTATCAACCCGGAAGAAGTCGTGGCCAACTTTGTTTTAACTCTCTCTTTAAAAGCGAAATAATTTTTACGCCGGATTTTCAGAGTCGAGATACTCACACTGAAGATCCGGATATGTCTCCTGAATCTTTTTCATCAAAGCTTGAATCCCAAATTTTTCCGTTGCGTGGTGACCACCAGCAAACATATGAATCCCGGCTTCACGAGACTCGTGATAGTCGTGTTCGCTCATTTCTCCAGTGATATAAGCATCCAGACCCATTTTATGAGCTTCTCTCCATTCAGAGTTTGCTCCACCGGTAATGATTCCGATTTTTTTAATCGGTCTGCCATCAATTGGATTTGAGTAGTGAACAGAATGTTGAAGTTTATTTTCGAGAAGTGCTTTGAGTTCACTTCCGCTAAGAGCTTTAGGCAACGTCCCCATAATCCCGGTACAAGCACCTTTATGATTTCCAAAAGGGATAAGCTCACCCATTTCAATCAGGCGGGCAATGGCCACAGCATTTCCCACTTCCGTATGGGCATCAAGAGGTAGATGGTATCCAAAAAGATTAATATCATTTTTTAGAAGGGGAGCGACTCTTTTATAAAAAGGCCCTGTAAGAGTTCTGGTACCGTGAAATTTCCAGAATAATCCATGGTGAACGATTAGGGCAGAGGCATGAACGTCGGCCGCGTATTCGGCCGATTCTCTGGTTGCTGAAACAGCAAACACAATTTTTTTGAGTTCTGGTTTACCTTCAATCTGCAAACCATTCGGGCAGTAATCATCAAAGAGCTCGGGTTTTAAAAGTGTTTTTAAAAATTGATCGAGCTCGAGTGTTTGCATTATTTATCCGTTATGAATTCAGAGGACCTGGACCTCTTTCTTCAGGTGTAGTGTTGTATTGCGGGCGACCCTTTTCCAGACTGGCCTTAAGCTTCGACACCGTTTCATGAAGTTCATGGTGGTGTGGAGCAATTGTCAGTGCCAGAGAAAATTCTGTCAATGCCTGATCAAAATCTTTTAACAAGACATGAGCTCTTCCAGCATTGATATATGGGTATTCACGGTTTTGGTAATTGTGAGCACGTTTTGCCAATTCAAACCAACGTAAACTTTCTGTAATTTGTCCTTCTGCAAGGATGTAGTTACCAAAATCGTTATAAGCAGGCCCGTATTGTGAATCCAATTGAACTGCCTTTAAGCAGTAAGCTTTAGCTTGTGTTCTGTTATCAAGAAGCGAGTAAGTCCACGCTAAAAGAGTCAGCACTTCTGCTGTTTCTTTATAGTTTCTTGCTTTATAAAAATTAGCTTTAGCTTCTTCGTAATTTTTTTGAGCAATGAAGTAGTGCCCTTTGTGAAGGTAGTATTCATACTTTTCTTCACGACGCATTTCCAGAAAAACTAGCGGTGAATTTTTCTTAGCATTTTCTTCACTGTAAGTTTGTAACTTCTTTTCATCAAGGTAGAAAAGTGGAGCTCTATTAGCTTCTTCCGCTTGAGTAATTGTAGGAATCGATTCTTCCTGAATTAATCCCAGGCGAGGGAATTGAATATCAAGATTTGTTGTTTCAATAATAAAGTTATGGATCTCAAAACAGTTGCGGTAAATCAAGTTGATGTAGTTCACTACCATCGCTTCTTTACGTGCACTCTTGAATGGAGTTTTGATAAAAGACTCAATCACCATGTGATAAGACTTTAATTGAGTTTTAAACTGTGCCCACTCAGTCGGTGTTGAAACGAGATCAAAATCTTTAAACTCGTTAATGAAAAACATGTTTGAATCATTTAATAGTTTTTGGATTTGGTTTTTACCACGAGGCCCGTAGTGAAGTCTTTCAAGTTCTGTGAAAGCAAATAGAAGACGATCCAGGTAACCAGTAGCTGTAAAGAATTCTGCAAGAAGTAGGGTATTCGTAGTTTCCATTTTGCTATCTTCCTTGATATGCGGTGGGTTCTATAAAAAAAGGCGTTCATCTTGAACATCACTTTTTATAATTCTATTTTATGACATGAGGATTTTCTTTTACAATGATTTTCTGTGATTTGAATGAAGTTGCCCTATAATTTCTACTATAGGGCCAAAATGACTTTGTACTTATCTCTTATTTTCTTACTTTAAGTTGAAATGTTTCACTTTTATTTTGTCAATTCGTATTCAAGTAGGCGCTTATCTGCGGCCACACTTGAATAACGCTTAGAAATCATATCAAAAAGATTGTCTCCCTTTGCACCAACTTTCTGAGAAGCGATATCACGGAAATTCACAACACCAGAGCCTTTCGGTGCGTCTTTGCCGAAGAGTTTTCCGAATGGATTGTCTTCTGTTTTATCACCCTTTGCTTTGTTTAGTCCAAGGCCGCCTACGACAGAGATAGAACCTGCACCACCACCATACGTAGGAGTTTTCCCTTGTACTGCTGCTGCCACTCCACCTTGCGCCGGTGCTGCTGGAGGAGCTCCACCGCCACCACCTGAACCACCACCGCCAAGTCCACCACCGCCGCCACCGCCGGAAGGTCCTTTACCTGTGGAAACAGTTGCTCCTGTTGAGCCTTCCATTGAATTATCTTTCGCTGCTCCCGCAATAATAGATCCTACAGGAGTCACACTTGCGCGTGGCCCTCCGTCTGTACCGGAGTCTGTGATAGCACCAGAAGAGATACCGTTGCTCGATCCATAATTTGTTCCAGTTCCACCTTCACCAAAAGTGATGATGTTATCGTTTAAAGTATCAAACGTTCTTGATAGATCTGATGTTAAACATTTTTCTACACCAGGATTTAATTTACAGTAAGTCGTTAGCGCATCTTCTTCAGTGACAAGTGTTGGATCAGTTGGAACGAACGCATCGATATCAGCGATCGCATCTTTTACGTCACTTGCTCTTTTCCCAAGAAGGCTTGCAAGGATAGCATTACTTCCAGCAGAGGTTGCAATCGTAATCAGCTTACTTCTCATGGCATCGATTTGTGATTGGTTTTGTGCCAGAGCAAATCCACCTTGCCCGGTACGAGCATAACTCTTACATTCCTCAGCAGTAATTTTATCTAAACCTTTTGGATCAACGCTGCCGATATTTTTACACTTGTCGACGATCTCTGCCATTTTAGGCATGTCATTGTAGATGCTGTACATGTAAGCAAGTTTAGTTGCATCAACAGCAGTTCTTTGCTGATACATATTCTCTTGCATTTTAAGTGAGTCACCAGTGGCCTTTAGAGCACCTGTTGCACTGTTTTCCTCTTTAGCATATTTCGTTTGCGTGTCCATCATCTTGTCTGCGTATACTAGTTCTTGTGTCCCTTGGGCAACAGTCTGAACAGCATCAATTATATCAAGTTGAGTGGCAAATTTTTTACAAGCAATATAGTCGAGAGTTTCAATTCCTTCTGATTTACATTTAATAGCAGAAGCGGATGTCGCTGCAGCGGCTGCAGTTGCGCCTCCTGCTTTTGGAGCTGTTCCTGCACTGGCAGTTGAAGATACTGGTTGAATTTGTTCTTCATCATTCCAGTCTCTATCGTAGAAACTCATAACGTAGGCAACAGACTCACATTTTTTTGCAAGCGCTGTTTTTTCAGTTTTACATTTTTTAAATTCATTAGGTTTGTCACAGTCCTCTTTACATGCGGCCGCTACATAAGTAGTCCAGTCAAATGAAACAGTTCTATTTCCATTTCTATAAAGTGTTTTTAAATGCCCACGTGCCATTTTATCACATTCATTAAAATTATTACTTCCTGGCATTGAGACAGCATGACCTTGAGTCGATGCCCATGTTGCAGCTTTATCGACTTGGTCAGCATTACATTTTTGACCTTCGATCTCGGCCGCTTGTCCGCTTTCCAGTTGGTTTTTGAAACCAGCTGCAACTTGATTTCCTTGACCTTCAAATAGGCCTTGAGCATAAACATTAAAGTTCATTAAAATAGTTAAAATTAAAAATGCATTTTTCATATTTTCACCATATGTGGGATCTCTAGAAATTATACGTCTCTTTATCGGTCAATCCCTGTAGTTTCTTGAGTTTAATGCTCAACTAGCAATTTTGCTTAAATAAGCCCTTGGAATGCGGTCGAAAATCTTTTAAAGTAGAGCAGACACATGACTTTAAATCTGCCTTCATTTAGTGGCATTTCCCCAATAGGAATCTCTTTATGGCCAATCCAATTTATGAGTACGAAATCAAAATTTTAGAACACCATCTGGATACTTTCGGACATGTAAACAACGCCGTCTATTTAGAGCTCTATGAAGAAGCACGTTGGGATTTCATCACTAAAAATAACCTGGGAATGAAAGAGATTTTAGAAACAAAAATCGGCCCGGTACTACTTGATTTAAACCTGACATTTAAAAGCGAATTAAAAAATCGCGAGACAATAAAAATTATTTCACAGGCCCGTCCTGAAATGCGAAATAGATTTGTCATGATCCTGGATCAAAAAATGGTGAGAGAAGACGGTAAAGTTGCATCGACACTTACAATCTCTGTAGGAATGATGGACCTTGAGGGAAGAAAATTAATTGCCCCAACGCTTAAATGGCTTAAAGCTCTTGGGCTTGAAGAGCATCTGGAGCCGTAGTCACTTAGTCTTCAAAAAGTCTTCTTAATCCTGATTGAACATAACGATTTGAGATGATCTCAAAAATAGAAGCACTTTCATTCGTGCTGATATCACTATTTTTATACTTATAAGTTTTTTCCGGAGTCTCTGGAAAACCCTGAACGACTTGACCGGCACTGACACTTCCAGAATCATTAAAGTTTAAACTCAAATTTTTCTTCGCTGCTTTTTTATCAAGACCTTTACCACCAGTGATTTCAAGTCCAGCTTTTGCCTGAGCAGCTTTTAAAATATTTTCGACAGCAGGGTTGTCGGATCTCGAACTCGCAACGTTCATCGCTGCAGAACTCCCGCCCATGGCCCTATTGATATTATCTTGTCCGATAAGTGCCGCTGCAAGTTTGCCAGCATTGCTTTCATCAATTTTTGGAAACTGTGTATTTTTATCTTTTGCTTCCAAGTTCGACACGAGTTTATTCGTCACTTGTCTGGCCTTTAGAGCGTTGGCCGTAAGCGAGCCTGAACCTAATAAATCAAAACGAGGATTACCATTAATCGAATTTGCAGTGTTTCTCAAGATATCGTTCACACCTGTACTAGTTGCAAAACCAGTACTGAAGGTATCGTTCGATAAAGCGACAGAAACATCTTTTTTACAAGCGTTCACACCTTTGGCATCAACGAATTTTTTACATTTACAGTTTTCATCGAATTCGCCGGCAAGATTCACACAACCCACTGGCTCTACCGCCATTCCAATTCCATAATTATTAGCATCGCCTGAAAGTTTGTAAGTTGACTTCGCCCACAGATCAATACATGTCTGCGAATTAGTTCTCGTTGCATTTTTCTTTCCATCGTCAGTATAACAATAGCAGCTTGGGTCTGCCATTTTATCACGTCCACTTGGACAGTAACCAGAGTAGGAGTCTTTGAAAGAAGCAATCATCTTATCAATCTTTTTAATGTTAGCCTGTGACTCTTCTTCTTGTTTCGCTGCACCTTTATAAAGTATCCCGGAGAAAACAGTGGCAATACCAGATATCGTTAATATCCCCATAGGGCTTTTAAAAAAGTCTTGTAATTTTTGAAGAGATCCAGTTTCACCAGCAGCTGATACTGCCGATTTTATTGCTGGAGCAGCAGCAGTCGTAGCAGCAGAACCAAGTGCTGCATTTTGAGCAAAAGCAACATTTGAACTTTGATTTAAAGTCAGGCAAAGAGCAAAAAATGTAATTAATATATTTTTTATCATTATTTTAATTACCTAAAAGTTTTCTATCATCCGCTGATGGCGCTGCTCCAAAGTCTCGACCTTGGATTGAACTTGGTGGATCGGCCTTCGCTGTAATATTAGTTGTTCCCTCGCCAGTCCCAGTTTCTTCTTCCACAGGTTTAAAACAATCAGGATTATTAGAAACAAAAGTCATTTCATAAGCTGCAAATCCAGCAGCGATTCCATAACCAAGCATCAACGCTAAATTTCTCTTTTTTTCTAATCCGGCAATTGCGACAACAGTCTGTTGTTCTTCTTTTAAATACTCAAGTGCTTTCACCTGAGCTTCATAAGCAGAAGATGTTTTATCAAGAGCGTATTTACCTTCAAGTTCTTTAACTTTTTTCTTTGCCGTTATTTTCAAGTAAGCATCAGAAGCAAGACCGGCAGCAGCTGTCACGGCCATGATCTTTTTAGATGTACATCCACTTGTGAGACCTTTTATTCCTTCGCCATTGATTAAAGAAGTAATCGCATAAGCAGCCAAGACTGATCCGTTCAACATCATCGAAGCTGTCGTGCTACCTTGATTTAATTTTTCTGTATCCGAAGAAAGCCCGGTACTTTTTTCAGCGATACTTAGATGACATTTTTCACGTGCCTTAAGATCTACAATATCATTACAGGCCTTCGATTCATTTCTAGTTGCTCTCGCTTCAACTTTCCCAACACAACGATTTAAAGAGCTACTCCATTCCATCGCAGTGTTTGCTTTACAGGTAGCAACTTGCGCGGCCATGTTCGCTTCAACTTTATTCGTATCATCACCAATAGCAAGCATCGGCGTGATCGCTATAGAGAGAATGATTAGTAAACAATTAAGTTTATGCATATTTGTATTATAGGGTTTAAATAATTCCACACACTTCTTTTCGGTTTTTACGAGGGAATACCTTAAATTTTAATGGGATAAACCAGATAAAAAAGTTGGGTAGCTGACAGAAAAAGTAGGCAATAAAGTAGGGTTTATGTTAGGTTGCGCCCATGAAAACACTTATTTTATCTATGATGGCCTTTCTATCTACCAATGTTTTTGCTTTAACCGCAAAAGACCTTCGTGCCGGTGACGTTGTTCTACTGTCACTGAATTGTATGGAATGCCGAGTGATCGAATCAGAAACCAATTCTCTTTTTTCTCACTCAGGCGTGATTGTGATTGATCAGGACCAAAGAGTGCGAGTGGCCCAGTCAATTGGCAACGTTGCTCTTTTCTCATTTGCAGATTTCACAGGCAACATTACTCCTGGAACATTCGTTCATGTTTACAGGGCCCGCGAGCTTAAAAATTTATCTGAAACTAAAAAAGTAATGCTTGAAAAATCTATGCTCGATGTATTCAACGAAAAATACAGAGGCGCACCCTTCGATTCAAAATACATCTGGAACAATTTCAATTCTAAGGGAGTAGAGCTACTTTACTGCTCAGAATTCATTGCCAAATTCCTGGATAATTTTCTTACTCAAAAAACAGTGATTGCTCCTATCACATATGACAAACACTATGACTACTGGACGAAATACTTCAGAGGTAATGTTCCAGAAAACGAATTAGGGAATTCACCAGCATCATTTTCAAGAGATAATCGTTTTGAATTCATTGGAACTATTTAACCAGATCTACACACTTGAAACGGAGCGTGTTTATTCGAAGAGCTTATTGAGCTTTTTCGAATCAACAATCCGTGCACGCCTGCCAAATGCCCCTCGCATTCTGGACCTCGGTTGTGGTTCGAAATCAATTTTCGAAGATATCGATCTATCCGGATCAAATGTTACGGCCATCGATTTTTCTCCGGTCGCTATTTCTAAGGCACTGATCCTGCCGAATGGAATTAGCTACAAAGAAGTCGACTTAAGCACTCCCGATGTTTTGGAAAAATCTGCATACGACCTGATCTTCGATTCCCACTGCCTTCACTGCATAACAGATGAAGCAAATAGAAAATCGGCCTTCACAAATATCTACCAGTCCTTAAGGCCTGATGGATTATTCACTACCGAGATGATGGTTCTCCCACCCAACAAAACAGTGGTGATGCCCAATAAGCATGTAGTAGAGGCCCGAGCAATTGAAGATGAAATTTTGAGTTACGGATTTAAGATAAATTATTTTTTGATTGTAAGAGATTTAGTTTTTGGAAGTGAGAATGGAGATTGCGATTTAGTAAGAGTGATCTGCAGAAAATAAAAAGCCCGCTTTCGCGGGCCCTTCACACAACAACAAACACTATCCTTTCGGAGGATTTTAGGGTTGGCGCCCTAAAAATTAATTATAATCATTTTGATTCGGTCTTTTCTCAGTAATTTGAACATTTGTCAATTTGCTGAAAACCACCTCTGAAACTTCTTCAGGGTAGATGATTTCATCACGAAGTTCGATGTTCTCATCAGCTTCCAATGATTCTAGCACCTTAGTGCTTTCTTGCAAGCTCAAATTAAGAATACTTTTTCCTGTTTGCGTCTTAAGTTCAGCAATCTGCTGAGATTTAAGTTCAATAGAAGCTTCAGCTCCAAGTGATAGCAAACACAATGCGAATACGATGAATCCCTTCATAATTGACCTCCTGATTAATTCGATCAATCCATGACCGTTGTTTCTTGATCGTATATATACAGGATTTATGCCAAGTAATTTGCTCGGATATTGATCAGAAACCGACGCTTTTGGTGTCAAAAGTACAATTTATGGCCCATCTCGTTAGTGTCACTACGATTAATGGGCCAGATTGATACTAGTTAATGATTGAAAGGCACAGGTCCTCGCCGTGGATCTTATCCGCGATTTCCTGTTGAGAGAGTTTTGAGAATGATTCTGCCAAAAGATCGAATAACTTAGAGTCTTCATGGTGGAAGCGGTCCATCTCTGTCTTGATGTTAAAGACGTCCGTAAAGCGTACCCAGAACTTTTCTTCTACTGCTGCCAGGGCAACATACTTCTTATCTTTGGTCTGGTAGAGCGAGTAACAAGGGTAGACCCCATTGTGAAGGAATTTACTCTTTCCAAGTTTACGATCGGCCGCGGGCCAGAAGATCCCAAGGATTTCTTCCGTCACTTGATCCATATAAGTTTTCACAAACTGAGTTTGATTCACTTTAGTTGCTTTGATAAATCCCGCTAGTAAATCTGTCGCACCTTTGTGGCCGAAGCTGATTCCAGCGATTGGTAAAAAGGGAGGATCAATAATCTTTTCACTTCTACCTGAAACATAAAGTGAAAGAAGTCCTGTCATCGCCATGGCGTTCAAGTCGTGCATTGATTTTTTCTCACTTGCACTAGCAAGGAGTTCAATTGCCACAAATGGTTTCTTCAAATTTAAATCAGCATCAGTTACTTTTAATTTCTCACGAGTCTTCCCAGGAATTCCCAGAATAACAGCGTCAGCATTCACAACCATCTGGTGAATTTTTTCTTGATCCGCGGGAGAGTTGAAATCAAATCTCTCAATCTTCTTCCCGCTATTTAAATTCTCATACCAAGATAAAAAACTCGTATCGAACTTAGCAAACAACCCCGAGTTAAACGGATCTTGAAAAACATGATCTTCAATTTTAATCACGTTAGCTCCCAGGTCAGTGAGAATCTTCCCACATAAAGGCCCTGGTAACCTGTGACTTAAATCAATAATTGTCATGCCGATTAATGGTCTAAAACTCATCTTCATTATTCCGGTTGTGCTGGTGTTAAAACTTTTACGAATTCTTCAAAGCCTTCGCCTTTTAATTCACAGGCAGTCATTGTACAAATTTCATAAATCTCATTGTTGTCATTATGGTAATCAAGCACAAATCTTGGAAGGAAAAATGGAATGAACTTAATGAAGTCTTCTCTTTGTGCCCAAGCTTTTGGAAGTTTCATTACTCTAAAAGCTTCAGCTGGATAAGTCAGAGCACGTAGTGCTTCACCGGCACTTACTGGATTCACTTTTAAAACTGTATGAGTAACCATGTCTTTTAAGTTTGTAATCGTGTCCGTGTAGTCACGATCAGAAAATAAGACAGCTGCTCTTCTCATCAATTGAAGGTAAGTTGCAACAGGTGACTTAAATGAAGCATCAAAAACAGTGTAGTCTTGATTTGGATATTGCTCCATATGCTCAGCAAGTTTCGCCCTTGTCGTCATATTGTTATCATTTAAGAATTCTTTCGTACAAAATCCGATAGCATCTTTGAAGTTTTGTTTGAAAACATCATTAGCTGATATTTCATAAAGTCTTAGTTGAGACTCAGCAAAGAAGACGAAGTCCTCTAGATAAGGGTGAGAGAACTCCACAGTTGTCGTGTGTCTCATTTTCATTCCTTCATCAGATACAACCAGGAATGTTTTAAAGATTCCTTCAATCGTCGTATTGATCAGGTTTGAGGCCATTCTCTTGATCACATCAATTTGTGAGTATTGAACAACGTCTACGAGTGCAGACACCATCATAAAGTTCCAGCTCGCTACACCTTTGTTGTCAGTTGTAGGCGGCATGCGGTCTTTTCTTTCATTTAAAATAGCACGGCGGACTTTTCTGATAATGTCCCAGTTTGCTTGCTGGTAGTATTCTTCTTTTAAATCCGGGTTAAGTGAAATGACATTCAGGTTGTGTTCGAAATTTCCCTTCTCAGTAATCTGGAACCATTTCTTAATTTTCTCAACGTTTTTACCAAGAGTTTCTTCAGCATCATCGTGAGCGTTTAATAAATCTTCAAACTCAGTTTCTGAGAATGTGAAATACAATCCTTCAACACCTTCACTGTCAGCATCCTGAGCAGAGAAGAAGTGCCTCATTCCATCTTTATCATCCGATAACATTTCTTGTTCTAGGTAATCAAGCGTGTTGATCATAGTGTCGAATACAAGCGGAGATGGATATACCAGACTTAATTTCGTCATGGCCTTTAAAAATCCCGCTTGGTCATAAAGCATTTTTTCAAAGTGAGGGACTAACCATTTTTCATCTGTGGAATAACGGTGAACACCACCACGAGCGTGATCGTTCATTGCACCCATAAGCATTTTTTCCATTGAGTTCACAATGAATTCGCCTTGCTCTTTAGAAACCATTCCTTCAAGCATCTGCTCTAATGCCCACTCATAATAAGCGTACATTGGAAATTTCGGAGCGACTCCGTATCCACCCCATGTTTCATCACGGAATTCTTTAACTGCATCTAGTACAGCATTAGGAGGAGGGAAGTGGCCTTCAAACTGCACGTCACCTGGAGGAGTGTTTCCTTTCTTGATAACCTCAGTGACTTGAACAGCATTATTTAACACTTGTTCTTGTTCCTGATCATAAGCACGTTTTAATTCCTTAATTAATCCAGGAAAATTCGGCTGATCGTTTTTAGAAGTTAATGGATAATATGTTCCAACGTAAAATGGTCTCGTGTCTGGAAGTAAAAATGCAGACAGCGGCCATCCACCATTGCTACCAAATAGCTGAGCAGCTTTCTGATAATAATTATCGATATCCGGAAATTCTTCGCGATCCACTTTAATACATGTGAAGTGTTCATTTAAAAAATCCGCTACACCTTGATCTTGAAATGAATCGTGGGCCATAACGTGGCACCAATGACAAGAAGAGTATCCAATCGATAGAAAGATCGGTTTATTATTTTTTTGGGCGTAATCAAGAGCTTCAGGCCCATACGACCACCAGTGAATGGGGTTGTTGCCATGTTGTCTTAAATAAAGTGATTGTGAGGTTTTCAAACGATTAAAGTTTAGTGATGAACTCATATGTTGGCCTTTGTGATAAAAAAGTAAGACCTTAATTATAGGCGCATGATTTTGATAAAGGGAAGTAATTATTGATAATGCACCGACGCCTCCCCCAATGAAAATATTTCCCGATGACGGCTTATGTCTAGACTTGAGTCAGGTATCTTGGGTAGAGATAGGGCATGAAATTTTTAAAAGGCCTATGCATCTCTATCGTCTTGGGTAGTCTTTGGGGACTCGCCGGATATGTAGCAGACGTACGCATTCAAAGATTAGAAAGAATTGGGCTGCTTCCGTATGGCCCACTTCCGGCCGTGGCGCCGGTAAGTTATTCTTATGAAGGGCTACCAATGGCCTTCGATTCGTCGCTACCATTAAAGCGCGCGAGTGAATTACCTAAAAAAGAATTCGAAGCCTTACTTATGTCTTCTTTAACTCCAGCAGTTCAAACAGAAATTAAACCTTATATTGGTGCGATTTTAAATTTATCTGTTGAGTATCAAATGGATCCATTTTGGATTGTTTCAATCATTATGGTTGAAAGTAATTTTAAACTGACAGCATTAAGTCATAAAAATGCACGTGGCCTAATGCAAATAAAGCCTGATACGGCACAACATCTTTATCAATTAATGCAAATAACGTTAACTGAAGATCAAGTTTCAGAAAATCTTTATCATCCAGAAAAAAATATTGAAGTCGGTGTTTTTTATTTAAAGAAGCTACTACAAAACTTCCGCATGAATTACCGTTTCGCGACAGTTGCGTATAACATCGGTCCACAAAAACTGAGAAACCGTCTAACTGAAAAAAGCCTAGACGTAGATAACTTCTCTTATCTAGTTAAAGTTAAAGATAGATACATGCTTCTTTCACAAAATTTTTCAAAAATTATTAAACATCGTCCAATGCCTTTTGAAGGTACATACGTGTATTCTGAGCAAGGTTTAAAGATGGAAGAGCGTATAGTAAACCTATTCCCTCAATCTACTTCAGAGAATCTGACGGCAAAATTCTAGAACAATCTCTTTTAATTCCTTACAAGTACTTCATAGCGTCTTTTTTTATCATGCAGGTCTGCTAGATTTATACGATTGAATTTTTTTATGGATATACTACCTTATGTCTCAAACACCGAATTTAGAATCTTCTGAGTATTCTCAGGTTATTGCCATTGATGGACCTTCTGGTTCAGGCAAATCAACTGTTGCTAAAGAATTAGCTCGTGCACTTAATGTTTTATATATTGATACCGGAGCGATGTTCCGCGCACTTGGTTTTTTTGCTGATCAACAGAAGATTGATTTAACTGAAGGCCCAGGCCTTACAAGTTTTTTAAATTCAATCCAAGTAGATTACGGAGTATCACCAACAGTTCTTATCCGTATTAATGGAACAGACCTGACTGAAAAAATCCGTGAGCACCATGTTTCAAAACTGGCCTCAATTATTTCTCAACTCCCATCTGTGAGAAAATACCTTCTGGATTTTCAACGTGCACTTGCTTTAGATAAAGTGTGTGTCATGGAAGGACGAGATATTGGTACAGTTGTTTTCCCAAATTCATTTTGCAAATTTTTTATCACGGCTTCAGTTGATATCCGTGCCATCAGAAGATTAAAACAACTTCAAGAAGGCGGAGACAACAGCATCACTCTTGAGCAAATTAAGGATGACGTAAGAAAGCGCGATGAAACAGATATGAATAGAGTTGTGGCGCCATTAAAAAAAGCAGACGATGCGATGTTGCTTGATACAACAGACCTGAATCTTGCCGACACCATCAACATTCTTTCAAATGAAGTAAAATTCAGAGCAGCACATCTCGGTTTTAAATTATGAAAGTATTGATCAATAGATCAGATGCGATAGGGGATTCGATTCTCACGTCAGGAATGGCGAAGATGATTAAAGATAAACACCCTGAAGCTAAGATTGTTTTTTTGATCGCTGCCAAGTCTGCTGATGTTTTTAAACATCATCCATACATCGACGAAGTTCGAATTTATCACCGCAATGCCCGCTTCTATTTAAAAATCAGAGAAATCTTAAAACTTTTTACAGAACTTAGACCAACACACTATTTTTATGTTGGTGGTGGGTATCTTCCTAATTTCGTCGCATGGCTTACTCGAGTTCCTTTTAGAGGAGGACTGAAGTCCAGATGGCACACTTATTTATTCTTAAATAAGGGAACCAGACAAAAGCGCTCGATGGTGTCGATGCATGAGATGGAGTACAACCTTAATCTACTTGCTCCCATGGGGATTGATTACAGCTATCAGGACAAACAAAAATTTTCTCCCGATATCATTTTAACTCCAGAAGAAATTACAAATGGCATGGAGCAATTCAATCATGACCTAAAAGATGCAGGGATTATTCCCGGCAGAAAAATGATTTTTATCCATCCAGGTATGACCGGCCATACATTAAACTGGTCATCAAGAAACTACGGACGCTTAATTTTAAAACTGGAACAAAAATTTCCGGAAAAATTCCTCTTCGTCGTTTCACACACTCCAAGTGATCATTTATACCTTCAAGGCATGAAAGAGATCCTGGATAAAAAAGAAAACGAATTCCTAAAAGATAGAATCTACTATTTTAATGGAATCAAAAACGGTCTTCGCCAGTACATGAGCGTTTTAAGTCAGGCCGCTTTATTTGTCGGACCGAGTACGGGAACCACTCATATTGCTTCTGTTCTAGGAGTCCCGGTTGTTGGTCTTTATTCACCAATAAAAATTCAATCGGCCCTTCGTTGGGGACCGGTTTCTAAGAATCTTGATAAAACAAAAATTCTAGTCCCCGATGTTATTTGTGGGGAAATAAAAAAATGTGCTGAAAGGGCATGTCCATATTATGAATGTATGGGCAAGATTGAAGTTGAAGACGTGGTAAAGCAGGCCACCGCAATTATGGAATTATAATGAAAAATTTAATTACGCTAAAACGTTTCACAGAAATCACTAACAAGTTCAGTTCAATCGCTCCCATCGTTGTCGTCGGTGACGTCGGAATTGATAAGTACACTTTTGGTGAAGTAAAAAGAATTTCTCCAGAAGCTCCTGTTCCTGTTTTAGAAGTAACTAAAGAATGGCTTAAATTAGGTCTCGCGGCCAACATCTCCCACAACCTGAAAACATTGGGAGTTCAATCAACTCTATGTGGTGTGGTTGGAGAAGATAACAACGCCAACGTTTTCGATACACTTTTAGAAGACGAAAAATTAAACACATGGGGAATCGTCAGAACAAAATCCCGCCCGACAATTTTCAAAGAAAGAGTGACGACTAATACTCAACAGATCTGCCGTATCGATTACGAATCATCTGAAGACATCAATGAAGAAACAGAAAAAAAATTAATCGCGCGTTTTGATGAGTTTGCAAAAACTCACGGTGCCGTCATTATCGAAGACTATGCAAAAGGATCACTGACAAAAAACGTGATCGCTTATTTAATTGCAAAGTTTAAAGAAGAAAAAAAACTCGTAGCTGTAGACCCGGGTAAATCAACACCACCATTGTTTTACAAAGGGGCCAATCTTTTAAAGCCAAATCTTTTAGAAGCAAAGGCCATGGTTGCCAGCCTTGGTTACAAAGAAAATAACTTAGAGGCCATGGCCTCTATCCTGGTTGATAAACTTGAACTCGATATGCTGGTGATCACTTTAGGTGGCGACGGTATGGCCTTACTAGATGTAAAAAACCAACCGAAAATGAAAATCATCCCAACGGTTGCCAATGAAGTCTTCGACGTCTCAGGTGCCGGTGATACAGCTATCAGTGCACTGACATCATCACTTTTAGCTGGAGCAACTCTGGAAGAAGCCGCATGGATCGGAAACTGTGCTTCTGGTGTAGTTGTTGCCAAGAAGGGAACAGCGACAGTTGATCTAAAAGAACTGCACCATTTCTACAATCAGCTAGCAGCGAAAATGTCTCACTAGGCACTCCCTAGAGACCTTCTACAAACGCTTTTCAAAAAACAAATAATTCTTGACATTTTCAATGCGCCGCGCTATTCTCTGGATGTCTTACGGCTTATGGGCCCTAAGATAAACCCGTGGAAAAGGGCGATGATTTTCGAAAGGGGATCAGAGCAAAGCTTAAGACCTAAGGGACATTATCATGGTGTTCTAGCGGTTTATTAGGTTGCCGAAACGGTAAAAGATCGCTTTCTTCGTTAGACGAACGGGTCGACGGCCTTGCGGCGAGCATGGTTGTTGGAAGAAGGTATCAGATCTTTGGGAGGAGTCTTTGGATCCGTAAAGTAGCTCTGGTTTTTGTCCTACACGACATTCATTTTGGAGTTTTGTGCAGACACCTCAGGAGGACTTGTTCAAACAGTAGGAGTTAGAGGCTTACTCGAAATAGCTCTCAAAAAAAGTTAATTCCATTAAACTTTAATATTTAGATTACAAATTAAAATATATGAAAGGGCAGATGCATAATCTGCCCTTTTTTTATTGTATTTTTTTAGCTCCTGTTGCCTTGCCAAATTCACGGCGTCATGAAAAAATTTTGTCTTAAAAATTCCACCAATTTTCAAAGGTAAAATTTCATGAGTCACGATCTGGAAAAAGTAAAACAGGACTTTCTTGGTAAGCTTTCAACGCTTAACAAAGAGGCCGACATATTAAATCTCAAATCAGAGTACGTTGGTAAATCCGGCGTTGTTTCTGAAATGCTAAAATCTCTTAAGGATATGAACCCTGAAGAGCGCAAAGCTTTCGGCCCTAAAGCAAATGAGCTAAAAGATTTCATCAACGATCAAGCTGGTCTTCAACTTTCAAAAATCGAAGTCGTTGAAATTAACAAAAAATTAGCAGCAGATAGAATCGACATCAGCTTAACTGACAACATTCAAACAAAAACTATTAAGAGCGGTGGTTTTCACCCGAGAACAATCATCCAGCAAGAAATCGAAGACATCTTCCTTTCAATGGGATTCGATGTTCTAGACGGCCCTCATATAGAGGACGAATTCCACAACTTCGAAGCTCTAAACATTCCAGCTGATCACCCAGCTCGCGATATGCAAGATACTTTCTGGTTCCACGATCCACACAACACACCAGAAGGAACAAAAAAATTCTTATTAAGAACTCACACAAGTAATATTCAGGTGCGCGGAATGCTTTCTCGCAAACCACCATTCAGATTTATTGCTCCAGGTGTAGTTTTCCGTTCAGAGAGAACAGACGCTTCTCACGAAATGGTTTTCACTCAGCTTGAAGGAATGATGGTTGGAAAAGACATCTCTGTCGCTAATCTAATTTACTTTATGAAAACAATATTAAGAGAAATCTTTAAAAAAGACGTTGAAGTTCGCCTTCGTCCAGGATTCTTCCCATTCGTTGAACCTGGTTTCGAGTTAGATATCAGCTGCCTTATCTGCGGTGGAAAAGGCTGTTCAGTTTGTAAGCAAATCGGTTGGGTAGAATTACTTCCATGCGGAATGATTCATCCAAACGTTTTAAAAGCTGGTGGAATTGATCCAAACGAATACAACGGATTCGCTTTTGGTCTGGGCCTTGATCGCTTAGTCATGATGAGATACGGAATCGATGATATCCGTCACCTTCAAAGCGGCGACCTACGTTTCAACTCACAATTTAAATTATTTTAGTTGGCGGAAATAATGCTCCAGTGGAGCATTATTACTTCGCTTGAATGTATAAAAATATGGAACTGCTTTTTAAGAGTTCCGCAAACATAAAAGGTTCTACATGCTTATCTCAATTGATTGGATCCGCGATTTCACAGATGTCCCAAACTTGCCAGCTAAAGACATCTACACACGTTTCACTCTTGCAACAGCAGAAGTTGAAGACGTTATCACTGTAGGCGAACACTTAGAAAAAATCGTCGTTGCAGAAATCATTTCTTTCGAAAAACACCCTGAAGCTGACAAGCTCAACCTTGTTACATTCAAAATCTCAGACACTGATATCAGAAAAGTTGTTTGCGGTGCCAGCAATGTAAAAGTAGGAATCAGAATCCCATACGCACCATTAGGAGTTAAACTTCCCAACGGTCTTTTATTAGAGGCAAAAAAAATCCGCGGAGTTCTCTCTGAAGGTATGCTTTGCTCTGAAGAAGAGTTAGGTTTCGCTGAAGACTCAGAAGGAATCATGGAGTTAGGCCCGGATGCTCCATTAGGCATGAACATGCTGACTTTTTTCAAAATGAAAAAAGACACGATTCTAGACATCGACAACAAGTCTCTAACTCACAGACCAGACCTATGGGGTCACTACGGAATGTCTCGCGAATTCTCAGCCATTTTCGAAACACCACTAAAAAACAAATTCACAAAAGAGTGGAGCGATAACTTAAAGAAAAACTTCACTGCTGATAAATCACCAATGGCCGTTCGTTTTGACGGAGATAGCGCCGGTATTTCATACTTCGGTCTATCAATGAACAACGTTACAGTTGGAGAGTCTCCAGAATGGATGAAGGCCCGCCTAAAAGCATGCGGACTTCGCTCAATCAATAACGTCGTCGACATCTCAAACTACGTCATGCTTGAACTCGGAATGCCACTACACATTTTCGACCGCGACCAAATCCAAGGATCCGAAGTTGTTATCAGCAAACTAGCAGCAGATTCAACTTTCAAAACTCTAGATGAAGTCGACCGCAAACTAGTCGCTGGCGACACTGTTATCTCTGATAGCAATGGCCCTCTGGTATTAGCTGGTATCATGGGTGGATTAAACTCAGGTGTTAGCGATAAAACAAAAAACATTTTCATCGAAGTTGCTAACTGGAAAGCGGCCATGGTCCGCCGTACATCGACACGTTTAGGTCTAAGAACAGACTCATCTCAACGTTTCGAAAAAACGCTAGACTCTAATCTTACAGAGCGCACACTTCTAAGAACTCTTGAACTAATCCTAGAACTTTGCCCAGAAGCTATTGTAGTAGGAAAAGCAGAATACGCAGGAACAAACCTAGCAGAAACAAAAATTCTAAAAGTAGAAACATCTCTAAAGAAAATCAAAACCGTATTAGGTTATGACTTAACTGAAGAGCGCTTACTATCAATCCTAAACGCCCTTGATTTCCACACAGAGAAAAAAGGCGAGTCTCTATTAGTCACAGTTCCAACTTACCGTTCAACAAAAGACGTAGAACAAGAAGCAGATCTAATTGAAGAAGTAGGAAGAATTATCGGTTACGATAACATCATTCCAAAAAGCCCATTAGATGGAATCATGCCAGTGAAGTTAACTGAACTTCAAAAAGTTCAACGTCGCGTGCGCGATTTCATGACTCTTCAAGGGAAAGCTTTCGAAGTTATGTCTTATCCACTAATCGGAGAGTCACTTCTAAAGCGCGTTTCATGGCCATCAACAACTCCATTGAAACTAGTCAACTCATTATCACAAGACCATGACCTAATGAGACCAAGCCTTATCCCAAGCCTTCTAGAAGTATGTGAAGTGAACACGAAAAATTTCGAACGCTTTAGATTCTTCGAGCTAGGACGTGCCTATACTGCAGACGAAAAAACTTTCTCTAAAGAAGCTCTTCACCTAGGTGCAGTTTTCGTTGATAAAGATAGAAATCCATATGTAGATATGATCAATGTAGTAACTAATCTACTAAGTGGATTAAACGTCACTCCAGAATTCGTAGAGAGAAACGCTAAATTTGAGAACCCACTTATCAGTGCAGAGTGGATTGGAAATCACCCTTTCGAATACCAAAACATCAGAGTGATGGGTAAGTTCCTAGGTGTAGTTTTCTCAGTACATCCATTGGTATTACGTAATCTAAAAATCAAAGGAAATGTGACAGTGTGTATTTTTGATCTATCTATGTTCGAGAATTTCTCCGCAAAAGATAAAACTAAATACAAACCTCTTAGCAAGTTTCCAAATTCTACATTTGATTGGACTGTAGTTGCTAATATGGAAACATTAGCTTCAGAGGTTCTGAATTCTTGCAAAAAAGTTAAATTAAAAGAGCTAAAAAACGTGGAAATTTTAGATGTTTTTACCAATGAAAATAAGAAATTTCTAACTATTCGCGCGACACTTGCCGATGAAGCACAGACTTTGACGTCAGAGTTCTTAAAACAAGCAGAAATCGCTCTAATTGACGCGACTTCAAAGGCAGGTTTTAATTTAAAATAATTTTTTTTAAAAAAAAGATGAATAAAAAGAAAAAAGTTATTGACGAGTTAATTAGGCTTGTATATTATCGCCTCTCACCAGCCAAGCAAACGAGCTTCTAGAGCGAACGAAACATTTCGCTGTTGGTAAAAAATTGTTCTTTAAAATTCTAATAGAGATAAAAGATTTTGTAGCCTTCGGGTTACAATTCAAGATGAGAAAGGTCCTAAACAAAAAATATCTGACGTAAGTATTCAGTCACGCTGTTAA